>NZ_JAMPMC010000032.1:0-52950 GCF_028477945.1 Providencia sp. PROV261 | reverse complement strand
GGCTGTACTTGGAGAACCACCGACTTTTCCAGTTTCATCCTTGGTATAAAGGTTTTCCAATAAATAGTCTCGATATCTCACGATTGGACTTTCCTCTACCTTCTCGGTGCAGTCATATATTGTTAACGGAGGTTTTTCATCAACCAGAAGGCCAGTCCTTGGGTGTGTATGTTCGGGGATTTCCGTGCTCAACCACCGATAGAAGCTCAATAACGCAACTGCATGGGATTGAATCGTCTTATCGGAGGATATATCTGGATCTGCCAACAAAGAGTGAAGATATAGATTCACTGGCACCACATTGATACCATCGGGGTCTATTAAAATTGGAAGTTTATGAGCAAATGGTTTTGAGTTGTCCCTAACGTCATGGATGATCTCGCCACTGTCAGGGTGTGGCCTACTTATAAATGAGGGATATTTCTCCGTACTAATCCACATAAGACAATAGTCAAAGCCGAAGTCATCTGGAAACGACCTATTTTGTTCAATCACATTAACACCTAAATCATCCGTTATTCACACTGCTAAGCCTTCCCCCAGGGGGTTACGCGTTCATACATCTACTTTTTCAAGATATTTCTTAACCAATAGTAAAAATTGTAACCACCCCTCATCTCGACGTCTAATTTATACAACCTGAAACATTACAACATGTGATGTCTAAAGTATTTCCCAACTGTAAGCGCATAGTTAGAGGAGAATGCCAAAATGCCATGGCGCTGCATTTCGGCTTTGATCTGAAAGACGGGTACGCCCATTTTAATACCGAGTAACTTAGCTTCACGCGAGCGTGCAACCACGCAGCCGTCATTGTTGGACAGCACCACAACCGGCGTATCTTTTAAATCAGGACGAAACAGCTTCTCACAACTGGCGTAAAAGTTGTTGCAGTCCACCAAGGCAAATACAGGCATGGGACAGTCACGACTTACGGCGCATGTTTCGCACCACATTGGTGACCACACCAAATATCTCTAACTCTGCCCCTTCAGGAATATGAATGGGCTCATACGCCTGGTTTCTTGGGATCAGCTTGACGCACGGCCTTAGTTGAAGCTCCTTTACCGTGAGTTCTCCATGGATGCCAGCGATGACAATGTCACCGTGTTCTGCTTGAACAGAACGATCAACCACCAAAATATCATCTGGGTGAATCCCAGCATCAATCATTGAATCACCTTCAACACGCACAAAGAACGTTGCAGCCGGTCGCTTGATGCACAGCTCGTTGAGGTCGAGCGTTTGCTCAACATAATCCTGCGCTGGTGAGGGAAAACCAGCAGAAACACGTTCCATGAACAATGGAATACGAAGGCGCTTGGCTTTGATGAAGGCAAGTGCGCCGCTACGGCCTATCAGCGAGACACTCATGACGAACCTCGAAAAAATAGAATTAATACTGTTTGTTTATACAGTATCTGATGCTATGCTGATTTCTACAAGTAAAATTGTAGGTAAAACTGTAGTTGTTCGAGTAAGACGTTGTGTCGTGGGTGATTTCTTTTTTGTGTTGAAAAGCTTGATGTGGGGATTGCTCGCCCTCGTCAAAGCCTGCAAGGCTTGGACAATACTGCTTCTGCCTACTGCTCTTGTTTCTGTTACTGATCCTGTTACTGCTACTGGTTAACGCATGGGTCAAGTAACCGTCAAACAAGGCTTGTTGAACCCTTTGCAAAGGGTTTAAAAACAGTTAGTAAAATTCTGCTTCGTATTGAATTTACTGGCTTAAAGCGAAGTCAGGAGCATCATTAAAATGCTCAGTCGAACTCAGTTCAAGCCTTTTTCAACCGTTTGAAAAGGGGTTGGCTAAGCCATACCTAAAGGGTATCGGTAAGGGTTACCTAAAGGGTTTAGCTAAGGCTTTCTGAAAGGCTTAGCCAAAGCCTTCATACATGGGTCACCCAGTAGAAAGATCAAAAAAACGCTGAGGTATCCAAGGTGCATTTAGAGAAACCTGTGGCACAGTGAAATAACCCAAAGCGAACAATAGAATTGAAGAGGAACCATCAATGACAAGAGCCCCTGCGCCATTTCCGCTAGAGCGCCTCGCGGATATTCCAGAAAGACCAGAAGATTTTAGATTGCTGGAGCGCATTCCATTAACGCGTGAGCCGCAGACTTGGCCACTTGAACTTTCTCCTATGGTCGGTGATGAACAGCCAATGGTGCTGCTCGATACAGAGACAACCGGAATGTCTTCCGATGATGAGTCCATTATTGAGCTTGGTATGGTTAAGGTGCTTTACAGCCCCTCTGCTCAGCGGATTGTGTCGATTGTTGATGTGATCAGCTTGTATGAAGAACCCGGCAAGCCAATCCCCGAGCTGATTACCGACTTAACCGGTATCACCGATGATATGGTGCAAGGCCAGCACATTGATGATTCACTGGTAGCGAGTTGGTTATCCGATGATCCGCTGGTGGTTGCACACAATGCACAGTTTGATCGTCCTTTCTTTGAAAAGCGGTTTGCTGCATTAGGCCATCTATCTTGGGCCTGTTCAGCCAGTGGCATAGATTGGAAGGCTCTGGGTTTTGAAAGTCGAAAACTTGAGTACCTGCTGCTTCGATTAGGTTGGTTCTATGAAGGACACCGAGCTGCAACCGATTGTTTGGCGATGGCCTGGTTGTTCTATTTGTTGCCCGAGTCCGTTGCAAACTTGTTGTCTGAAGCAGACAGGCGAACTGTGTTAGTTCGTGCGTTTGGTGCGCCGTTTGACGTAAAGGACTATTTAAAAGAGCGTGGTTACCGCTGGCATGACGGTGTTAAAGGTGCCAATAAACATTGGTGGCGCGAAATCAGCGAAGACGAGTTGCCGCAGGAACAAATTTACCTGGATGATTTGTACCATCGTGGCTCAGAACATGCCCACTATGACTACAAAGATGCTCGCAATCGATTTAAAGCTTTGTAGCTCTCTACAAGGTAAGCCTTGCATATTTGAAAACCTCTGGAAAATGGAAAGTGAACTTACGTTATACCCAAACTACTTGGTGTTGCAGCTAGGCGGCAAGTGAGCAAGTCCCCATGAGCATAGATCTTCTATGTGATTGGGGTGAGCGAATGCAGGTAACACCGCTGCGGCTGCAAGTAGGCAGGGTATATAACCAAAAAGAGGAATCTTTCCATGTACCAAGACACCTACATTGAATACTGGGGCGAAATCTTCGTCTCTGCCCGCATCATTGAATTTGGCATCACGTTCGAGCGCTTTCTTAAAGATCCATGGAAGCATTTGATGTCCTGTGGCCAAGAGTCTGCCCCAGACGCGATTGCTGAAGGGATGCTGCCATTGCTGCCAGCCCAGGCAGAAGTTGCCAGGCGCATTCGGGAGAGTGAGCAACGAGCCCTGATGTCTACAGAGTCGGACAAAGGGGGATCTCATCGCGGTAACATCGTGGTGCCATTGGTTAGTGTGGCACATTGATAGCAGCTATCAGCATTGGCACAAAACAAGGTCTTCACGCTCATGACTCAGTGGCAATTGTAATCCAGATCATAAAGTTGCCGCTTAGTCTTCCCTACAAAATAATTTGTGATAGGATGACACCTAATAAAATTAATTAGGTTGAAGCCTATTCAGTGTTTTATGACCATCTGTCCAGCTTCAACCGGTAGAGATTGCTAAGTCATTGCGAATGAAGAGCAGCATTGAGTGATGCTTTTCAATGTGATTACGCGATGTCGGTACTTACTGTATAAACAGAGTTTTAAGAAACTGGTTGAATTGGATAAACAAGACGCATGACAAATGATGCTCTGAAACAAACGGTAGCAGCGAGTTCACTCGCTCAAGAAGGCGCGAAAGGAAAGCCAGATAGGCTTTCGCAGATAGCGCAGTTGCCACAAGCAACTAGGGATCGCATTGCCCACATCGACTTCACCTTATTGTTTAAGGGAGAAGCGGTACGGGCGGATTTAGTTGATCGCTTCAGCATAGCCGCTGCACAAGCAACGAAAGACTTCACAATGTACCGAGAGCTTGCACCAAGCAACATTGAGTATGACCAAAAGCTCAAGTTGCATAAACGTGGTGAAGCATTTGAACCCTTGTTCGACTATGACGATGTGAGAACACTGGCAACCATTAGCCAAGGGTACGGCGATGGCTTTACTGGAAAGTTAAAACCACCCCTTGCTTGTGAAGCGCCTTATCACCTTAATAAACCGAATTTATCGATTGTCGCGAAAGTCACCGAAGCCATACACAAAGGCAAAGCCTTGCGTATCACCTATGTGTCGTTATCGAGCGGAGAAACAACGCGTGAAATTGTACCGCATACACTGGTAGACAATGGCTTGCGTTGGCACGTTCGTGGTTTTGACCGCAAACATGGTGAATTTCGTGACTTTGTACTGACCCGCATTAAAGCAGCGGTTGTGCTTGAAGACTCTACATTATCTGAAGCGGAGCTCGAAACTCAGGACAGGCAATGGAACCGCTTTGTTGAATTGGAGTTAGTGCCGCATCCTCGTATTGAGTACAGTGAAGCGATAGAGCTGGACTATGGCATGACGGGAGGCGTGATGAAGGTTGAGATTAGAGCAGCAACTGCGGGGTATTTGCTCAGGCTCTGGAATGTAGACTGTTCCGAGACCGCTTGCTTACCAATCAGTCAATGCCAACTGGCATTGAAAAATCGTGCTGCTCTTTATGGGGTACAAAACCTTGCAATCGCGCCGGGTTATGTCACTTAGACAATTAGTACAACCCAGACAACCACATTTATGACTAGAGATTAATCATCAGAATTAATTAAGAATTTAAGGAATACCGATGCCAACGTTGGATTTTAAAGGTAAGCAGTTTGTTTATTCACACCACCTGAGTGTGCCGTTTCGTGAACTAAAAGTGGTTGCGGATAAATCGTTACCACAGCAAGGTAAGGCTGCTTCACTTGATGACAACCTCATCATCCATGGCGACAACCTTGAAGCCCTCAAGGCGCTGCTGCCAACTCATGCTGGTAAAGTTGATTGCATTTTTATCGACCCGCCGTACAACACAGGTAATGAAGGATGGTGTTATAACGACAACGTTCGCTCACCATTGATGCAGGAGTGGTTGAAAAAGTCAGCTAATCCTGTTGATAAAGAAGACTTGGAACGTCATGACAAATGGCTTTGCATGATGTGGCCAAGAATTCTTCTTTTAAAAGAGTTACTCAGTGACTCTGGGAGTATCTGGATAACATTGGATGATAATGAGGTTCAGCGATTTAAAGTACTTATGGATGAGGTTTTTGGAGAGGAAAATTTCATTACCAGTTGTATTTGGCATAAAAATTATGCGCCAAAGAGTACAGCCCGTCATTTTTCAGAAGATCATGATTACATATTGGTCTATGCGAAAAACAGCGAGACCTGGGTTCCTAACATGCTCGAAAGATCGGAGGCATCAAATCAACTGTACAAAAACCCAGATAATGACCCTAGGGGTCCATGGCGGCCGAATAACTTAGCAGCAAGAAATTTCTATAGTAAAGGAACCTACTCTATAAAATGTCCAAGTGGAAGAATTGTGGAAGGCCCTCCAAGAGGACTTTATTGGAAAGTGTCAGAAGAAAATTTCTGGAAGCTTGACGCGGATAATAGGATTTGGTGGGGAGAGAGCGGGAATAACATCCCAGCTCCTAAAATCTTTTTATCAGAAGTAAAGCAAGGAAGGGTCCCTCAGACAATTTGGAGCTGGGCAGATGTTGGCCACACACAGGAAGCTAAGCGCGAATTATTAGAAATAATGGATTTTGCCACATCAGGTGATGTCTTTGTAACGCCTAAGCCGGTTCGTCTTATCGAGAGAGTAATTGAACTAGCAACACAGCCTACCTCCATAATATTAGATTCTTTTGCTGGTTCTGGTACTACAGCCCATGCAGTATTAAGTCGAAATCAAAAAGATGATGGCGATCGGAAGTTTATTCTTGTGGAGTGCGAAGACTATGCTAATTCGATGACTGCTGAGCGTGTTCGTCGAGTTATCAGTGGCTACCCTTTCAAAGGTAATCAGAAACAGGAACTGTTTTCTGAGAAAATAACTTGGTCGGTCTTTGAGAAAAAACACGCTGAGTTGTTGGAGCAAATTGCCAAAGTTGAAGCAAAACATAGCAAAGATTTCGACAACATTAAGAAAGAGCTCAAGGACGGTGTGCTGACTGTCACTGGTGAGCGTAAAGTGGACGAGTTTGCCCCAGGCATCGGCGGCAGTTTCACCTATTGTACCTTAGGTGAACCGATTCAAATTGAAAGCTTACTTACCGGCGAAGCGATGCCGTCGTTTGACGCGCTTGCGCGTTATGTATTTTATACCGCCACTGGGCAATCGTTAGAAGCGGTCGCTAAAGCTTCTGCCGATGGTTTTATCGGTGAAACAGACTTATTCCGTATTCATTTGTTCTATCGCCCAGATAGTGAATGGTTGCGCTCAAATGAAGCGGCATTAAACGCAGATAAAGTAGCAGCGATTGTTAAAAATAATGCTACGAAGAAGCGCACCATTGTTTTTGCTGTCGCGAAGTTTATGAGCCAGAAGGACTTAACTGAAAAACGCATTGAATTTTGCCAGTTACCTTACGCCATCCATCGCATTATGGGGGCGTAACATGGAGTTAAAAGACTACCAGAATGGTGTATTGGATAAGCTGGACTATTACCTGAAAAAGCTGGCCGACACCAAGGAAGAAGCGGAAGACTTTGCCGCTTTTCAGAAAATGAAAGGCAAAGAGGCCCGCTTAACTGATTACGCCAAAGATACGTGGGAAGCTCTGGTACAGGAGCGCCGTATTGACCTACTTAAAGACAAAAGCGGTCACTTGGTGCCTGCTCCTTATGTCACAAGATTTGACGGCTTAGAGCGGCCAATTCCTAACGTGTGCCTGAAAGTACCGACAGGTGGTGGTAAAACCTTACTTGGTGTTGCTGCGGTCGAGCGTCTGCAAACGGATTTGTTTGCGCAACAAACGGGTATGGTGCTGTGGGTGGTGCCTTCGGATGCCATTTACAAGCAAACCTGGAAACAGTTGGCTAATCGTGAACATCCGTATCGGCAAATGCTTGAACGTGCATCGGGTGGTCGGGTAAAAATGCTCGAAAAGAACGATGCCTTTACCAAGCGGGATACCGACGAAAACCTGTGCGTTATGTTATTGATGCTGCAATCCAGTGCGCGTCAATCCAAAGAAACCCTGCGCATGTTCCGTGATAGCGGGCGATTTACCACTTTCTTCCCGATTGAAGATGACACCACCGCCAATGAGGCGCTATTGAGCAGTATTCGTAATCTAGATTGTAACGATCTATCCGATTACGGTTGGCAAGAAGGCATAGCCCCAGGCTCAGTGTCAGTCAAACAAAGCTTAGGCAATGTGTTACGCATGGTTCGCCCAGTGATTATTGTGGATGAGGGGCATAAAGCCTATAGCGAAACCGCAAGAGAAACCCTGTGTGGCTTTAACCCTAAGTTTATTCTTGAGCTTTCTGCCACGCCTAACGCAAACGGTAAGCATCACTCAAATGTGCTGGTGAATGTGTCTGGGCAAGCGTTGAAAGATGAGCAAATGATTAAGTTACCCATCAACTTAATCAACGAAGACAAAAGTGAGTGGAAGCATACCTTGTCGCTTGCGCACGCCAAATTGGCAGAGCTAGAGAAGGATGCTGGGCAGCTACAAAACGAAACCGGTCGCTATATCCGCCCCATCATGCTGATCCGTGTTGAGCGCACAGGTAAAGACCAAAGAGATTCAGCCTTTGTGCATGCGGAAGACGCCCGCGAGTATTTAATGGAAAAATTGGGCGTAAATGAAAATGAAATTCGCTTGAAAACGTCTGACAAAGACGAGTTAGGTGATGATGATTTGCTCAGCGAAATGTGCCCCGTTAAATACATCATCACAAAAGATGCGCTGCGTGAAGGTTGGGATTGCCCCTTTGCTTATGTGTTAACCGTGTTGTCTAAAATGACCGCAAAAACGGCAATCACACAAATGATTGGCCGGGTACTCCGTCAACCACATGCGCGATTGACGCAAAAACCAAGCTTAGATGAATGTTATGTCTACACCTTTGATCAAGATGTGATGGAAGCCGTCGCCGGTGTTAAGCAAGGTTTAGAAGAAGAAGGGATGGGGGATGTGGCGAATCAAGTTAAAGCTACAGAAGCCAATAAACCCGCCGCTGTAGTGAGCAAAGAAACCTTATTGCGTAGAGAGCGTTTTCGTAACCTACCTAAAATATTCTTGCCTAGGGTTTTACATCGTGATGCAGAGTACAAAGACGGCTACCGTTTGTTTGACTATGAACGGGATGTGCTGGGTGACCTAGATTGGGAATCGCTGTCTTATTTGAATGCTGAAAACTTCCAGCTAGTGGACGACAAGTTACAGCGCACGATTGCCCGTATCGACTACAAAATGTCCAAGGATAACCAAGGCGAATTGGACTTGGCCGATCCGGTTCACGAGAACATCGAGTTTGACCCCAGTGCAGGCCTGGATATCTCGTTTATGGTAAGGCAGCTTACCGATGTCATTCCAAACCCATGGCAAGCCATGCGGGTATTAACGCACACCTTAGACACCTTACGTAGCAATGGGGTTACAGAGGAAGCGCTGTTTACTAATCGCCTTGAGCTGCTCAAAGAGATGAAGCGCGACATTAAACAGCAGGTTGCGCAATTATCGGAGCAAATCTTCAGATCTAAGTTGGACAAGGGTGATATTTCCCTACGTCTACTTGCTTCTGATAACGAAAAGCTAAATTGGGAACTGGCGCAAACCCTAGAGGTTAATGTTAGTGAGCATGATCAGGTGCTTCGCCGCAAAGATGGATCAGAACTCGAAAAAAGCCTGTTTGAAAAGGTCTATCAAAATGGGCTGAACAATTTAGAGCGCGACACAGCCTGGTATTTGGATAAGCAAGCGTCTGTATATTGGTGGCATCGTATTGCAGTAAATCAACGTGAGTACAGCCTACAAGGCTGGCAAAAGCAAAAGGTTTACCCTGACTTGTTGGTGTGCGTCGAACAGCCAAACTCTGGCAGTTACCGCTTCTCTGTACTGGAAACCAAGGGGGAGCATTTAAAAGGAAACGATGACACTGAGTACAAGCGCCGATTGTTTGAGCTGTTAACAGAGCACGTCAAGACGGCCGTAGATGCTGGCGAACTTACGTTGGAAGCAGCGTCGGGTGGTATGTCGTTCAGAATGCTGATGGAAGACAGTTGGTCACAAGAGATCGTGCCTGAATTGAATTAATGAGTCATTTGTTGGTGTTGTGTTGTATCCAACCTTGTCGCCCCTTCTAAAAGAGGGGCGAAACTCAAAAGGAATAGTAAGTTAACGAGGATTTAGATGAGTCAGCCAATACCGACTTCTTATAATCAAATCATTGCGCATACGATTGAACAGGCGCTTGCCCTATCGGTGAATGCAAAGAACGAAAATGCTATTGCTGGCTTTTGCCAGTTACAAGGCCCAACCGGCGGGGGCAAAAGTAGTTCGCTTTATCGTAGCCCTGACGGGAAAATTCCAGCGAGCCTTGAATTTATAAAATCCAAAGGGTTGCAGGCCATATTGGTCACCCATCGCTGGAACATCCTGCATGACATTTATGAAAGTGCCACGAGTGCAAAAGACAGTTCAGGTAATCCACTGCTCGTTAGTATTCTTTATGCTCAGGATGAAACTGTCGTTAGTGCGGTTTCTCAAAGGGCACTGCCACACGAACAAGGCGTTCAAAAGTCTGACTTGCCCGATCCTTATAAGGCCATTGAGGACATCCATGGTTTAGGAGTGTTTCGTTCTCATGCTGATAAAGAGGCTCTCGTTCGTGCTTGCCACAACGTTGCTGCCATTGCCCGTAATGTTGAGTACAAAAAGAAAAATCCTGATTCGATGGGCGTCTTACTCGAACGAGAAGAGCAGGAACTAAGAAAACTGTGTGGCTTTGTCGAGCGCACACTACTTGGGTGCATGTCGTCTTTAGAGAAGGCAGTGAAATATGCCAGTAAGCACCATGGCAAGACGCATGAACTCACGGAGCAAGCAAAAGAAAAGCTTCGTTTATTCAGAGAAAATAAATGGGTGCGTCGAATTTTTCCGGCGATTGCTTGGCACGATGATAAGCAACATTTGCTGGTATTAACGACGCAAAAACTGTTCGCTTCCTTTTACGACGGTAAACAGAAAGTCAGAATGTCGAGCGGCCAACTGGCCGGAAAAGTAGTATTTGTTGATGAGTTTGATTACCAAGCGGACATTCTACAGACGTTACTTGCCCAGTCTCAAATGGTGCAAGAGCCGCCTGAGTGTATTGGTCAATTACTTGAAGGGGGCAAGCGTCTTTTAGCGCGAATGCAGTTTGTTACTGCTGAACCTATACCTGAGCTTTACAGTGAGCTGAAACAGCTTATTGCGGAGCTAGAGGAGGATTTGACCAGCAAAGGTGTCGATCTCAATCAGTCTAGGGCGCTGGTAATACCATTAAAGCAGTATGAATCCGGTGTCCCGTTCGAAAAGAAATATCTATTTCGCTCAGATCACTTAGTAACCAGTGAGCCTTTGCAGTTACAGCAAAAACCTCATGGCTTTGAAGTGAAAAGTTATGGGCAAAGCGATGAAGCATCAGTTGATGTCGGTGATTTTTTGCGTGTGATGGAGAAATATATCAGACGCTTCAGTTTGTTGTTGTCGCAGTTCGCAACCGATGAGTCCGAAGCCTATGAGTATCTCGTTCGGCTAAACCGATTGCTGTTTGATCCAGCGAATGACTATCGACCATCCTACTACAGCACAGCGTTACCCAGCTTATCGCTGTTCTCCTTGCCTCGCACTAGCTTGCCTGAGTTAGAAGCGCTGAGTAAATCAAATCGATTACCCAATACTCAGACGAATATGTTTGGCCTAACAACTTGGCTGTTAACCACGGATGAAGCCGAAGCGGATATTGACCCGCTGAGGATCAAGATTAAACGCGCACTATTGCCGACAACGCCTGAAGGGTTAATGGTTTCGCTATCAAGTCGAAATCTTGTTTTTGCGCTATCCGCAACCTCTTATATCGAAAGAGGGATTGGTCATTTCGATATACGCTGGATTGAAAGCGCTTTGCGTTACGTAGCACAGGCCCGCAACCCACAATGTACCGAGAGTTTTTTGGGCGATAGCTTTGAGCAGCGCCCCGAAGATTGGTTTAAGAAGCCGATTCCATATTTACAAACTGACGAGGATAAGCAGTTACAAATGGCGGTGATCCGCTCGTTGGTTAAAGATAAATCTGAAAAGCGTCGTTCGGCACTGAAAACCACGATTCACGACTTTGATGAGGCTATCAATGCGCCAGTTTTTCAGGAGGCAAAACTGCATTTGAACGCTGCATTTTTTGAGGCTGAGCACTCAGATTACAAGTATGAATACCGGCAGTCTGTGTTGTTTAAATTACTGCACGTTCTGCATTTAGCAGCGAATGAGGCACAACATAAAGGGCACCTGGCCTTTGTTAACTCTGTCAAATACCTTCGGAAGTGGTTGATAAGTGATACTGCAGAAAACAGCAGAATGAGCGCGGATTGGCTTGAAATGGAGAGTTTAACCACTGGCGTATTGTCTTCTTTTGACGATGTGTTTATTCCTTTGGCTGTCAACGGTAAGCCCATGATGATTTGCTTACTCAATGCTGAAGCACAAAAGCGAGAAGGATTTGAGCACGCCTATCAAGCGGCGTTCGACTCTGGCCGAACTGTGGTGGTAATGACACAAACTGCATCCGCTACCAATGGCATTAATTTGGACTACTCCTTGCCCAACTCTCAAGGACAGATGGATCTGACGTCGCTGTTTATTATTGAAAGTAAGCACTTTTACTTTTCACCATGGGATAGCAATGACGATGATGACGAAATGTCTCATGCTGGCTTTCAGCTCAGAAACTTAGAAAAATTAGTCAGGCGTTCAGAATTTTCTCGTAAGCAGCAGCGGCAATTTATTATGCCGTTGATGAATAACTCAGTCGCTAAAATCCAGGAGCTAAACAAGCTCTATAAAGGGACAAATGACTACGTTAAGAATCTTGCCGCTGACGTGCAGCAGCAAGTTGGTCGTATTGAACGTGCTTGGACGTATGTGCCGCATGTGGCCATTCATCTAAGCGATGATGTAGCAGGCCATCTTCGCAACTACGGCCAATTAACCGTTTGTACTAACAACCGAAATTGGGTTTCTAACCTTAATAATCAGCTGATTGATGATCTTACTCATTCTGAAGATGCAACGGTTTCCAACTTTCTTGCCCTGTTGAAAACGCGCTCCCAAGATGGCTCTGCTGCGGTAGATATCATTGATAATAAGTTAGTTTCCGCTATCCGAGATGCACGACAAGGTAAGGGTTTTATCGAAGGCATTTCAGCGCTTTGGCATGAACTAGGCCGCGCTGTATTGCAGCATGATCTCCAATGGATACCACATAACAACACGTTTGGCATTACTGAGCCTTTACTTCGTTGGGCGTGCTTTGAACGACCCGAGGAATCAAAGGTTACTGGTGAAATATGGTACGACCCGAAAAGTTGGCAGTTCTTTGCGAAACGAGCAGCCGGATTGATTAAATATAACCCACAGACGCTTTATGACGTTGTTAATCGGCAACCTGCCATTTTGGATTGGTTTAATCGTAAAGGTTTTCGAACGTCGTTTCAGCCGTTTGCCAACGACATTGAAGAGCAATTCTCATTTCATCCCGTTGTGATTCAGCGAATTTTACAAGGGCGTATTGGGGAGGAGGGTATTCGCGCATTGCTGAGTGACAAGCAGCTAGCCACTAAACAAGACGTCTACAACCATGAGTTGTTTGAATTATATGATTTTGAGATAGCAAACGCGGATGTTTTTGTTGATGCTAAATTTTGGTCGATAGCTGCTCTGGAACAGTCGGATGAAGGCTTTGAGCATTGGCTTGCTTCTGGTAAACGTCCTGAATTTGCGCCTTTGGGATTAATTAAAAAGCTGGAGAAGATCCGCCAAATCCGTGGTGAAAATGCCATTTTGGTTATCGCGAACCTATTAACTGGTGAAGATTGTTCCTTATCGGGCTTTTCTGAAATGTTGGAGCCAGTAAAAGTTGAGAATGCTTCAATCCTGTTTCTGCCAGGTTGTTTGGTGAGCGATGGATATCAAATGACGTCTGGCTTTAAATGGTTTTCGAAAATAGTCTGGCAGCGTATGAGGGAGCAAGGTTAATGGATAAAAATAAAGATTTGAGGAAGTTGCCGCTGTCTCATTTGGTTTATTTGAATAGCGAGGTTGATGCAGATAAAGCCAACAAATTCGTGGTTTATCACTATCCACTTCTCAATAACAGCTATCAGTGGAAAGAGAAGAAAGCCTGGGAAGAACGTATCGATGCTGAGCTAGACAGTCGGCAGTTTGCCTATTTAATGAAAAAAAATGGTAATCAGTTTGGTCTCTATGTGGCTTTACAAAGTTTAAGTGATATTCCTCCATCTATTGTAGACGCTGAGTTGCAACCTATTACTCCCGTTCGAGTTGAATATTCACCGGTGTTAAATCCTGTGTGGATTCGACTAATGATGCGATCATTACGAGCTTTTGGCGGTCATTGTAAAGGCGCTTACAGTTTAGGTTGTCCGTTATTGAAAGTAGATAGCTGGGCTGGCGGTGTCAATGCGATCAGCCTAGATTGTAGAACTCAGCAGTTAAATGATGGTAATACCACTGAAATTGCTCTGTTCTATACCAATGTTCCATTAAGACCGTTATCTAATGACGATGACATAGATCGCATTAAGAAGCCTCTATGGGTCTATGACAAAAATAAGGTACTCGTCAGGTGGTATCCTGGCCATGAAAGAAAACCGAGAGGTACACTGTTTAAAGAAATTGGAAAGAGTAAAAATTCACGGAAACAGCGTCCGTTTCTGGATCTTTCTACACCAACTAGGTTTGAGCAAAGTTGGCCTATGGTGTTAAAACCAGTGCAAGATGCGTTTATCCTTTTTGCGCGTGACTATGGTTTTGAACTTTCAGCTAAAACATTAAATCTCCAACCACTGTCGTTGAAAACAAAGCATAAGGCCAATAAGGCTAAGTCATCTTTCCCAAGCATCGAGATATCCGGTGAAATCAAGGTTATAGACCTAAGAGTTAATGCCGTTGTTGCCGGTGAAGAAATCTTAGACTTACTTAAATCGCTAATTGCACAGAAAGACGTCGATGTTTCGTGGGATTTACTAGACGGAATTGCGGCAAATGACTTTGAACGGATAAAGCTTGAACGTTCGGACCGTGTTTTGATTCTGCTTGATCAGGAAAAAGGTATTGAAGATGATCGTTATCCACTAACGAAGTCGTTAATTGGACGGTGTGCAGTTCAACATATCAACGTTAATCCTCATGATGTAACGGGAGACCCAGTCGAAAAAAGGTTATTAATCGAGTCAAAAAGAGACGATGACCCGATAAAGCTATACGTTGCGTCTGAAGGTGGATATTACACCTACAACTACGAATTATTAGATACCAAGGCATACAAAGAAGCGATTATTAGAAAGCTTGAAGTGGTTCTTAAAGAGTTAGAGATCAAACGTTTACTGATTGATTCTGATAGGGCTATTTCTCAAGTCTTGCCATTGCAACGCGCCTGTTTAAATGAATCAACCATTGTCATTACTGATGGTTATTTGTTTACGGTTTCAAACGACAGGCCGGTGTTGATCCCCTTCGATCCCACTGATTCTGGTATGACTTTGAAAATAAATGAGTACCTCGCCAATTTCGAAACATCCGTAGATGATTTGCTCACTTTGATGAATGAGAAGTGGCCCTATAGTTATCGTCAGAATGTCGTAATGGATTACTACGGTACTGAAGTCGATAAACAACGACGATTTGCGGCAAGAATTACGCTTGTTTTGAGTAAGGATAAGGATGCACAAGTATCAATCATGATGCAAGATCCATCTTACGACCAAACGAATGTATTGCCACTGGGTATGGAAGATGCGCTTTCGGATTTAACCAAGAAACAGAAGCCTTATCCGTTGACGGATTGGGTTCTGCCAGATAGTGAAGTATTGCTCAATATTGTCAAAGAGTTGAGTGATGATGGCGTGTTATCCAGCCAAAAGGCAACAATGCGATTTGAAAGTGAGTTACCCGAATTAGTTGAATTATGGCAAGAACAATTAGTTTCGCTTCACCAGAAAAATGAAACGAAGGTGACTTACTATCAGGTAAAAAAAGAGGTTATTCAGCGTTGGTTAGATAAGCGAGGAAAGAAAAAAGATACATCAATCAGCGGTAGTTTAGATACCTTGTTATCTCGATACTTTGATAAGCCTTTAAATGACATCAAACGCTGGATGAGTAACATACCGGGTATTCAACGCATATGGTACGACAAAGAAAAGGGATATTTTGTTGTCGGTGGATTAACCTCTCCAAAAGCTCAGTTGATCAGACAGCCAAGCATCCGACAATGGCACACCTTGCAAGGTGAATTGGACATCGAATTACTTGCTGATTTGCTAGATGTTGATTGGGTTCGTATGAATCAGCTTGCGGGTAACCCCTGCGTCACAACATTAATCAAGCGATGGAAAGAGATAAATCCCGACTCTAGAGATGCGACTTTGCTCAGTTGCTAAATGACTTTATTAAATAATTCTGTAAATGAAATTGAAGCGATAAAAAGTGCTAAGTAATAGGATAAATAACCATGTTCACGGTAAATCATCAAACCAACAGGATTAGTCCTGTTAGGGCAAAGAAGTTCAGTGAGCTTGGCTTTTCTGAGCGAAAACACCTTCAGGAATGGTTGGCGCATGAGCCTTCTGCGCTGGGTGAAGAGTTATTAATTATTCAAAAGGAGTTCGATGGCTTTGATGATACTCGCGAACGCTTAGATTTACTTGCGCTAGATAAAGATGGCAACTTGGTCATCATTGAAAATAAACTGGATGACAGCGGTCGTGATGTGGTCTGGCAGGCACTTAAATATGCCTCTTATTGCGCCAGTTTGACCAAGGCGCAAATAGTTGAAATCTACCAGCAGTACTTGGACCGCTATCAACCTGTAACACGAGAAGCTGACCCATTAAATGTCCCCCAAGTTGCTGAACTTAATGCCAGTCAAAGAATTTGCGAATTTCTGGATGCGCCAGATCTGGATGAGGTCAAGCTCAATCTAGGTAACAGCCAGCGTATTATGTTAGTTGCGGCAAACTTTCGCAAAGAAGTGACCAGTACTGCACTTTGGCTATTGGGGCAAGGTATTAGTATTGCATGCTTTAAAATTACCCCTTATTCGTTGGGTGAGCAGCTACTCATCAATATTGACCAGATCATCCCCACGCCCGAAGCGAAGGAGCTGATGATCGGTATTAATGCCAAAGAAGCGGAAGAAAAAACGACCGAAGTGGTACTGAAAAACCGTCATACGGTGCGTCGCGAATACTGGGAGCGAGCATTAGAGGCGTTTCAGAAAAGTCCGTGCCAGCTCTACAACAACATTAGCCCGAGTAAAGATCATTGGCTATCAGCCGGTTCTGGACTGAGTGGTTGTCCGTATAACCTGATTTTTCTGCAAAAAGAGCTTAGAGTTGAGCTTTGGATTAGCCGTGGGATTACCGAAGAGAATAAATATCTCTTTGATTCCTTGCTTGAGTCCAAACAGGAAATTGAACAAGCATTTGGTGCGGAGCTTGAATGGATGAGATTGGATGAAAAGAAATCTTGTCGTATTCAGTTTTCGACCAAAGCTGATGGCTTCAATAAAGATACGTGGCCCAATGCGGTTGCGTGGCACTTAGAGCAGATGACTAAGTTAGAAAAAGCTTTAAAAGGGCCGCTGCAAAAAGCGGCTGAAGCGCTAAAAAATAAACCGGCAGAGGTATCCTGATTCCCGTAAGCTGAATATTAGTATTTTCAACTCACTTATTTCATCGGGTTCAAAAAGACATAAATACATTGTCCGCACATTTAAGTATTAAATCTTTGAATCTAATTAACCAGCAACACTAGATTGAACCTTCACACTAACGTGTCGGAGGTTCACTATGTTCAAAAACCTATTTTTTCAAACCAAAGCACTACCAGAGCTTTCATCGCAACTGGATGCAGAAATCCCACGCTACCCGCCATTCCTGAAGGGGTTGCCAGCTGCGTCACCTGAAGATTTGCAGTCCACACAAGACGAGCTAATTGCCAAACTGCGCCAGGTACTTGGCTTTAATCAGCGTGAGTTTCAAAGGCTAATTCAGCCCTGCATAGATCATCTGGCTGCTTATGTTCATTTGTTGCCAGCTTCTGAGCATCATCATCACAGTGGCGCTGGTGGATTATTACGTCATTCGTTGGAAGTTGCTTTCTGGGCGGCACAAGCAGCTGAAGGGATCATCTTTGTTGCCAGTGGCACACCAGTTGAGAAAAAAGAGCTGGAACCAAGGTGGCGTGTTGCGGCGGCTCTTGGCGGTTTGTTCCATGATATTGGTAAGCCTGTTTCAGACTTGTCCATTACAGACGAAGATGGACGCTATCAGTGGAACCCTTTTTTAGAAACCTTATCTCAGTGGACCACTAATAATAGCATTGAACGCTATTTCATTCGCTGGCGCGACGGACGGTGTAAGCGGCACGAGCAATTTTCAATTCTGGTGTTGAACCGGGTGATGACACCTGAGTTGCTCGCCTGGTTAACCCAACCGGGCCCAGAGATTTTGCAAGCCATGCTGGAAGCAATTGGCAATACCGATCCCGAGCATGTCCTATCTAAATTGGTCATTGAGGCTGACCAAACCAGTGTCCAGCGAGACCTGAAAGCTCAACGAATTTCCGTTGACGACAATGCCCTTGGTGTCCCAGTCGAACGCTATCTACTTGATGCCATGAGGCGATTACTTGCCAGTTCCCAGTGGCTGGTCAATCAGCGAGACGCCAGAGTCTGGTTACGAAAATCGAATCAATCAACCAATCTTTACCTGGTCTGGAAAAGCGCGGCTAAGGACATCATTGAGCTGTTGGCCAAAGACAAGATACCTGGCATCCCAAGAGATCCCGATACCCTTGCGGACATCCTCATTGAGCGGGGATTGGCCACTAAATCCGCCTCAAATGAGCGATATGAAAGCCTTGCCCCTGAAGTGCTGCTCAAAGACGACAAGCCAATCTGGTTACCCATGCTGCATATATCTGAGGCCGATTTATTGTTCAGCTCGAATGTACCAAGTAGCGTGAGACTGTTTAGCAAATCTGAGTGGGAAGCAACACTGCAAACACAAGCAGAGCCTCAGAGTCGTTCCAGTGAACATCCAGATTTGCCTGAAGCGTCATCATCAATTGAACTCAGTAATTCGGCTGAGTCGCCATCGACAAAACCGTCCGAACAAGATGATGAACTTCGTCATGCCAGTGATGTTAATCACCTTCAGGCAAATGAAAATGCTCCAGGTGATGGATGTGAAAAGCCTAACAATTCATATGATGGCGCTATCTCAAATAACGTAAACCAGCACGATGCAGAAGCATTGAATCTGCCTGAATCTTTGGCGTGGTTCCCAGAGGCCAGCAGTGCGTTGGTTATGGTTGGTGAACAGATACTGATCCGCTATCCCGATGCCGTAAGGCCTTGGTGTGCTCCCCGAAAACTGCTTGCTGAACTCAGTCGATTAGATTGGCTTGAATTAGATCCCGCAAACCCGACACGTAAGGCCAGAACTGTGACTACGAATGATGGCGTTCAGGAGCAAGGGTTACTGCTGAAGGTATCGATTTCTAAAGGGCTTACTGCACTGATAGACCTCTCCAATCAAGACGCAGAATCAGTGACAGCAATTCAGAACGAAGAGGCTTCACAGCGTCAGAGTCGAACTGAGACAGCCAATGCCCAAGCAAAAGAGCCCGCCACAAGAGCGGAGCGTAAGCAAAAGCCGATTGCGCCCAATGCGAATTCAAGTACAGACCCAAAACACGCGCAGCGGCAACAGATGGTTAATTTTGTGAAAGATTTGCCCATCTTACTGACCGATGGCGATTACCCAGACGTGGATCATAGTGCCGATGGTATTCGCGTCACGATTCAAACCTTACGCCAAGTCGCCAATCAGCATGGCATTCCAGCCGGACAGCTGCTTCGGGGGATCTCGGCCAGTGACCAATGCCAGTTTGATGAGGGGGAAACGGTTCTGTTTACCGCTCACGCTAAACGTTAATCCATTTGAAGTTAAGCGGATTGTAAACGGTTATTTTGCGGAGCATGAATGAAAGAAAACGCATATGAGATGCCCTGGCGCACGAACTATGAAGCCATGGCAGCAGCAGGTTGGCTGGTTGGTGCAACTGGGGCAATTGCCGCAGAAATGCTGACTGAGCTACCACCTGAGCCATTTTGGTGGATGACAGGGATTTCCTCGGGCATGGCGTTGTATCGCCTGCCTGAGGCCTACCGTCTTCATAAGTTACAGAAGGGACTAAAAGGCAAACCTTTGGCTTTTATGGAGCTGTCGCATTTACAAAAGGTGATGGCAAAACATCCTGATGAATTGTGGTTGGGGTATGGCTTTGAGTGGGACCAGCGTCATGCTCAACGCGCTTATGAAATTCTAAAGCGGGATAAGCAAACCTTGCTTAACCAAGGTCACGGCAAACAAATGGGTTCGACCTGGATTCATGGTGTCGAGCCCAAAGAAGAAGATGTGTACCAGCCAGTTGGTCACACCGAGGGGCATACCTTAATTGTCGGCACGACCGGTGCCGGAAAAACCCGATGCTTTGATGCGATGATCACCCAGGCCATTTTGCGTAATGAAGCCGTGATTATTATTGACCCTAAGGGAGACAAGGAACTTAAGGATAATGCGCAGCGAGCCTGTATTGCCGCCGGTAGTCCTGAGCGCTTTGTGTATTTTCATCCGGGTTTTCCGGAGCATTCAGTACGTCTTAATCCCCTGAGAAACTTTAACCGGGGCACTGAAATTGCCAGCCGTATTGCGGCATTAATCCCATCCGAAACCGGTGCTGATCCATTTAAAGCATTTGGCCAAATGGCACTGAATAACATCGTACAAGGTTTGTTGCTTACTTCACAACGTCCTGATCTGAAAACACTGAGGCGATTCTTGGAAGGTGGCCCAGAAGGCTTGGTAGTAAAAGCCGTCACAGCCTGGGGGGAGCAGGTGTATCCGAACTTTAGTGTGGAGATCAAGCGCTTTACCGAAAAGGCCAATACCTTGGCTAAACAAGCGATGACGATGCTGCTTTTTTACTACGAACGCATTCAGCCCGTTGCCGCCAATACCGATTTGGAAGGGCTATTGAGTATGTTTGAGCATGACAGAACCCACTATTCCAAGATGGTGGCCTCACTGATGCCGGTGCTCAATATGCTCACATCAAGTGAACTAGGCCCATTGCTATCACCGATTGCAAACGATGTAGATGACAGCCGGTTAATTACGGATTCTGGCCGTATTATCAACAATGCCCAAGTGGCCTATATCGGGTTGGATTCATTAACCGACGCCATGGTTGGCAGCGCCATTGGTTCGTTGCTTTTATCCGATCTCACCGCTGTGGCCGGTGACCGCTATAACTATGGTGTTGAAAATCGTCCCGTAAATATCTTCATCGATGAGGCGGCTGAAGTCGTCAACGATCCCTTCATTCAACTGCTCAACAAAGGCCGTGGCGCAAAAATGCGTTGTGTGATTGCTACTCAGACCTTTGCTGACTTTGCCGCTCGTACAGGCAGTGAAGCTAAGGCACGCCAGGTGTTAGGTAACATCAACAACTTGATAGCCCTTCGGGTGATGGACGCCGAAACGCAGCAGTACATTACCGACAATCTGCCTAAGACTCGGTTGCAGTACATCATGCAAACTCAAGGTATGTCGTCCAACTCGGACAGCCCCGCGTTGTTTACCGGCAATCATGGCGAACGCTTGATGGAGGAAGAAGGCGATATGTTTCCACCGCAGTTATTAGGCCAGCTCCCCAACCTGGAGTACATCGCCAAGCTTTCAGGTGGCCGCGTGATCAAAGGTCGCATTCCTATTTTAACCAGCTCTACACAGGCAGCATAAGGAGTCTGTATGCATCATTCTGTCTGTCTGAAAATGACAACACTTACCAGTAAAGAAATGCTCGCTCAGTGGCAGCAACA
The DNA here is from genome assembly GCF_028477945.1 of Providencia sp. PROV261. Classification (NCBI taxonomy): domain Bacteria; kingdom Pseudomonadati; phylum Pseudomonadota; class Gammaproteobacteria; order Enterobacterales; family Morganellaceae; genus Providencia; species Providencia sp. PROV261. The sequence goes on along the minus strand of NZ_JAMPMC010000032.1, from coordinate 31,778 downwards.
TAACCCCCAGTTCAAGGAAACCTTAAGACTGCTTGAAACCGACTGGCCTCATGCTTTGGCCTCGGTGTATTGCTTGGCGGACTACTTAACGGATGCGTTCACGTTAGATGGCCATTCCATCTTTGATTTGTGTCTGTGCAATGGCTTGGGCAGTTATGAAGAAGTCAGTTGTGATGATGATAGTGTACGCCTTTGGCATTTCATTGAGGCACTTACCTGGACTGCCGCCAGTGCTTTAACGGGGATTCGCCTGCGTGATCCTGACCATTTCGAGTGGGCTGCCGTGGATGGTGTGTATTTCCACTCCTGGATTCGTAATCGTCCAAATCGGATGGCGTATTTGGCTGAAGGACGTATTGATGTGCGTTATGTCAGTGGCCATACATCGACAAAGCGGCTTCAACAAGTGATTAAAGCCCAGATTATGACGCCAACCGTTGCAGCCATGCTGGCGCGAGTTGAAGAGGATGTTTGGCATGAGCAAGCATAAGTCGGTTTGGCTGCTGTGTCTGGCACTGATGCTAGAGATTATTGCCATTGGCGTGTTAGTGCCCGGTGATTGGACTGGCCGGGTCATCAGTAAAGAAAAGCAGATGATCCAAAATCAATTGGGCGCTCAAACAAGCTATTGGATAGGTCAAACTAGCCATGGCTGGTATCAATCATGGGTTGTGGATACGCAGATGGAGCAATCTGTGCGTGACTTTCTAATCCCCACTGAAGAACAGCGACTTCGTTCTAAAGGGATGGAGAACATGGGAGGCTTTTGGTTTGTCTGGGTAGAAGACCGTATTCAGGCATTTTTTGATGTGTTGTACCAAGTGTTCACGCGATTTGCGTTGCTGATGGTCTGGTTGCCCTTTGCGCTTATTCTCATGTTACCGGCGTTGTGGGACGGCTTGATGACCTGGAAGATTAAGAAAACAACCTTTGATTTTTCGAGCCCTATCATTCACCGCTACAGCATGATTATCCTGGGCTCAGGCGTCATTTTACTGTTTATGGGATTGTTCGCCCCGCTGGCCATTCCACCGGTGGTGCTACCGTCGCTGATCATCGGTTTAGCATTGATGGCGGGGTTGGCGTTAAGTCACTTGCAGAAGAAGATTTAGTTTACATTTTAATCTAAGGTTAACAAGTTGGTGGCGGGTTGACAAATCTTAAAATTAGCATATTATTGTCCGCGGTATCTAATCCTATTGCTTTACTACCTGAGGTAACAAATTTGAACATACCGATGACACTAAACCCTAATTTTAAAGAAAGTCAGCTGATTGAAGTTGCTCAACTTTTAGCAGATGTTCGAGCAGATGTTGTAGATTTACACAACAGAGATTTGGGTGACACCAATAAATCATTGGGCATAAGGTCCTACGAGTGTTGTTGTACACAGTTAGTAAGGAAGTCACTTGAAGTTGATTGGCTTAAGATACTGACCCCGAAAGGGAGGTTTACGTTTAGTATCGCTGACGTTCCAGTTCGTTTCTGGAAAGGTCAGCCTGACAAACTCCCATCAGGGAAACTGATACGTTCCCACGAAGCTATGATGCAAATGGAGTTATTTTCAACACAAGATAGTCCGTCAGAGATCATTTGGTTTTTTGTTCTGAGCACTGATCAAACTAAATGTGTAGATCGCGCCTTTTTCGTTGGTTATAGCGATATTGGTGAAATTGTAGTCAACTGGGAAGTGCCAATGAATTCTAAGGTTACGTTAATAACAGATACTGATGAGAATGTTTCTCATGGTGTTGAACTTGAATCGGCTGTTTCTAAAATCAAAATTAAGAAAAAGTCGAAAAATGCAGTAAATCATGAATAACGAATTTTTTGGTGAAAAACTAAGACTGGCGAGATTGATGGCCGGAATTACTCAACAAGAACTTGGTGAGTTAGTTGCGGTCAGTCGTCAGTTTATACATCAGCTTGAAGCAGGTGTTAAACCACCTGCTGAAGACCTGCTTTTGGCATTGGCTGAAGTATTAAAAGTGAAAAGTGATTTCTTTTTTAAGAAACCACAAAATGATGTTAAGTATGAGCAATGCCACTTTCGCAAGCGCAAAACAACACCAGTTGGACTTGCAAATCGTGTATTGGCTCTCGGCACCATTTTTGAACTATTAGTTGAGATTATTGAAGATCATCTTGAGTTGCCTGTTGCCAATTTTATTGATTTTGAAGAACCAGATCTGAGTGCGGAGGCTATCGAAAGAGCAGCGGAGCAATGTCGTATTAACTGGGGTCTGGGTTTGGATGCACCAGTTACAAACATGGTAAGAGTACTGGAGAATAATGGCGCTGTAATCACTTGCTTTGATGGTGTTTCAGATAAAGTTGATGCGTTATCAATGAATCGAAAAAGACCCATCATAGTAAGAAATAATGCGAAGGAAAGTTGCTGTAGAATGCGCTTTGATTTAGCGCATGAATGTGGCCATTTGGTTTTGCATCAAGGTGTAGAAACTGGGTGTGCTAAAACAGAGAGAGAAGCTGATGCTTTTGCAAGTGCGTTTCTTTTTCCACGTAAGGCTTTTCTGAAAGAGTTTCCTCAATGTGTGGGACCAGTTCGAATCAGGTGGGAGAAAATCTTTGCATTGAAACTTAGATGGCGTGTTAGTGCGAGAGCAATAATTTATCGAGCTAATTATCTTGGGTTAATTTCGTCGCAACAGTACAGAACCGCCAATGTTTATTTGAATAAATCGGGTCAATCGAAAACAGAAGACTTAGATGATCAAATACCAATGGAACAGCCAGAGCTTTTATCAGCTGCAATAGATCAGCTTAACGAGCATTTGGGGATTTCGATTTTTGATATTGCAAACGATTTAGGTGTTTCAGAGCAGATAGTTGCTCAGTTAACCAGTTACGATTTGACTAAGCAAATCAATAAGTCAAATGTCAGAAATATCAATTTCTAAGACAACCACCTCCCTAAAACAGATGAACTAGCGCTCGGTAGTTCAAAACCTTCAAGAATTCGATATCTACCTGACCACAGCCCTGAGTTATTTCGGGGCATTCTTCACTTCTCAATTCAAACAACGAGGAGTGACTATGGAACCTGTGAGTATTCCGTCCTATATCGATGACCCGCCGCACTTCCTGCTTTGGAGTGCCGATGAGATGGCTCCCATTCTGTTGGGGCTAGTGATCGGCATTTTTACCGGTAATGCCTTGGTTTTATGCCTGTTGGGGTTGGTTACAACCAAGCTCTATCGGCGTTTTCGTGATGGTCGCCCTGATGGTTTTATTCTTCACGCCATCTACTGGGCTGGACTGTTGCCAACCAAAGCCAAGACGATCCCTAACCCTTTTATCAGGAGCTATCTGCCGTGAAGTTCGACGTGTTTTTAAAATCATGGCAAGGCACGCAATTAGAGAACCGATGGCAGCGGTTCCTGATTGCAGTGCTGGTGCTATCTAATTTGCTGCTTGCGGTAGCGGCATTTTCTCGCAATACCGTGGTAGCTATTCAACCACCAACCTTGTCTGAAACAGCTGAAGTGTCACGAAACCAGGCCACTCAGCCTTACCTGGAATCTTGGGGGCTCTACCTGGCTGAGCTTATGGGCAACGTGACGCCGGGTAATGTGTCTTTCATCCGGGTTGCCATTGAGCCGCTACTTTCTCCAGCGGTGTACCAGCAAGTGGTCGATGCACTGGAGATTCAGGCAAGACAAATCCGCGAAGACCGGGTCACGCTCAAATTCCAACCCAGACAAGTGGAGTATGAGTATGAAACCGGCCATGTCTTTGTGACCGGTTATTCCTTGGTCTCTGGACCATCTGGAGATGAGCAGCGCCAAACTCGCACCTATGAGTTTGACATCGACATTGAGCAATACCGTCCAAAACTTAGCTGGATGGATACGTATGAGGGGCAAGCTAGAACGAAGCGCGTTCGTGAAAAGTTGACCCAAGAGCAAAACCGGAGGGTGAATGATGCGAACCAAAATTAGTCGATGGATGACATCAAGCTTAATCGCAATGAGCTTAAGTGGCGTCCTGTTATCTCAAGCGTCGTATGCAGACGTGGAATTGCCAATTGTGCCAGCCAGTGTGATGAAGCAGTCTGCCACTGCAAATCCACCGGTTCAAAGCAATACGGTTGCAACCGATGCGCCAACAACGTTACTGATGACACCGGGGGTTAATGAACTGATCCCTGTAGCACTTGGTCATCTGAATCGGATTGTGACGCCGTTTGAATCGCCTCAGGTGAGAACAACCAGTGATGCTCAGACGCAAATCAAGGGGAATGTTGTATATGTGGCCACGGACAAAGAATCACCGGTTTCACTTTACATCACTCCGCCTGGTCTGGAAGCGCCCGCGTTATCTGTCACCTTAGTACCTCGTCGTATTCCACCGCGTGAAATCACCTTAGCTATTGATGGTCAGCAGTGGCCTATTAAGGGCGTCGTGAACCGCAAAGCCGCCACTTGGGAAACAGCTCAACCTTACGTCGATAACCTAAGTGACTTACTCAGACGCCTTGCACTAAATGAGTTACCACAAGGCTATGACATCCGTTTAGCTGGCCAAACTGACACAAGCCCGAAATGTTTTCAGCCGGGCTTAAAGTTTGGTTTTAAGCAGGGGCAAATTGTGTCGGGACATTACTTCACCGTCTATGTAGGACTGGTTGAAAGCTTTGCCGATGAGCCGATAGAAGCCAGTGAATTAGCCTGTCATACACCAGATATAGTGGCAAGCGCCTACTGGCCTCGCAATATCTTGTTGCCGGGTGAAAAGACTGAGTTGTATGTGGTTGTTCGCAATCATCGTGAAGAAGCGGTGGAAAGTCAGCGACCTTCGCTTCTTGTGGGAGGTAAGTAACGATGAAAGCACAATGGGAACAAATGAGCCCGAACATGAAGCGGGGTCTATCGGTTGCTGGTATTGCTGGTGGTCTCATCCTTATGGTGATGGTGTTTTCACCTAATCCTGACGATGGCTCAAGCAGTCGGAACCGGCAGGAAACGATCCGGCACATTCTTACGGATACCAATACTCGTGATGTTGGGGTCGATAGTTTGGCTGCGAACGTAAAACTACTCAGTGAGCGCAATGAACAGTTACGTCGTGAAGTTGAGCGCTTGCGTCGTGACGTCGATTCAGGGCGGCTAAGCTTAGGTTCGCCTTCTATTCCAAGTGAGGTCAATGCGGAGCTGGCCCGCCTTAGAGCGGAACTTGATGATGTTCGCGCTGGAGGTGATGTAGCAATTGAAGGCACAAATAGCCGTTTTGAAGTGCCTTTATCTGCCATGGAATTACCTAAAGAAGAAAAGCCACTGCCGTCTAACCCAGACGACTATTTTGCCAATGCGCCGCTGCCTGATCCGCTCTATCAGCAGCCAGCCAATGGCCAAGGTACACGAGCTCGGGATGTTCCATTGCCGCCAATCACGATTCGTATGATTGAGCCTGAAGTGGTTGTCGAACCAGACGTTGTTGTGCAAGAAGCGCCGCCTTTGTATCTACCGGCGGGCAGCATCATCTCGGGTACTTTGATCACGGGTTTGGATGCTCCTACTCATGAGTCCGCAAGACGTGAGCCTTTTCCTGCATTGCTGAGGATTCAAAAGGAAGCCATTTTACCCAACCGATTTAGAGCGGATATCAAAGAGTGTTTCTTGATCGCTGCAGGTTACGGTGATTTGAGCTCTGAGCGTGCTTATTTGCGAGGCGAGACCATTTCATGTGTGAGAGAAGATGGTGGCGTCATTGAAACACGACTGGATTCTTATGCCGTGGGTGAAGACGGCAAAGCCGGTATTCGTGGCCGATTAGTGTCGAAGCAAGGCCAGCTGGTGGCCAAATCGATGATGGCCGGATTCCTTCAGGGCTTGGCTGGCGCATTTGATGTGAATCCTGTACCAACGATTCAGACGGGTAATGCCGGTGATACTCAGTTGTACCAGCAAGTCATGAGCCAAGAAGCATTACAAGGTGCTGCGATTAAAGGCACCGGTAAAGCATTGGATCGAGTGGCCAAGTTCTATTTGGACATGGCTGAAAATATGTTCCCAGTCATAGAGGTAGACGCTGCAAGGAAAATTGAAGTCATAGTCACTCGTGGGGCCTCGTTGTCGTTGGCCACTTCGCAAAGGGGAGGTGCAAGAAGATGAAAAAATCCTGCATGTTGCTAACCGATCGAAGTCCGTTTCAGACAATAAGATGTGTATCCAGAGGAGAGTTAACCATGACGACATCAATGCAGAACAACTCAAAGCACCAGCCAAAACAGTGGTCTAAAGCTGGATTACTTTTATTGGCAGTCGGCTCAACCTTATTGTCTGGCTGTAGTTCATTGGGTCTTGGGAGTAGTGAATATGGATGCCCAGGTATGCCTGACGGTGTGCGCTGTTTATCCGCTCGTGAAGTCTATGAGCTTACCAGTAATGGCGCTGCACCCAAGACGATTGATGCTGTGGCGACTCGAATTGGTTCTCCCTCTGGGTATTCACAATCTGATTTAGAGACAGGACTGCTGAGCCATCCAGCATTACCTGAGACGCAGCAATCTGCACCTCTTCGCATTCCTTCAAGAGTGATGCGAATTTGGATTGCGCCTTGGGAGGATGACCGTGGAGATCTGAATTTATCCAGCTACGTGTTTACCGAAATTGAACCGCGCCGGTGGGATATTGGGGTGTCAGCACCTCGAACGGTTTCGCCAGTGCTACGTCCACTTCAGACTCAAAGCGATTCTGCCTCAGCGGGAGCTGATGGTAAGCGCGATAACTTGAGTATCTACGGAGAAACTAACGAATGACAAATGCAGTTCGCACCATTCAAACTCAGCGCCTAATGACCATTGGTGCGCTTGGTTTGATGGCGTTAATGATTTCGGAGCCCTCATTTGCGGGCACCGGCGGTGATGCTTTCACCGATGTGTGGGATACCCTAAAAGATTGGACCCAAGGTACTTTGGGACGGATCGTAGCGGGAGCCATGGTACTGGTGGGTATTGTGGGCGGTATCGCTCGCCAAAGCTTGATGGCCTTTGCCTTGGGCATTGGTGGCGGTATGGGTCTCTACAACACACCAACAGTCGTTGAAAGTGTTATGTCTGCAACCTTACCTGTTGTTGCCAGCACTCAAGAAGTCATTGGCACAACAGTTCCAGCAATCAGCGTCGTCTTACTGGGCACCTGAATGTGAGCCATATTAGGCAGTTCACTTAAGGCAATCAAACTTAGGTATACACAACATCGGGTTATTGGTGATGTTGTGTAGACCTTTTCATTTCAGCGACGCCACATTAACGAACTTGGTTTACAGTATTTGGTATATTAATACCTAAGGTGTTAAAATTCCTATCGTAATAAACTATATGGTTTATACTGTTCGTGATATTCATACTTTGGGTGTTAAAATGTCATCTAAAATAAACTGGCTTGTTGCTCATACTTCTCCTGGTGCGCTAGTACTTCAGCAATGGCTGACTGAAAACGGCGTGAGCTACTCGTTGGCTCAAAAGTACGCGCAGAACGGTTGGCTGAAGAAGCTTAGTTCTGGTGTGTACTATCGTCCAAATGCGCAGGGCGATATAAAGCCAACTTGGGTTGATGCCATTCAAGCATTGGATGTGCAATTGGGCGTTCCAGTTCATTTGGCTGGATTGAGCAGCTTAACTCACCAAGGACTGAGTCACTATTTGCAGCTGAACAAAGAGCAAGTTTGGATTTGCGTTAAAAACAAGTCGTCCTTACCGAAATGGTTTCGTGAATTCCCTTATCAGAATTGGTTTTACTGCGGAAACCATAAGCTTGAAGTGAATCCCGAGAAAGATTTGAAAAGGATCACGGTTAAAGAGAAAGAACTCACTGTCAGCTGTGCAGAACTTGCTGCCTATGAAGTGGTAGACGCTATTGGGAAGCTGATTTCATTTGAGCATGTCGCAGAATTATTTCAGGGTTTAGTCAATCTTAGCCCTAGAAAAGTACAAGATATTCTTGAGCGAAGCAGCTCTGTTCAGGCAAACCGAATATTTCTATTTCTGGGTCGATACTACGATCACCAGTGGGTCAATCGCATAGATGAAACAAGAATTAAATTGGGTGCAGGAAAGCGGCAGGTTGTCGAAAAAGGACGTTTTGATGAGCGATATCAAATCACAGTGCCAGAGATATTAAGCGTCAAAAAAGGTGAACAACATAATGGATAAAGATAGCCCATATTACAAACAGGTTTCCTTGCTCATAAGAATGCTTCCTGTGGTAGCAACAGAGACGGTTTTTGCACTTAAAGGTGGCACCGCCATTAATTTATTTGTGAGAGATTTTCCTCGGCTATCTGTAGATATTGATCTTGCTTATCTTCCACTTGAACCAAGAGATGAGGCATTGATTAATGTCAGGGCTGCATTGCAGCGCATTACAGACAGAATCAATACTCAACCAGATATCAGAGCGGCATTTCAGGATAATAAAGCTGATGAACTGAGAATCGTTGTATCAAGTCCGGTTGCGACGATCAAAATTGAAGTGTCGCCCGTCGCCAGAGGTACATTGCATAGGGCAGAAATAATGCCAGTTCAAGAGTCTGTTGAAGACGAGTTTGGTTATGCTGAGATTCAGGTAGTCAGTCTTCCCGATCTGTATGGTGGAAAATTGTGTGCTGCAATGGATCGCCAACATCCTCGCGACTTATTTGATGTGCGTATGTTACTTGGCAGTGAAGGGATTTCGAGAGAGATTTTGGTGGGTTTTTTAACCTATACATTAAGTCACCCTCGGCCTATTAATGAAGTCATGTCGCCAAACTGGCAGCCTCTAAATGAGAAATTTCAGGCAGAATTTGACGGAATGACTTTTGAAAAAGTTGAATGCGAAGACTTAGCCTCTGTTAGGCCCATGATGTTAATTGAACTGCAAAAACATTTCACAGAAAGGGATCATGCTTTCCTTATGTCATTCAAAAGAGGGCAACCTGACTGGGCATTGTTTGACTATCCTAATGCAGCAGACTTGCCAGCGATTCGTTGGAAGTTGCAGAATATTAACAAATTGGCAAAGAATCAAGCAAAACATCAAGAGCAATTAGATAAATTAAAGCAAGTGCTTGATGATTGGCTTGTTAACGCAAACGCCGAGTAATTCGTTTATAACAATCCTCAACGAGCTATAAGCCCCCTAGTTAGATTGCGATTTCTTCAATCTATCTAACCGAGTCCACATAGGTGTAAAAAAACGGGCTCAGCTAAACCGTTTGGCTAGCAACGGCGCTTCTGTCATCGCTTGTAGGCGATAAAAGTGTTATGTCTGCAACCTTAACCTATCGTTGCCAGCACTCAAGAAGTCATTAGCACAACAGTTCCAGCAATCAGCGCCGTTTTACTGTGCACCTGATAACAATAAAAAATGCCCAAGCGGCCAGATATCTGACGGCTTGGGCGTCATCCTACCCCGTACCCGTTTATCATGACGGCGTTTCAGTTAAAAGTAGTCAAAGTAAAGTTGTTTGGGTTCTTTTCATTGTCTTGGCTTCATGAGAGTTATGTGATGTACAAAATGGTACTTATAGGTTATAAATTTACCCAAAGGGTGTGAAAAATACCTTTCTGTAAAAACCTTTATTTGTTCGGTGGTGCGCAATTAATAAGGCCTTTGAATCGAAGGTTGTTGGCACGATGCTTGATATTTAGGATGAACAACTTATTCGATCAAAGGACGAAACATGGCGTTATTAAGATACGCAAACTTAGGAATTCACAGGCCAGACATCCTGCTTAGTAAAGCAGTGAGTGGTCTTGGTGACTTTTATAAGTATTTAGACACCACTCGAAAATACCTAGAAAGTACGAAGGCTGTTAAAGCGATAGCTTGGGAAAAGCTGGACGATGCTCAAAGTGGAGTATGGATACAATTAGTTGAGCCTGCCGATAACTGCGGTGATTTCGAAAAGAACTTAAAGCTCTTTTTAGATGAAAGTACCGACACGGTATACGAAGCAAGCCCCGCTAGATGGAAAGCCGTGGGTAGTGCCGCTAGAGAATGCCCAAATTGTAGAAGTCACGGTAAACCTAAAATGGCTTATGCAACTGAGGAGCACGCGGACGAAATTGCGAGTGAATTAGGCAATGGGCTGTCGTCGTATGAGTGTCCAGACGGTTATGGTTGGCATTTGACGGGTAAATCACAAAGCAATGTTGGATTCAATAAATCCAACGCAATTTCAGTCCTGGACAGAAATGTAGAGAATGACAGCTTGTTATTGGATCGTTTACCTGACCACGACTATTTGGTTATTCGTCCAAACACATACCAGTTAAAGTGTCAGATTAATGCATTACAAAGCTTACAAGACACCCCTTCTATTCACCATCTTCCGCTATTGAGGCTGTTTGAAGGTAAGGATCATGCTAAGTGGCCGAATGTTCCTTATGATGAGCACTTATTTAACGATGACTACTACGTTCTTACCGATGGAGCAAGAGAGGGAACATCTCAGCAGCGTGATTTTGTAAATATTGCACTCAATACACCAGACTTTGCCTTCCTTGAAGGCCCCCCTGGATCTGGCAAAACTACAGCCATTTGCGAACTGATTCTTCAATTAATAAAGCGAGGTAAGCGGATCTTACTTTGTGCATCAACACACGTTGCTGTTGACAATGTTCTTGAACGAATGATGTCTGAAGAAAATATTTATCGCGACATGGTGTTACCTGTACGGATTGGAGATAAATCAAGCGTTTCTCAAAAGGCAAAGTCATGGCAATTGGAAGAGTTTGTTAAAACTGAACGCACAAGATTGCTAAAACATCTTCAGCAACAACCGCACATTTCAGTTAGTCAGAAGTTACTTAAAAGTAAGGTCGGTGAAGGTAAACATATTGTTGAGCGTCTTGTTCTTGAAGCGGCGAATTTAGTTTGCGGGACAACTATTGGTTTGCTTCAGCATCCTGATATCAAAAATAAACAATCAACATCGCCAATCTTCGATGTGATGATTATTGATGAAGCATCAAAAACAACTTTTCAAGAGTTTTTGGTGCCAGCGGTACTTGCCAAGCGTTGGATCATGGTGGGAGACCCAAAACAGCTTTCACCTTATGTTGATGATGAAGCTACCGAAGTAAATTTGCAGCCATGTTTACAGGATAGTTATCAGCGAGAAGCATGCGCAGATATTTTCTCTGCTCGACAAATCAATATTCAGAAACGAGAAGTATCCTTGGTTTGCACTGACGATGAAAAGACAATTGAATTTTATCATCAGCAAGCAAAGTCCAAAAATGTATTGGTTGCATCATCTAAAGGTCCGAAGACAGATCTCCCTTACGCATCAGTAGTCCTTGGTTCGTCAGCGTTCATCACTCAGAATGCTAATCACCTACCCCTGGATTTGACGACCATAAGGGGGCTGCCTGCGTTACCGGAAAAGTTAGAAATGCGACTTGCAGCGCATTCGAGATTAACTCGTACAAAAATCAAGACCGAGTCCGATAGCTGGGAATCCCAGTTAGCGTGGCGACTGGCTCGTATGTACGAACAGCGCCTAAATACAGAATCTAACGGAAGTTCTAAAACTGTTAATAAGTTAGAGGAAGATATCAAAGCGCTACTACCATTTGACTCAGAAAAAGATACGTTCACTGCAATAGACAGGGTACGTAGGATCGCACTGCCTTCTATCCTTGAATCACTACAAGTTGGATTTGAACGAACAGAGTATCAGAAACAAGGCACCGCTCTGTCTGATGGACTTCCAGCCAGTGTTTTGGAACAACGACAAATACGGCTTAGTTACCAGCACAGAATGCATCCAGACATTGCCGAGTTTTCCCGAGTACATATATACCATGAAAAAGCACTGCAAAGTCCTGATGGCCAAGCTGAAAAGCGGGACTGGGGATACCGAAGCGGCTCACATCGTTGTATATGGCACGATGTTAAAGGTCGAAAAGGCAAAGAAGGTGAAATCACCGCTGAAGTAGAAGAAATATTAAAAGAATTAAGTCGCTTTGATTCTTGGGCAAAATCAAACCCAAATGTTGAGAAAAACCAACAAAAGCCTTGGGAAGTTGCTGTTTTGGCATTCTATCGGGCTCAAGAGCGAGCTATACGTCGAGCTTTACGAAAGTGGACGGGAAATCATCACGGAGTAAGGCATTTCTATCGAGGTGAAAAATCCTCACCGTATATTGATATTCAGATATGTACCGTAGACCGTTTTCAGGGGCATGAGGCTGATTTTGTCATGCTTAGTTTCGCAAATAACCATCCCACGAGTTTTCTTGAAAGCCCAAATCGCTTGAATGTGGCAATTACGAGGGCCAAGCATCAGCTCATTGTGTACGGAAACCGCCCTGCAATGCAAAAGGCATCGGGTGTGTTAGGTACTTTTGCCAGCAATTCTTACTGGTCTACAACAATCGAGACTGAATCACAGGAGGCACTATGAGCCAGGACATCATACTAAAACGAGAAATTAAAACTGAAAGTTGGCTCATACAGGGTGAAATCGCGCTGGCAGATAGCCGTCCAGAAATTAACTGCGTGCTGCAATTCCTTCAAGATTATCCGAATGCGAGTTCTGCTGAGTGCTCCGAGCATTTATTTGGGGACAAAATCGGACGTCGTGTAGTTGCTGATAGGTTACTAAACATATGTCGATTATATGGGCTTGCTGAGTCTAATCGAGACCAATACAGGCTCACTGAATCAGGACTGATTGCTCTTGAGAAAGATCAAATCCTAGTGCCAGAAGATGGGTGTTGGAGCCTTTGCGTTTGTCATGAGCCTTTATTGCCTCATCCACTTCTTACTATTGATGCGCACACAGAGCCTAGTGCAGCGTCGATCGGACTTGGAAAAAACAGAAATGAGCTAAATGAAAGAGCAAAGCGACTAGTTGAGGTTCCTCAACTAGTCAAAGACGTTCGTGGCCTGAAGGTTGAACCAATAGGTGGAGGTTCGGAAGTACGCGTTGACAAAATTGAACTCAAAGGTGAGCGCATCTCACCGCAAGGAAAACCGTATTACATCGAGTGGAATGTGACTGAAGGCAATGTCGATGTGAAGCGCGGAAAGGATCTTATATTTTCACGTCGGGTTGAACCAATCAGTCGTCAGCAAGTTTTGAAAGTACTTCTGCATAGTGAGGGCTTGCTTGAACAATGGGATGAGCAAACTGAAATCTTGTCAGTGGTTTTCGAAAATACTACTGAATCTGAGCGAATCAATATGAAGCGCTCGGTAAGCGTAAAAAGACCATCTGTTCACAAGTTGGGCTCGTTTGATGCGATGAAGTTACACAATATTTCTATATCAGCATTGACTGAATTGGATGCTAAAAAGTGGGCTGAATGGAGATTAGAGAAAAATATCAATATGTATGCCACTAATAGCAAGTACCAAGTTTGGAGAGAAAAAGCACTCGAACCTTTTAAAAGTTGGAATTTCACACTACCTGATAGGGCTGAGTTGGCAAATCAGTTTTGGACTGAAGAAGACCAGCAAAATCAGCATACCTGGCATGTCATTGCAGCCCATGATTGGAACCTATAAGGAATAATAGTGATGAATTTAATTGAAAAGTTTACTAAGACTGAAACTAAGATTGTTGATCAATCAAATACCAAGTTGCCCCCTGTGCTTTTGCCTGTTTTACCTAAACAGGTATCTGATCCGCAACCTATTAATAGCTCTTTGTTCTGCAATGAGCTGCAATCAAGAGTTGTCGAATTAATCGATAATGCTGAGCACTCGGTTATTCTTAGTACGTTTTTACTTGCTGATGAGAATGTCGAATCTGCTGTCCTAAAAGCTGCAAAGCGCAAAGTTCGTGTGTACATACTATTGGCATGTGAGACTCGTCTTGATGGCGATGTGCCTGACGATGACTTTGGTAAGAAGTGTCTTGTGCAGCATAAGGAAATGTTAAACAAATTGTCTGGACATGTTCACTTTGCATCTGCGCCGCATTTCCACGCAAAAGCCGTTGTTATAGACGCATTACATGAAACTGGTAATGCTAAAGGGTTGCTTTTAACGGCAAACCTTACAGAAGAAGCACTTTTACGAAATGAAGAGCTGGGGGTCGCGCTTTCACGCCATCAAATAGCTGAGATCGTGAATGTGTTCCGTTGGGCAATCTTCGAGAGTGCGCAGCACCATATGACAAGCCGTGGTGAATTCTCAGCATATAAGTCTCCAGGCAATGTCAGATACCCAAGGGAATTAACTGAAATACTGGTCACATCGAGTGAAGACGCTCGAATTAGGGAACACGCATTAGCGTTGATCAATCAAGCGGAAAATGAACTCATCATATCGAGTTTTGGATGGCAAGAGGACCATCAGCTTGTAAAAGCAATATGTGAACGTGCGAAGTCGGGGCTAAAAGTCACCATTCTATCTCGCCAAAGACCCGCAGCCATGCCAGCGTTGTTGGCTATGAAACAGGCTGGTGCATCGGTGATGTGCTTTAAATGGCTACATGCCAAAGCGATTGTAGTTGATGGAATGCATGGCATGGTGATGTCGGCCAATTTTCAAGCGCATGGTATGGATCAAGGCTTTGAGTTAGGCGTAAAACTCACCGGTATTCAGGTAAAAGAGCTGATCAACTGCTTAGATATGTTTTTAACTAATAGCCACAATGAATTGAGCATCGACATGAGTCTAGGGATGATTTCTGGTGGTTTTGAAGCTTGGGAAAATAATACATTCAAGAGGTACTCAGTCAGCGAAGTAGACATTGTTGAGTTATCACCTATAAAAGCAGATTGTTTGTCTGATATGGATAAGCACCCAAAAATACCCAATGCAAACTGGCGGGAAAAAACATCGCACAAGATTGAGTATAAATGGCGTATAGAGCCGCCAGTTATCACTAACGCCAGTCCAGAGTATTTCAAACCTTTAACGGCTAAGGGTGAAACTTCTAAGAAGCAGGATTCAGGATCGCCTAGAGAGAGTTATGAGCCAAAGGTTGTTCGACTGACAAAAAAACAGTTAGCTATTACAGTTCGTCAAGAATACGAACTTGCCATGGCAAAAAGGCTGAAGCAAAGTGAATTGCCAAACGCCCGAATTGTATTGGAGGCGTAATTTTGGATAACAAAAACACACTGCTTTGTTGGCACTCAAAAAGAGCTGGGGTTGAGGTATTAGACGAAGCGTTAAAGCGGCTTAAGAATCGTAAAGTTTATGTTGGCAAAGTAATTGTTCTTACTCAGTCAGCTGGGGATAACAGTCTGTACAAAGAGCATGAATTTGGCGATATACAGATTACCTTTCGAACTGTAGCTATCGAGAACCCAGCTGATCATAACGAAATTTATCACGCAATAGAGTCTGAGATTATTCCAGAGCTAAAGCTTGAACAGAATCTTCATATCAATGTATCGCCGGGAACTCCGGCGATGCATGCGGTTTGGTTGATTCTTCATGCTCGGGGGCATTTTCCACGCGAAACAATCCTCTGGTCATCACAATATAACCCCGATACCAAAAGAACCAGCATTGCCAAAGTTGATTTCAGTGTAAATACGTATTTGGCAGAGATATCTGCTATTTCAAGTTCAGAGGGCGGTTACGCCCTTTACGATTTAGACCCTAAATCAAAAGCAAGGCAGGATGCATTACAAACGTTAAAGCAGTTCTCTTGTGTTCCCAAAGCTCCGTTACTTGTACTGGGTGAACGTGGTACAGGGAAAACGAGGCTAATTGAAACCGTTGTCGGTAAGGTAAAGCAAAAGCAGGTTGTTACGCTTGCATGTGGAGGACTAGATTCTCAAGTGGTTGATAGTATGTTGTTTGGCCACGTAAAAGGTGCCTTCACTGGGGCGGAAAAGGATCGCAATGGACTTTTGAAAGAAGCAAATGGAAAAGTTTTGTTTTTGGATGAGATTCAAGATTTACCAACTTCGGTTCAGCGAAAGCTGGTTCGAGTGCTTCAAGATAACCATCACAGTTTTCGCCCTGTTGGAAGTGACACTGAGGAAGCATCTGACTTCGAGCTAGTTTGTGCGAGTAATAAATCACTTGAGCAATTGGCAACGATACTCGATGCTGATTTCTTTGATCGTGTATCCATGCTCACAATAACAATACCTCCACTTCGTGCATGCAGAGAAGATATTCTGTCGGATTGGCAAAGAATCTGGCAGGAAGTTAATGTTAACCCCAATCTGCCTGCGGAAGCTCCGGTGTCAAGTGAATTAATCCAGTTTTTTAACTCGGCATATTTACCAGGTAACTTACGTGACCTAAAAAAGTTGGCATACATGTCTTGTGCTTTTTTGAGCTCCCAAACTACAGAGTCGGCAATCTCTAGCTCATTAGCTGCGTTGGGCGAGCCTGTTATCCAGGAGGATAGTCCTGACACAAGGTTTGCATTTGGTGATTTATCCAAGACAACTAAGGATGAGTTAATGAAAGCGTTTCACAAGGAATTTGCAACAGCCGCCAAAAAGCAATTTGGTACATGGGTTAAAGCCGCAGAAGCATTGAAGGTAGATCAAAAAACTTTGCAAAAGTATATGAGAGACAATTGAGTTATTTTAGTGTGTGATTGTTTTCATTGAGATTTGGTGTTGGTGCTGCTTAGCAAGACGACAAATTCTTCAATCTATCTAACCGAGTCCACATAGGACAACTGCATAGACTGGAGCCTCGATTTACATTAACGAGGACTCCTCATGCGAAAACTATCTCCAATTATTCTGGCGCTTGCGCTGTCTCCTTTGGTTCAAGCTGAACCCGTGTCTGAAGTGTCGCCCGTTGGCAAAATTGACGGCATGGTTTCTTTACCTGTCACGGGTATGAAAGCGGTCGAAAGCAATGGCCGTATTGTTTTCATGTCAGACAGTGGCCGGTTCGTCATTGATGGCACGCTCTATGATGCCTGGTCCAAAAAGCCGCTTACCAGCCTTGAAGAAATTCGTGAAGCGGGGAACACGCTGGACTTAAGTCGTCTTGGCTTAAAAATGGATGATTTGAACCCACTGACGCTGGGCGAAGGCAAAAAGAAAGTGGTGGTCTTTGTTGACCCACGATGCCCGCACTGCCATGAGCTTTTGAAACAAGCTTTACCGTTAACCAAAGAATACACCTTCCAAATACTCCCTGTGCCAGTGCTTGGTCCTGATTCAGAGCGTCAGGTTCGCCAGCTTGGCTGTGCGCGAGACAAAAAAGCGGCCACCGATGCATTGCTCAATGGCCGGATTGGTAACCTAGAACAGGATGATGCCTGCAACTTAGAACCAATGCAGCGTACCTTGGTGACGGCTCAAATCCTGGGCATTCAAGGTGTGCCTTTCATCGTCGCCAATGATGGTCGCATCAGCCGAGGCCGTCCTTATGATCTTTCTGCTTGGTTGGAGGGGCGTTAATGAAAGCCTCTCTGTATTCAGGGCAACGCGCTTCAGAGCTCTTGCCAGTATTGGCCTATTCCGACGATGAGCAACTGTTTTTCATGGAAGACCAAAGTGTTGGCTTTGGTTTTCTATGTGACCCATTGCCGGGTGGTGATGAGTCTGTTGCAGACAGGGTTAATGTTCTTCTCAACAACGACTGGCCAAAAGACACTTTGCTGCAATTTGGCCTGTACGCCTCGCCTGATATTCAAACCGACCTTCAGCGCATGATGGGCTTACGGCATCGTCAATCCGATCCATTGCTTAGGGCGTCGATACGCAAACGTGCGGATTTTCTCGATGGGGGCACGGTTCAACCGATAGAAGAATCGACCCAGACTCAGGTTCGCAACTTTCAACTGATCGTCACCTGCAAATTGCCTTTGGAAAGTCCTATACCGACGGAGCGTGAGTTGAGTCGAGCATCCGCGCTTCGGGCTTCTTTCTCGCAAGCGCTGGCAACGGTTGGTTTTCGCGTCACTGAGATGACTGACCGAAACTGGCTCGCGGCAATAAGTGCTCAGCTTAACTGGGGAAAAGATGCTTCCTGGCGCAATCCATCACCAATCCGCAGTGAGGCAGATAAACCACTTCGGGAGCAAGTGTTGGATTATGACCGAGCTATCAAGGTGGATAGCCAAGGTCTGATGCTGGGCGATTACCGAGTTAAAACCTTATCGTTTAAACGCTTGCCTGAGCGGATCTGGTTTGGTCATGCCGCAAGTTTTGCGGGCGATATGATGACGGGCAGTCGCGGTTTACGCGGCAGCTTTTTGCTAAATGTCACCATTCACTTTCCCTCAGCTGAGGCGATGAGATCTCGTTTAGAGACGAAGCGTCAGTGGGCGGTCAATCAGGCCTATGGCCCGATGCTCAAGTTTGTGCCGGTGCTTGCAGCCAAGAAAAAGGGATTTGATGTTCTTTTTGAAGCTTTGCAAGAAGGTGATCGTCCTATTCGGGCCAATATGACTTTGACGCTGTTTTCACCAACGGGAGAAGCGTCCATCAGCTCTGTTTCAAATGCTCGAACTTATTTCAAAGAACTCGGATTTGAGCTGATGGAAGACAAGTACTTCTGTTTGCCCATTTTCCTGAATGCCTTGCCATTTGGTGCTGACCGCCAGGCGATGAACGACTTGTTTCGATTCAAGACCATGGCGACACGGCATGTCATCCCTCTGTTGCCTTTATTTGCGGATTGGAAAGGCACTGGCACGCCGGTGAT
Source organism: Providencia sp. PROV261 (assembly GCF_028477945.1). NCBI lineage: Bacteria > Pseudomonadati > Pseudomonadota > Gammaproteobacteria > Enterobacterales > Morganellaceae > Providencia > Providencia sp. PROV261. The sequence goes on along the minus strand of NZ_JAMPMC010000032.1, from coordinate 13,176 downwards.
TAACTTTGTTTCCCGTAATGGCCAGATCATGAGTGTGTCCCTTTATGACTCGGGCAGTAATTACAATTGTTGCATCGCGGCGCAATCGGGATCGGGTAAGTCATTCCTGGTGAACGAAATCATCTCCTCCTACCTATCAGAAGGCGGGCAATGCTGGGTGATTGATGTTGGCCGCTCTTATGAAAAGCTGTGTGAAGTCTATGACGGTGAGTTCTTACAGTTCGGGCGAAACAGTGGCATTTGCTTAAATCCGTTTGAAATCGTTGAGGACTATGACGAAGAAGCGGATGTGTTGGTTGGGTTATTGGCCGCAATGGCCGCACCTACGCAGTCATTAACCGATTTTCAGATGGCAAACCTAAAGCGTCAGACCCGTGAACTGTGGGAGAAAAAAGGTCGTGCCATGTTGGTTGATGATGTGGCAGAGGCCTTGAAAAATCACGAAGACCGACGTGTGCAAGACGTGGGTGAGCAGCTCTATCCATTTACGACACAGGGCGAATATGGCCGCTTCTTTAATGGCCACAATAATATTCGCTTCAAAAACCGTTTCACCGTTCTGGAGTTAGAAGAGCTCAAGGGGCGTAAGCATCTACAACAAGTGGTGTTGCTTCAGCTTATCTACCAAATCCAACAAGAGATGTACTTAGGTGAGCGGGATCGTCGCAAGATTGTGTTCATCGACGAAGCCTGGGATCTGCTGACTCAAGGTGATGTCGGTAAATTTATCGAAACGGGTTACCGGCGATTTCGAAAATATGGTGGCAGTGCTGTAACGGTAACGCAATCGGTCAACGATTTGTATGATAGCCCTACAGGTAAAGCCATCGCTGAAAACTCAGCCAATATGTACCTGCTTGGTCAAAAAGCTGAAACCATCAACGCGCTCAAAAAAGAAGGCCGCTTGCCACTAGGTGAAGGCGGCTATGAATACCTGAAAACGGTTCATACCGTCACTGGTGTCTATTCCGAAATTTTCTTTATTACCGAAATGGGCACCGGGATTGGCCGCCTCATCGTCGATCCGTTTCACAAGCTGTTGTACTCGTCCCGTGCAGAAGATGTAAACGCGATTAAACAGTTAACGCGCAAAGGCCTTTCTGTTGCTGATGCCATCTCTCAGTTGTTGAAGGAGCGAGGCTATGAATAAGACCACGCTTTGGCCATTTATGGCCTCTATTACTTTGTCTATTGCTGGTAGCGGTTTAATGACCAGCTGGCTCTTAATGAAAACACTCGAACCCATCCACAGCCAGTTGGCGTTAAGTACGCCCATTGCGGTCGTGGATTTTGGGGAGGCTGTGCTGTCACTGGGCCCCAATGCCAGCGAACAAGACATCGAATCCAGGTTGCTTCAGACCAATCAGCAAATTGAAAAGCTAAAAGCAGCCGGTTTTATCGTGCTGGATGCCCAAGCGGTGGTGGGTGCTGATGATTCCGTATTTGTGCCATTAGGCTCAAAGGAGGTGTCTCATGCAGATACTCCGTAAAAGAATGCCTTGGCGGCCATACCTCATCCAGTTGACTGTTCTTGCGTTAATCATGGCCTTGGTAGGCACCTACGCCATGATGCGCTACCGAATAGGTATTGATACCCAGCAAGAGCGCTGCCTGCCTGATACCACGGTGTATCTGATTGACCTATGGAATAAAAAGCCCGTTAAGGATGGTTTGTATGCCTTCCACTCAAAAGGACTCGCTCCGTTATATAACGACGGTACTCGGATGCTGAAACGCCTAACAGGGATGCCAGGGGATGAAGTCAAGGTGACGCCTGAGCATGTGCTGGTGAATGGTGCTGAAGTCTCTACCGGCATGGCATTAGCCCAGCGTCTTGGTGTGGCTGAAACAGAATTTAGCCGCTCATTGACGCTGCAAGAAAACGAATATTGGTTTTCCGGTGAGGCTGCAACGAGTTTTGACTCCCGCTATTGGAATGCCGTTAAGCGCGAGCAGATTGTTGGTCGCGCTTGGCCGCTTTGGTAGGAGGTGGATGATGAGAAGACTATGCCTCTTATTTTTGTTGGTTGCTCCATTGGCTTGGGTTCAAGTTTCCTGGGCACAAGAGCCTTATCCGTTGTCTGATGAGGACAAAAAGATCGTTGAAATGAGCCGCAGCATTTTACAAAGTGCTGTGGATGGTTCATCTGAATTTATCGAGCCTTTTTCACCGATTGAACAACCTGCGTCGCTCAAACATAACGATGAATGGTTGATTTTTGCGTCGTCTTCACTGGGAGATTCCTCACTGAAGCAGCTATTTAAAGAGGCCAGTGCTACCGGCGCTATTGTGTTGTTTCGGGGAATTCCTGAAGGAAAGACCTTGGGGGCGGCTATCCGTGATTGGCATACGCTGATGACGGGGCTTGATCCTGTTCCTCAGGTTCGAATCGATCCGAAAGCCTTTGTGCACTGGCGGGTGACTAGCGTGCCTGCTATTTTCCGCATAGAAGATGACAAGGTGACTGCAAGTGCACTAGGGGTTTACAGCAAGGACTGGTTGCAGCGTCAAATTGAAACAGGCAATACCGGTTCATTGGGTCAACGCGGTCCTATTCATTCGATTTTAGAACCGGATTTGGTGCAAGTAGCGATGCAGCGTTTACAGTCGATTGACTTGGGCGCGTTAAAGAAAAAAGCCATTGAGCGTTTCTGGTCTCGCCAAACATTTACTGAGTTACCCAAAGCCACGCAGTATCGGATAAGAACGGTTGATCCAACCATCGTCATGCAGCGGCCACTATTGGATGCCAATGGCCGAACATTGATCCCAGCGGGAACGCGTATTAACCCGCTCAAAGCCTTGCCATTTACTCAGCAGCTCGTGGTGTTTAATGCGTCGAACGCTGAAGAAGTGGACGCAGTAGCGCATTGGCTTGAGGGCCAAGATAGGACACTGCGCCGCATTACGCTTATCACCACGCAGCTCGACCGTACTCAAGGCTGGAATCGCCTCAATGCGATAGAAAAGACATTGGACAGTCCGGTTTATCTTCTCAATGCCTCGCTAAAGCAGCGCTTTGATTTGCAAGTCACCCCATCGTTTGTTCAAGCAAAGGGACTCGCGTTTGAAATAGAAGAAATTCCAGCAAAGGAGCTTGTTCATGCAAAAGCTCAATAATACGTATCGTCTGTTGCGGACTCTCGTTGTCATGTTTGTCCTAAGCGCATCTATTCCTGCAAAAGCCGAACTGACCTGCCCAGACGCGGGTTTATTGTCTGGCAAGTTGCTGACGGATGTTTGCTGGTCATGCATTTTTCCTATCCGGGTTGCAGGGCTTCCTCTTGGCTCTGGCAATGTCCCAAGCGGCGCATCAAACAAGTCATTTTGCTTGTGTGAAGACAACTTAGGCGTGCCAAGGCCAGGTATTGTTACCAGCATGTGGGAGCCAGCGCGTCTGATTGAATTGGTCAGAACGCCGGGTTGTTCGCCTTCCATGGGAGGGATCCGTTTACCGTTAGGTGATAGACGACTGCAAGGTGGTCATGGTGAAGGTGAATACGATACCGGCGATCTTGCGTTCTACCATTACCATTATTACGCCTTTCCGCTTTTGGTCATGCTTGATTTGTTCATGGATGGCAATTGCAATGCCGATGGTTACATGGACTTTGACTTGATGTATTTGTCGGAATTGGACCCAACATGGCTTAACGATGAACTGGCCTTTTTTACTCAGCCTGAAGCGGCTGCCGTTGCCAATCCATTGGCTATATCTGCTTGTACCGCTGACGCTGCTTCATCAACGCTTGGTAAACCCATCGACCAGTTGTTTTGGTGTGCTGGCAGTTGGGGCCATCTCTACCCGTTATCTGGCCACACCTTAGCCTTCGGCTCATTAGCAGAAAACACCAGCCATTTAGCGGCGCGTGCAATCGCGGCTCAACACAGGCGTGGTCTTGCTAGACGAACAATGGGGAACAGTGCGCTATGCCGACCTGTTATCGAACCCATGCTACCGAAATCCCAATACAAGATGAGTATGTTCTTCCCTGTACCAGAAACTGAAAGTGCGCATGTCATCGGTGAAAGCACCATGAAATGGGGAGAGTGGCGAACGATCCCCGGTGCCGGTGAAGATGCGCTCTACATTTTGTGGCGCTGGCAAGACTGCTGTAACTCGGGAGGTTAACCATGAAACCAACACTTTTCACCCGAGTGTTAGCGGGTATTTTATCTATCACTATGGCGTGCTTGCCCCTACATGGTGTCGCCGCTGATGTGCAGCGCCAATCCGGCCTAAGCGGACAACAGGAAGGTAAGCAATTGCTGCAAAACTGGACGATGCCCGCACTCAATGGCAATACATTGTCGGTGCCGAATGGCAGTGGTAATGAGACGATTAACTTACAAGAGCTTTTCCCTGGTATGGATCAGGGCTCATTGGATGTCTTAACGGGCGTTTATGGCTCTGATGCCAGTATGAATCAATTGGGGACGCAGCGCCAAGAGAGCATGGCATCCGAAAGTGGCGCTACGGGTGAAGCATTTCGCTCGCTACAGCAAATCAAAGACAGGTCTCGGCCAGATATGGTCAATGATCCGCTTTGGGCATTAACTGATGCGGTTCAAACTGACCCCAATCTATTAACCCAAAGCTTCCCCGGCTGTGAGTCTCAAGGTGAAGGCAGCCCAAATTACCAGCAATGTGACAGGCTCAATACAGCGGTTAACAGCTGCACTATTACTCACGATTACACGGCAGGCATTATTGAGCATGTTTCTGGACCGATGAACCTTCGCTCTTGTGGTGAGGGGTGTCTTGAAGTTTGGATTGGACGAATTGGCGACAACTACTGGAGTGGCCGTTGTAAAGTGTTTGAACAGGCCATCACACTCAAAGTCGTGAACCCCGATGCGATTACCTCAGCCGTTCTTGAGTACGCTAAATGGGATGACTACATGCAAGTTTGGCTTGGCGATCAGAAAGTCTGGTCTGGGCCGAACAATAACTTTCCACCAGAAACGTCAGGTCGCTGCGAGCTCAGTACCAGTTGGGAGCGCAATCCAAATACCGATCTCACTGCCAGGCTAAAAGCGGTAGAACCCGGTTTAGAAGTGCCGGTAAAAATTCGCGTATCGGTTACGGGTAGTGGTGAGGGGTATGCACGCATCAAGGTGCGCTTTGATCCAACCAAGGTGGTGATGAATGATAGTTGGTCGCCACAATCCTGTATCGAACAAGCAGCGGATATCCCGACGAAGTTTTCAGACTACAGCATTCAATGCACGGATCAGCCTTCTTCAACCAACGGATGTACGGTGGTCAATGGTGTTTCAGTTTGTGAGTCCTATTTTGCCCCAAGCCCAGTGGCTGGCATATCGCCTTTGTGTCGTCGTGTGCAAGTGAGTGTGGATGATGAAAGCTATAAAGGGATTGAAAATCAGGCCTGCCAAGTGCTTGAAGCGAATCCTTCCTGTGGATTCATGTCGTCAGAATGTGCCGAGACCAATGATAAAGGTGAATGCACTCGTTTTACCGATACCTATGACTGTGGATTGCAAACCAGCGATCCAAAGTGTGTGGTATCCAATCTTATGCCGAGTAGTTTTGAAGCCTGTGAGCCTACTCAGACGATCACGCCATTTACTGAAACCAAGCATGTACCCGATTACCAGGTGTGCGAGAAGATCAGCACGCTTACTCAGTGTCAGTTAGAGCGACGTGTATCCGCTGAAACCCATCAACAAAGCTGGTCCATTGAGCGTGGTTGCTTTAGCTCCGAAACGCTCAGTTTTGTTCCACAGCACAGCAGTACTATGCAAACTGGAAACGCTACGCTGAGGATTTTTGATAATCAAAATACTGAGATAAAAATCACCGAGTCGCCATCCAAGGCAAATGGCTGGAAAACGACACTCTCATTGACGGGCAATAAGGAGACGGTGACTGAGACGAAACCGTCCATTAAATACCCTGAAATGACCTGTCCAAAAGGAACCTTGGTTGGCTCATTGTGTAAAGTCGTCAATGGTTCGATTATTTCGTGGCATGAACCCCAGGAGGTCACTCGTTCCAGATGCGATTCCGGCTGGAACAAAGTCGATTTCGACACTTGCAGCCGAGAAGTTCAGAAGTGTTTGGCTCCTGCGAAACTGAGTGCTTCCTTGACCTTCTCCGGCAAGTACTTAGAGCAAGACGTTGTTCATCAATCAAGTGATCCGGGCATAGACCAATGCTTGATGCAAACGGATCAGTTTACTGCGGTGCAGTGGCAGTGTTTGGATACGGGCACAAAACGAATCGACGGGTTAACGGTTGGTAGTAGCGAGTTGGCGAAGCTTGGAAGTCTTTATCCGGCTGTTGTTTCGTCTCCTGCTCATTTAACCAGTCGTGGCAGCTCTGATGGACTGGGGCTCTCATGCTGGAGGGCAAAAGCGACCTATAATGCCTCGACTGCTCACCCAGAGTTCAACATGGGCAGCTCAGATAGCTGGGTAGATGCCAATGGTAATACACAAACCATCGTCAATAACGGACAAAACACGACCACCAATACGTGTGCCGCGCTAGAGCAAAATCCGGCCTGCCAGTACGTCAGAACCGAATGTACTGAGGGCGGGGCTGGTCATGAAGGCTTCTGTTATATCCAAAGTTTGGTGTATGACTGCGGACAAAGCGTTGAAGTGCAAAACGCTCGAATGGAAACTCAATACAACTGTGAGGGGCCAGTTCGCTGTATGGGCACAGATTGTTTAGAGCCAGAGTCAATCAAGCAGGCTAACTTTGCAGAGGCCGCTGCGATGCTTAATGCGGCGCAGTTTATGACCAATGATATGTCATGCACAGGAGCTGATGGCCAAGATAACGTCGAGTGTACGGTCTTTAAAGGTAATGCTGGCCAGTGCAAAAAAGCCGTTGGCGGCATAGTGGATTGCTGTGAAAAGCCAAGTGGCGTGTCGCTATCGGATTACATCACGATGATAGTTGCGGTCAACAAGCTTGATACGGCAGTCATGGCCATGAATCCGTCTTCGGCAATCTATGGTTCGTGGAATACGCTCAGGGAACCAATCACCAGTACCTGGAGTGCGGTTAAAGAGCCTTTTGTGTCTGCATGGGACTCTCTCATGGGGGCTGGGCCATCAACGGCTGCTGGCGCGGGAGCGGAGCAAGCTGCGACTGGCTTTATGCAGGTGTTGACCAACAAAACGGCTGAGTGGGTAGGCTCTACGTTTGGTTCGGGGGCGCAATCGGCACTGTTTAGTAACGTTGGTGGTGCGGTTGGAGCCGATGGTGTCGTTTCGGGTGGTAACTTTGCCCTGGGGGGCGCTGCGGGCGCGGTTCTGAGTACGGTTATGACGGCCTACATGATTTATTCAGTCACTATGATCCTCATTCAGCTTATCTGGAAATGTGAGCAGAGCGAGTTTGAAATGAACGCCAAGCGGGTATTGAAGAGTTGCCACTATGTAGGCTCTTACTGCAAGTCTAAGTTCTTAGGTGCCTGTGTTGAAAAACGGCAGTCATATTGCTGTTTTACTTCGCCACTTTCACGGATCATTCAAGAACAAGTACGCCCTCAATTGGGCCTTGGTTGGGGCAGTGCCAAGTCACCAAACTGTGAAGGTTTGACCGCGAGTCAGTTAAACCAGGTAGATTGGAGCCAAGTCAATCTCGATGAATGGATAGGTATCTTGTCGATAACAGGCAACCTACCCGAAGTACCGTCACTGGATCTGGAACGACTCACAGGCTCAGGAAGTACGCTAAACGTTGATGGAAATCGTCAGAGTGCCGCAGATAGAGCCATTGAACGGCTAAACGGAATGGATGCCCAGAAACTTCGCCAGGAGGCAACGGAAGAAGTCTCGGGGAACAATTAGAATAAATTGCTCCGTTAGCCCCGTTTTGCAGGACTAATGGAGCAGAAAAAATAATCAATATGCATTTATGTAACTGCGACAAATTTGCAAAAATGTGTTTGTAGTAGTTTCGATAAATAGAGTTGGACATCGGACAGATAGCTATGAGCGAGGAACTGACGTGGCCAACCAAAATCGACCAACCCAGCTAAGCCACTTTTCTCAATATCTTCATTTTTAATTCATACATATTTGGGCTTGGATACCTCAAATATGTATGCAAACGTTCTGTATTGTAAAATGTCATGCTAAGCTCGAAAGCACGATTGAACACCTTGGTGTCGAGATTGAAGATGTACTAAGGATTTCAGATAGTTGTGACGGATGATTCAATGCCAACGGCTTAAGTTGTAAATATTCATGGCAGACGTTTGTGTCCCCAACGCTATATCTTTCACACAAATATGAGAAGTGTATTTATGACTATTCAGCAAATTAAAGTTGGCAGTGTTCCTGATATTATTGAGCTAACACCAAACTCCAATGAGCAAAGTGATTCTTATCCTTTTATCCTATCAACGAATACTTCATGGGGAGAACAGGGTTCTAAAATATCAATAGAGAAATTACGCCAAAATATTGAGCCTTGGTTAACAGCACTTTTTCAATCCGAACATTTAAATCTATTGATCGGTGCGGGTTTAAGTACGTCTATTCAAATGTCGGCTACAGGCGTGCCACCCGTTGGAATGGGGTGGATCAGTGATCTAGCGGTCTGTCAAAGCGAAATAAATGAATTCGCTACAAAAGCTGCCAAATCGGCTGGTCGCGCACAAGGAAATATAGAAGATCAAATTAGAGCTATTAATGAACTTATCAAAGGTCTTGAAATTTTAACAGTGTTGGATAGCCCGCAACCTGAAAACCCCCCGGCTCCATATGCAGCCTATAGAGACCTAAAAGCTGATTTAGCTGCAATTAAGGGGGAATTGTCTCGATGTCTAGGTGAGTTTTCAAAATCTGTCAGTACAGGAGAACACTTAATTAAAAGTGCTGAAAAAAAACGAAAAGAGGAAACTTTCAATTATCTTGTGAGTTTCTTAATGAGCTTTGCAAGTAGAACCGCTACACGCGACAGATTGCATATTTTTACAACGAACTATGACCGAATTATCGAGGTTGGTGCTGAACTTGCTGGTTTAAGACTCATAGACCGTTTTGTTGGAAGTATTGCTCCCGTTTTTAGATCCTCAAGATTAGAAGTTGATTATCACTATAACCCTCCGGGAATACGTGGTGAACCAAGATATTTGGAAGGAGTGGCACGTTTTACCAAACTTCACGGTTCTCTAGATTGGCACGAACAAGATGGTGCGATTAGGCGCTTTGGCCTACCTTTTGGAGCTCGCTCTGTTGAACCGTTTCTAGAAGCAGAGGGGCACGAAAGCGATAGTTATGAACAACTTATGATTTACCCTAATTCAGTCAAAGATAGAGAAACCGCTGAGTACCCCTATGTAGAGTTATTTAGAGACTTAGCAGCAGCGACTAGCCGTCCAAACAGTACATTAGTCACGTATGGCTATAGCTTTGGTGATGAGCATATAAACAGAGTAATTGAAGATATGCTTACCGTTCCATCTACCCATCTAGTCATCATTGCTTTCGGAGATCCGCTAGAAAGAATTATGAACTTCATTGGTAAAAGTGGAAGAAAAGCTCAAATCACTTTACTAATGGGTGACCATTTGGGGGATCTAAAAACTTTGGTTGATAACTATCTACCTAAACCAGCCATAGATAAAGCATCAATAAAGATGGCCGAATTACTAAAACAGCGAGGCTTTATCCAGTCAGAACACTCAGGTAATGCAACTACCACCGAGGTAACATCATGAGTTACTTGCCTATAGAAAGACTGGAACAGTTACGAATCGGAACCGTTGGTTTTGTATCGCCTAGTGAAATTAGAGTTTCCTTAGAAATTGATTCCCCAGACTCAGTCTCTCTTCAAGGAGGCTCACCTCGCAACTTTCCTCGAATCAACAGTTATGTGCTTATAAACAGTGATGATGGATTTCTAGTTGGTCAAGTTGAGTGGATCGCAGTAGAACACTCGCCATACCCCAAAAGAAGAGGCTTGCAAGATTTTGGCTTGATAGACTTACCTTTTCCTCTAAAAAAGCTCAGTATCAACCCCGTTGGTACATTGAGAAGCGATAGAAAAAACGATGGTTTCAAATTCACCAGAGGAACAGATGCATTTCCTTCAGTTGGTGATTCAGTGCTTTTACCTACTGACCAACAATTAAACTCAATAATCGAATCAGGTGAAAACAGAAGGGTTAAAATAGGAGATAGTCCTCTAGCTAACAATGCAGAAATAAAAATCGACCCCGATAAGCTTTTTGGGCGACATATAGCTGTTTTAGGCAACACAGGTAGTGGTAAATCTTGCTCTGTGGCGGGACTAATTCAATGGTCACTGGACGCAGTTTTACAACAGGGCCAAACTCCGAACGCTCGATTTATAATACTTGATCCTAACGGGGAGTACAGCCGAGCATTTGGTCCAAAGTCAAAATATAAGGGGAATTTATTGCGCGTAGAGGCTAACTCTGATTATGGTGAGTTAGAACTTAAAGTACCATCATGGCTATGGAACAGTTCAGAATGGGGGGCGTTCACTCAGGCAAGTTCAAAAGTTCAACTCCCATTACTACGACGAGCTTTGAGGGCGATGAGAAATGATGTGTTGTCAGAAGATGATGTGACAATTCAAGCAAAACATTTTTGCGGAATACTTTTAGTTTCAATAAGGCAACTAGCAAGTCAAGGGCAGATATATGTGAATGGTGGTCATGCCAAAGGCTTAGTTGAAAGTTTAACGTCATGGGAAACTAGCCTCATAACATTAAACGAAAAAATCCACAACCAACCTTTCAATAGTGTAATAAGCACGATAAATACTTACCTATCTTCCAGAAGAGGAGCACAGTGGCCTGCTAAGCCTGAAGTCAGTGATACTGATAAGTTGATTTCTGAGTTAAAAGAAGCTCATGTTGCACTTGGTGGTGATGAACAAGAACTTCTCCCGAAAAGTGAAGATACGCCTATTCGCTTTGAAGGTGATGACTTCGTCGCCTATCTCGAAGCTTTAGCACAAGAAACGGGAACTGAGCAGTTCATGGAATTTCTTTTGACTCGAATTCGCACAATGCTAGGTGACACCCGAATTAGTGCAGTTACTAAAGATTCTGAGGAACCAATAAGTTTAACTGATTGGCTAGATACTTTTCTTGGGAAGGATACTCATGGTGCTATCACTGTTATCGACCTATCACTAGTTCCCAATGAAATTATCCATCTTGTAACAGCAGTAATCTCTAGAGTGACTTTTGAAGCTCTTCAACGATATCGGAAGATGAATGGAAAACCATTACCAACAGTAATGGTTGCAGAGGAAGCTCATACATTTATCAAACGATACAAAGAAGAAAGTGAGAGTCAATCAGTTTCTGATGTGTGCTGCAAAGTATTTGAAAAAATCGCTCGCGAAGGGCGTAAATTTGGTTTGGGACTAGTAGTATCATCCCAACGACCTTCTGAGTTATCTCCTACTGTTCTTTCTCAATGTAATACTTTTTTACTGCACAGAATTAGCAATGATAGAGACCAAGAACAAGTTCATAGGCTTGTTCCCGATAACATGAGGGGGCTATTAAGAGAGCTACCATCGCTACCATCTCGACATGCAATTTTACTCGGATGGGCTTCAGAACTACCGGTGTTAGTTCGAATGAAAGAACTTAGTGAAGAGCAAAGGCCTCAGTCTGATGATCCTGACTTTTGGGACGTATGGTCTAACTCCACAGGTGAGCCTCGTGAAGTAAACTGGCAGCCAATCGTTGAAGAATGGCAAAACAGAGATTAATTTACCAGCCAAATTAGCGCCAAATAGATGCTTAACAATACGAATAAGATTAACTTTCTATGGCGCATTTGTTCCAAAGCGATGAGTGGCGTGAACTATTAGTGGTGTGCGAATCAATAGGCTATTACGCTAATTTCGATAAACGGGTACTTTCCAAAGTGACTTAGGGTTCCTTTCTGACAATTTATTAAATGCATAGATATTAACGACGCTATACGAGAGAAATTTGGGGGAATTACGATTGATTGAAAATTCGACTTAATTCGACAAAGCTGATGATGGTTCAAAAGCGAGTCAGATCCGAACGTCCACTTTGGCAGTTGCCGACTATCAGATTAATTTTAGTAATGTTAATCTGATTTTCGCTAAAAGAACCTTGTCCAACAAGTTTGTCTCAGCTAGTTTCAATTAACAGCTATTTGACACATGGCAGTTAGAGTTACCTTGAATAGTTTTAATCTTAAAATCACGCACTTTTTCCCATTCGTCAACAGGGTCCATTCTTGACCAAGCTTCAAATAGCTGAGTTTGTTGCCTACTGAGTCTTAGGCCGTATTGATCTCGCATGTAGAAATAAATTCTAGCAATATCACCCTGACGGTTAGCTGGTGGTTCTGCTCGACGGTCTTTGAAATCAACTTCGAAATCACATTGACCATAGGATCTTGGTTCATTCGGAATCATGCCAAATCGAAAATTTGACCTATCCCCATTGAGCTCTCCTACAGATGGTACGAGGTTATGGAGATCCGAAACCATTTTAGAAAACTCAGGATCATTCTTTTCGCAGTTCCGACGACCACCATTTTGCCAGCATTGGCGTTGATGGCCAATTTCCCAAGCTGAGACTACATGTTCCCACTCTAAGCGTTCACCTCGTTTCGGTTGCTTTCTTGGTTCATATCCGCAAGATGCAGCATCAATCGCACCATCATTGCTATAGCTACATCCACAGTAAAACGTACTCTGGTTGTCTTGGTAAATTTCTCGGGCAAATCGTTTTGCCTGACTGAACGATGTGGGGTGTTCTGCAATTGCAGGTATAGCGAATAACGCTATAAAGAAAGGGTATACGGATTTAATGGTTGATGGGGCACCTTCACCCCACCAACCTGATACCACCCTCAGATGGTTGATAGATCGACCCCGTAGTTGAGTTCCTCTGCGAAGTCCGGCAGTCCGTAACCGATGGTTTTCTTGTAGAACGGAGAGACCTTCGCAGTCGGAGCCTTCTTCTTGTGCTTCGTAGTGTAGAGCATTCGTGCCCGCATCACCTCGAAGGAGTAACCTCGCCCTTCACGGTTCTTGTCCTTGGCCAGTCGGTTGATGGACTCCGTGTAAGCATTGGTGACGGGCATGTCCGTCTCGAAGTAGGTCATGATCTCTTCGCGCCAGTTGCCCACAGCCCTGACCAGATCGCTCCAGACTTCCTTCT
>NZ_JAMPMC010000031.1:0-63619 GCF_028477945.1 Providencia sp. PROV261 | reverse complement strand
GGAGAAGATAAAGTTTAATCTCTTACTTTGTGGTAGCGGCCTCACGGTGAGAGGCCGTTGCGAACATCACGCCCCCCTTCAGTTTTACTGCTTTTGGCAAATTCAGTCGCCTGTACTTTTAGTTTTGCTTGTATAGTGGGGGGGAAGTTTAGCCTAGCAAGAATAGGCAGCCACACACGATATAAATCACCTCCTCCCATAAAACACGGTATGGTGGCTGATACATTGTTTTGATGGTCGTTATTATCGATATTATAAAATTAAACCCCAAACCCCAAACCCCAAACCCCAAACCCCAAACCCCAAACCCCAAACCCCAAACCCCAAACCCCAAACCCCAAACCCCATCTCATACTTTATTAACCACTTTTTATCTCAGCGCATATCTCCCCCTGATTAGCTATAACCATAAATATGGTTGTTATTCTCCCTCTACAGCACAGCTATACCGAGTTTGGCACACTACATGAACCGTTATTGATAGGATGATTGATGCGTTAATTAAAGGGGGGAATTAAAGCTTCAGTGATAATGCCCTGCTTTAAACAAAATTATTTGGTCATTGAATAGATTGAGTAAATATAAAGTAGTGAGTAACAGCTCACAGGTTTGTGTGTTCCAGTATTGAGAGTGTCAAGTTTATTACTAATTATTAGCTATTTCAATGTGTTAGAGGGTGTTAATAAAAAAGGTATCATTCACTGTTTTTTGCTGGGTATTGATAGGGCGAATAGGTTTAGTGGATATAAAGTAGTGAGTAACAGCTCACAGATTTGTGTGTTCAGGTATTGAGGGTATCAAATATGTTGTTAATTATTATCTATCCCAATGGATTAGGGCAGATGAGTAAAAAACTTATCACTTACCGCTTCTTTTGATGGACATTGATAAGGTGAATAGGTTTGGCAAATATAAAGTAGTAAGTAATAGCTCACAGATTTGTGTGTTTCGGTATTAATTAGGATATCAAGTTAGTTGCTAAACTATTTATTTCAATGAGTTAATGAATTATTAGCAAGGGATTTATAACTCACTAATCTCTTTGCTGGGTATTGATAGGGCGAATAGGTTGAGCAGATATAAAGTAGTAAGTAATAGCTCACAGATTTGTGTGTTTCGGTATTAATCAGGATATCAAGTTAGTTGCTAAACTATTTATTTCAATGAGTTAATGAATTATTAGCAAGGAATTTATAACTCACTAATCTCTTTGCTGGATATTGATAAGGTGAATAGATTGAGTGGATATAAAGTAGTGAGTAACAGCTCACAGGTTTGTGTGTTCCAGTATTGAGAGTGTCAAATTTATTATTAATTATTAGCTATTTCAATGGATTAGATGGTGTTAATGAAAAAGTATCACTCACTGTTTTTTTGATGGATATTGATGAGGTGAATAGTTTGAGTGGATATAAAGTAGTAAGTAACAGCTCACAGGTTTGTGTGGTCCGGTATTGAGAGTATCAACCTTATTACTAAGCTTTAATTATACTAATGAGCGAGGCGCTTGAGTAACGTTCTGCTTTTATTCTTTTGAATGTATCTAAGATCTGTAATACATATCTTATAATTTAGATTATTTTTGTGTTATTGAGGATGTTAAAGTAACCCGTTGTTACTTAAACTGTTTCTATGGTTATTGAGGATGTTAAAGTAACCCATTGTTACTTAGGCTGTTTCTATGGTTATTGAGGATATTAAAGCACTCCCTTGTTACTTAGGCTGTTTCTGTGGTTATTGATGTATTAAAGTAACTTCTTGTTACTTAGGCTGTTTCTGTGGTTATTGATGTATTAAAGTAACTTCTTGTTACTTAGGCTGTTTCTATGGTTATTGAGGATATTAAAGCATTCCCTTGTTACTTAGGCTGTTTCTGTGGTTATTGATGGTATTAAAGCAACCCTCCTGTTACTTAGACGGCTCTGTAGGTATTGAGGATATTAAAGCAAACCTCTTGTTACTTAGGCTTTTTCTATGGTTATTGAAGATATTAAAGTAACCCTCCTGTTACTTAGACGGCTCTGTATGTATTGAGAATATTAAAAAATGCCTTATCGCTACTCACTTAGACTATTCCCAGCGGTATGCAATATCCACTCAGCCTGACGCTAGCGGCAATCAATCCCAGTTACGTACGGATAGATGATGAGGGAAATATTATATCTGTATTCATTTTTATTACTCTATGCCCTTTAAAAGATAGAGCTAAGATTAAAATCAGTAAGCCAATTAAATAAACGTTATCAGCCTCAGTTCTTTATTATAGAATTTATTAATGCTAATAAAAAATAAACTGAGGGGGATTGATAACAGATAAATTTATTACTCATTAGAAATAAAATTTATATATAATTAAATATAAATTACTTAAATTGCAGTAATGGATATTTATTAATAATTAATTTAAACCAAGGCGTAAATTGGTCTGGGGTATTTTTGATTTCTGTTTGTAAGTCTGAAGGTAATACCCAGCGAATGGCAGAAACTTCATCACGATTAGGGGTTACGGCGCCATCATAATAACCAATAAAGAGGTGGTCATATTCATGTTCAATTAAGCCGCCATTGACTTCTGCATGATAAACAAAGTGGCCAACTAGTGAAATTTCGGTAGTAAAACCAAGCTCTTCCATTAATCGACGTTTAGCCGCCGCTAATGTGTCTTCGTTAGGGCGAGGATGGCTACAGCAGCTATTTGCCCATTGACCCGCAGAGTGATATTTATGAGCAGCACGCTGTTGAATAAGTAATTCTCCCTTGGTATTAAAAATAAAAACCGAGAATGCGCGGTGTAATCTTCCCTGTTGATGGGCTAATAGTTTAGGCATAGTGCCTATAGGGTTATCTTGTCTATCAACAAGAATGATCTTTTCTTCCATTTGATTTAATCTTCCGTATTAATTATTTCATTAGTTTATCATATTATAGTTCAATTCGTGTTACTTGTAGATTTGAGCTTTTTCATTGATAAACGCTATTTATAACGACCCTAATCACATATTAGCTATGTGACTAGGGGGATTTTTTAGACTCAATTGGTTTGCTTAGCAATTATGGGGAACGTAGGTACGTTGTTATGCACATTAAATAGCGACTATTTTTGTTGTAGCACCCATACAGCAGCCTCGACACGAGATTTTAGATTCAATTTTTTCAAGAGGTGCTTCACATGAACTTTGACTGTACTTTCTGCGATATCGAGTTTGCGAGCAATCATTTTATTTGATAGCCCTTGTGCAATAAGCTCTAAGATATTGGTTTCTCTAGGCGTTAAAGATAGAAGATTATTTTCGGTTTGTGGTCGATTGTCTCTCAGTGATTCTGCCAACACGGAAGTCAACGCTGGGCTAACCACCATTTTGCCACTGGCGGCTTCTTTAAGAGCGACAATCAGCTCTTCTGGCTCCATATCTTTCAATAGATAACCATCCGCTCCGCGTTTGAGGGCGCTAACAAGGTCTTCACCGTAATTAGAAACGGTGAAAAGAATGATCCTGCCAGATAATTCCCGTTTTCTAAGCTCATCTAGGGTTTCAAAACCATTCATACCTGGCATATTGAGATCAAGAAGGATAAGGTCTGGATCTTGTTCTTCAGCAATTTTTATACCTGTAGCGCCATCACCGGCTTCACCTATCACGAGTAATGATGGCTCAAGACTGATTAATTGTTTGACGCCATTTCTTAGCATCGGATGATCATCAATCAATAAAATCGTGGATTTTTCGCTCATTATATTTGTGTTTCCCATGAATTGCTTTGCTCCAAAATGATTAAGTAACAGGTAAAGAAAAGGTGACTTGCACTTTTGTTCCACCTTGCGCTCTCGGAATGATTTCACACTCACCATTAAGGCTAAGCGCTCGCTCTCTCATAATAATTAAACCATAGTGGTTTTGTTTGCTTGGTGTAGGGGCAATACCTTCGCCATTATCTTCGATTGTAATTGTGACAACACCGGAATCTTGTTGAAGAGTAACTTGTGCCCAATTGGCATGAGCATGCTTCAGAATATTGCTCAGCGCTTCTCGGATTATCTGTATGATATGAATCGATTGATGGGGTGAAATGCTTTTCGCTGGAATATGGTAATTCAATAAAATCTTAAATCCCATCTTCTGACTAAATTCGTTAATTGTGCTTTCCAATGACGGAAGTAGTCCAGGCTCCATTAACTTTAATCGAAACGTGGTGAGTAACTCTCTAAGCTGACTATAGGCAGTGTTAATTTCACCTCGCATTTCACTGAGCAATTGTTGGTGTTTATCTGGCAAAGATTCTGGTTGCATTTGTAAATAGCTAATTTGCATTTTTAGACAAGACAGCGATTGGGCGATCGAATCGTGTAGCTCTCTTGCGATAGCAGAGCGTTCATCCATAATGAGTAATTGTTGCTGTTGCTCTATTTGATGTTCCATCGCTAGCATGCCTGAAATTTGTTTTACTAGCATAAGAACCAAGTTATTTTGTTCCTCAGAAATATCTTCATTATTCTCAATTTCCGCAGAAATGACACCATAACGGTGCATATTATCGGATAGCTCCCATAATAATGTTTTGGGATGATGAACAATATCTTTGGGAATAAATGACGGATCTTCGGATAGCGGATCATTTGAAGTACAACAAATTTCATGAAAGTATTTTTCATTGCTATCTTCGTAGAGCTTTAAACTCAAGTTTTTTAAACTTGTGATATTTTTGAGTTCGCCAAGGACTTTTTGTAATCGTAAATCGAGCGGCTCAGTTGAATGTAGTATCTGATTTGATTGATAAAGATAAGAAAGTACACGGTTCTTGTTGCGAAGATCGGCCGTTTTTTCCGCTACTCTCGATTCGAGCTGATGATAACTTTGTGCTAACTCATCAGACATTTGATTCAAGGTTAGCCCTAAAGTATTTAACTCATCTTGTTTGTTATTATTAGGGTATCGTTGGCTAAAATCTTTTTGCCCAATCGCATGAGCCATAGAGAGGAGTTTCATCCATGGATAATAAATTTTACGTCTAAGGTGCCAAATCGTGACCATTAATAACAAAAAGACTAAGCCAATAAAGATCATTTGTGTCATGGCGACATATGCGATTTTTCGTTCTGTTTTTTCGTCAATATCATGAACGAGTTCATCCAGCATATTGACAAAAGAGATCACTTCATACCGCGCATCGCTGGCAGAATTGGCCTCAGAGAGTGCAGGGCGTAAGGTTTTTAACCAAAATGTGTGTAATTCGGAGAATTTTTCAGTGAGATCTTCAGCTTTAACAACTTGAGTTAATTCTAGGCTGGATAAATCATTTTCTAGTATATCAAGGTACTCTTTGGTATGGTCATTTAAAGGAATTAAAGAAAGCAGCCGGTAGCTTTGCATTCGAAGTGAACCGGATTTATTAATCGCATGAGCGTTACCTTGCACACTGATTATCATACGATTTGAAATCGTCATTCCGATAATACCAAGGATGGCTATAAGCAACATCAATCCGATAACTTGATTAATAATTGAAAATCGACGGTGAAATACCGGCATATTCATTTCCTTCAAAATGACCTCGCAATCTACTTTTTCTTTTTTATGATGGTTATATTGTTCAGAGATTGCTTAAATTTAAATATACTACTTCAGGGTTAACCCTAAATTTCTTATCTATAGGATAGCGTAAATATCAGGATAAAAGTAATTTAAATAAATCTATTTTTATTTTGAATATTTATAGGGTTAGCTAAATATACCCCTTGTACCCCTCTAGTAGGTTGTTTATATAGTGTGCAAAACCTAACTTGAATATCTCTTGATTTAGATCAGGCTAGTTGTTCCTAAATGAACACAAACTGACCTCATAAATGCTATTTATTGGGGTGAGTTATGTCTCAACGAGAAAGTTTAAATACACGGACAAAACAATCTGGAGCGATTATTCAGGATTGGCGCCCTGAAGATACTCAGTTTTGGCAAACAACAGGGCAGCGCATTGCAAATCGCAATTTGTGGATCTCTGTACCATGTTTGTTACTCGCATTCTGTGTCTGGATGTTATTTAGTGCAGTTGCCGTTAATTTAAATAAAGTAGGATTTAATTTCACAACTGACCAACTATTTTTATTAACAGCGCTACCCTCAGTTTCGGGTGCACTTTTACGAGTACCGTATTCATTTGTTATTCCTATTTTTGGTGGCCGTCGTTGGACTGCAATTAGTACTGTTTTTCTTGTTATTCCCTGTATTTGGTTAGGGTTTGCTGTTCAAAATCCAACAACACCTTATAGTGTTTTTGTCATTATTTCGTTGCTATGTGGTTTCGCTGGGGCCAATTTTGCGTCCAGTATGGCAAATATCAGTTTCTTCTTCCCTAAATCACGTCAAGGAGGAGCGCTTGGGCTAAATGGTGGCCTTGGTAATTTAGGGGTGAGCGTAATGCAGTTAGTTGCGCCATTTATTGTTGGTATTGGCGTATTCTCTTTTATGGGGGGAGCAGGCACACCACAGGCTGATGGCTCTGTGTTATGGCTAGAAAATGCTGCATGGATTTGGGTACCTTTCTTATTATTTTTCACCGTGATGGCTTGGTTTGGCATGAATGATTTGGCAGCTAACAGAGCATCGTTAACAGCACAACTTCCTGTACTCAAAAGAGCCCATCTTTGGATCTTAAGTTTTCTTTATCTTGCGACCTTTGGGTCTTTCATTGGCTTTTCTGCAGGGTTTGCGATGCTGTCTAAGACGCAATTTCCTGACGTCATCATCTTAAAGTTCGCCTTTTTTGGGCCATTACTCGGCGCACTTGCCCGCCCTGCCGGAGGTATGCTGTCTGATCGCTTTGGCGGCGTAAAAGTGACGATGATTAACTTTATTGTGATGGCTATTTTCTCTGGATTGCTGTTCTTCACACTACCAACTCAAGGTCAGGGCGGTTCCTTCATCGCGTTTTACGCGGTATTTATGGTGCTGTTTTTAACGGCGGGATTAGGTAGTGGCTCAACATTCCAAATGATCGCAGTTGTTTTTCGCAAGCTAACTATTGATCGCGCCTTGTCTTTTGGGGCTTCAGAACAAGATGCACAAAAGCAAGCGGTGACAGAGAGCGCGGCAGCATTAGGTTTTATTTCCGCTATTGGGGCAATCGGTGGGTTCTTTATTCCAAAAGCATTTGGAACCTCTTTAACACTGACAGGTTCACCCGCTGGTGCGATGAAAGTTTTCTTCGTGTTCTATGTCTCTTGTGTGTTTATCACATGGTTAGTTTATGGGCGTAAGCACAAATAATAACAACCAATAAATACGATTTAAGCAATGTATGACGCCTGTCGGCGTCTCTTTGGAGGCAATCCGAATGAGCAAATTTTTAGACCGATTTCGTTATTTCAAACAGCTTGGCGAGACTTTTTCAGGCGATCACGGACAAGAGTTGAACGTCAATCGTGATTGGGAAAATGGTTATCGTAGCCGTTGGCAGCACGATAAAATTGTGCGCTCGACACATGGCGTAAACTGTACAGGGTCATGTAGTTGGAAGATATATGTCAAAAATGGTTTGGTAACATGGGAAACGCAACAAACAGATTACCCACGTACACGCCCTGACCTACCTGATCATGAACCAAGAGGCTGCCCGCGTGGAGCGAGTTACTCATGGTATCTTTACAGCGCTAATCGGGTGAAATATCCAATGGTTCGTAAGCGCTTACTAAAATTATGGCGTGAAGCGAAAGCAGAACATCAAGATCCTGTAAAGGCTTGGTTTTCTATTATCAATGATCCACAAAAAGCACAAAGCTATAAGCAAGCTCGTGGGCGCGGCGGCTTTGTACGATCAAGCTGGCAAGAAGTAAATGAGCTGATAGCCGCAGCTAATGTCACAACGATTAAAGAGTTTGGCCCTGACCGTATTATTGGTTTCTCTCCAATACCCGCAATGTCGATGGTTTCTTATGCTTCAGGAGCAAGATATTTATCGTTGATTGGTGGTGTTTGCCTCAGTTTCTACGATTGGTATTGTGATTTACCACCATCTTCACCGATGACTTGGGGTGAACAAACGGATGTACCAGAATCGGCGGATTGGTATAACTCCTCCTATATCATTGCATGGGGTTCTAATGTGCCTCAAACGCGTACTCCGGATGCGCATTTCTTTGCTGAAGTACGTTACAAAGGTACGAAAACGGTCGCAGTCACACCTGATTATGCCGAAATAGCTAAATTGTGTGACCACTGGTTGAATCCAAAACAGGGTACAGACAGTGCAATGGCGATGGCGATGGGGCATGTGATCCTTAAAGAATTCCATATCGAACGCCAAGCTGAGTATTTTCGTGAGTATGTACGTACTTACTCTGATATGCCAATGTTGGTTATGTTGGATAAACGTGAAGACGGAACATATGCTGGCGGTAGAATGTTACGAGCCGCCGATTTGGTTGATTCTCTGGGCGAAGAGAAAAATGCTGAGTGGAAAACCATTGCTATTGATGAAGCAACAGGGGCGTTATGTGTTCCTCAAGGTTCAATGGGGTTCCGCTGGGATGATAGTCGCAAATGGAACCTTGAGCCTCGTAAAGCGGATGATGGGCAAGAGTTCAAAATGCAGCTTAGCCTCTTGGATGGATGCGATGAGGTTGTCGAGGTTGGTTTCCCTTACTTTGGTGGATTAGAAAGCGAACATTTCCAAAATGTTGAGCTTAAAGACGTGCTGTTACATAAACTGCCCGTAAAACGTATTCAATTGGCGGATGGTAGCGACGCTTTGGTGACCACTGTTTATGATTTGATACTCGCGAACTATGGTATTGAACGTGGTTTAGGCGATGAGAATTGTGCCGCAGATTACGATGATATGAAGGCATACTCCCCCGCATGGGCGGAGAAAGTGACGGGGGTTAGCCGTCAAAATATCATCCGGATTGCACGGGAATTTGCGGATACGGCAGAAAAAACGCATGGACGCTCTATGGTGATTGTTGGTGCAGGTATCAACCACTGGTATCACATGGATATGACCTATCGCGCTATTATTAATATGTTAGTGTTCTGTGGCTGTATAGGACAAAGTGGTGGTGGTTGGTCACACTATGTCGGACAAGAAAAATTACGTCCACAAACGGGTTGGCTGCCTCTTGCTTTTGGCTTAGATTGGCAACGTCCACCGCGCCATATGAATAGCACCTCATTTTTCTACAATCATTCAAGCCAATGGCGCTATGAAACAGTCAAGACGGAAGAGCTATTATCCCCATTAGCCGATAAAAAAGCATTTAGCGGCTCTCTTATTGATATGAATGTGCGCGCAGAGCGCATGGGATGGTTACCTTCCGCACCACAATTAAACGTTAACCCTATTACGATTGCTAAACAAGCCGAAAGTGCAGGTATGTCAGCGGTAGATTACACGGTTAACCAATTGAAAGAAGGGAATATTCGCTTTGCCGCGGAGCAACCCGATAGCCCACAAAACTTTCCGCGTAACCTATTTATTTGGCGTTCGAACCTACTTGGCTCAGCCGGTAAAGGCCATGAATATTTATTGAAATACCTATTAGGTACTGAAAATGGTATTCAGGGGCTTGATTTAGGACAACAAGGAGAAGTGAAGCCTGAAGAGGTTGAATGGGCAGATAAAGCGGCAGAAGGAAAAGTCGACTTAGTCGTAACCCTCGACTTTAGAATGTCGAGTACCTGTTTGTTCTCGGACGTGGTTCTACCAACCGCAACGTGGTATGAAAAAGACGATATGAATACTTCGGATATGCATCCATTTATTCATCCATTGTCTGCGGCGGTTGATCCTGCTTGGGAATCGAAAAGCGATTGGGAAATTTATAAAGGGATTGCTAAAGCATTCTCAGAAGTCAGCGTAGGTCACCTCGGGAAAGAAACCGACGTTGTTACGCTGCCAATCCAGCACGACAGTGCCGCTGAAATGGGGCAACCTTTCGATGTGCGTGATTGGAAAAAAGGCCAATGCGAATTGATCCCAGGGAAAACGGCACCGCACATTATGACGGTTGAGCGTGATTATCCATCGACCTATGCACGTTATACCTCACTTGGTCCTTTGATGGATAAGCTCGGTAATGGCGGTAAAGGGATCAGTTGGAATACGCAAGATGAAATAGACTTCCTGAAAAAACTGAATAAAACCCAACCTAGTGGCGTTAACCAAGGACGGCCGAAGATTGAAACTGCTATTGATGCTGCGGAAGTTATCTTAACGTTAGCACCAGAAACCAACGGGCAGGTGGCAGTGAAAGCGTGGGATGCTTTAGGTAAAGTCACAGGCCGTGATCATACCCATTTAGCACGCTATAAAGAGGATGAAAAAATCCGTTTCCGCGACATTGTTGCGCAGCCACGTAAAATCATCTCTAGCCCCACATGGTCAGGCTTGGAAGATGAGCATGTGTCTTACAATGCCTGTTATACCAATGTTCATGAAATGATCCCTTGGCGTACCTTAAGTGGTCGTCAACAGTTATATCAGGATCATGAGTGGATGAGAGCTTTTGGTGAAAGCCTTGTGGTTTATCGTCCTCCTATTGATACCCGTGCGGCCCAACCGTTGATGGGGAAAAAGCCAAATGGTTTCCCTGAAAAGGCGCTTAACTTCTTAACGCCGCATCAAAAATGGGGGATCCACTCCACATATAGTGACAATTTACTGATGCTAACGCTGGGTCGAGGCGGACCGATTGTCTGGTTAAGTGAAGAAGATGCCCGCCAGTTAGGTATTGAAGACAACGATTGGGTAGAAGCCTTCAACAGCAACGGGGCGTTGACCGCGAAAGCCGTGGTGAGCCAGCGTATTCCTGATGGCATGATCATGATGTATCACGCGCAAGAACGCTTGATTAATTTGCCAGGCTCCGAAATTACGGCGCAGCGCGGCGGGATCCATAACTCAGTGACCCGCGTCTGCCCTAAACCGACCCACATGATTGGTGGTTATGGGCATTTAGCATATAGCTTCAACTACTATGGCACCGTGGGCTCTAACCGCGATGAATTTGTGGTGGTACGTAAAATGAAGCAGGTCGATTGGCTTGATGGTGAGCAAGATGGCTATCAGCAGGCGCTGAGCGGAAAGGAGAAAGCATAATGAAAATTCGTTCTCAAGTCGGCATGGTATTGAACCTCGACAAATGTATTGGTTGTCATACCTGTTCAGTGACCTGTAAGAATGTCTGGACCAGCCGTGAAGGCGTTGAATATGCTTGGTTTAATAACGTCGAAACGAAACCAGGTATCGGTTATCCCCATAATTGGGAAGATCAGGAAAAATGGAAGGGCGGCTGGATCCGTAATATCAAAGGTAAATTAGTGCCGCGTATGGGCAACCGAGTCGGGGTACTTTCAAAGATCTTCGCTAACCCAGATGTTCCTGCTCTGGATGATTACTATGAACCATTTGATTATGACTACAGTCATTTAAAAAATGCTAAAGAAGGGCAACATGTGCCAACGGCTCGCCCACGCTCATTAATTACTGGGCAGCGTATGAGCAATGTCAATATGGGGCCAAATTGGGAAGATGATCTTGGTGGCGAATTTAGCAAACGCGCGCACGATAAGAACTTTGAGCATATTCAAAAAGAGATGTATGGGCAATTTGAAAATACATTCATGATGTATTTGCCGCGCTTATGTGAGCACTGTTTGAACCCAGCTTGTGTGGCGACTTGCCCGAGTGGTGCTATCTATAAACGTTCAGAAGATGGCATTGTCTTGATTGACCAAGATAAGTGTCGTGGTTGGCGAATGTGCTTAACAGGCTGTCCATACAAGAAAATTTACTTCAATTGGAAAAGTGGTAAATCAGAAAAATGTATTTTCTGCTATCCACGCATTGAGTCTGGTATGCCGACAGTGTGCTCTGAAACCTGTGTTGGGCGCATCCGTTATTTAGGCGTGCTGCTATACGATGCCGATAAGATTGAGCAAGCGGCGAGTGTAGAAAAAGAAACCGACCTATATCAAAGCCAACTTGATGTATTCCTTAACCCACATGATCCACATGTGATAGAAGAAGCACAAAAACAAGGGATCCCTCTGAGTGTGATCGACGCTGCTCAAAAGTCCCCTGTTTATAAAATGGCGATGGAGTGGAAGCTTGCATTGCCATTGCACCCAGAGTATCGAACTTTACCGATGGTGTGGTATGTGCCGCCTTTGTCACCCATCCAATCCGTTGCGGATGCAGGTATGTTGGCGAGCAATGGTGTCTTACCTGATGTTGAAAGTTTACGTATCCCAGTACAGTACCTAGCGAATTTATTAACCGCTGGAGATGTCGAGCCAGTATTGCTTGCACTAAAACGTATGTTAGCGATGCGTCACTATAAACGTGCTGAAACAGTAGAAAATCAATGTGACACCAGTGCACTAGAACAAGTTGGTCTAACAGAAGCTCAGGCACAAGAGATGTATCGTTATTTGGCAATAGCGAACTACGAAGACCGCTTTGTGATCCCATCAAGCCATCGTGAGTTAGCGCGAGAAGCTTTCCCAGAAGCGAAAGCGTGTGGCTTTAGCTTTGGTGATGGCTGTCATGGCAGCGATAGCAAGGTGAATTTGTTTAATAGTCGCCGTATCGATGCGATAGATGTGACACCAAAAACATCGCAGGAGAAAACATTATGATGTCGTTGAAAGTGATTTCGCGCTTACTTGACTACCCAAGTGAAGCGTTATGGCAGCATCGTGATGAGCTTATCGAGGCGCTAGAGCAAGCGAATGAGTTGCCATTTACCCAAGCCGTTCAACTGATGATGTTTGTGCGCGAATACCTTGATGAAGATCTGTTAGACATGCAAGCACAATATTGCGAGCTATTTGATAGAGGACGCGCAACTTCCTTGTTGCTATTTGAACATGTGCATGGGGAGTCTCGTGATAGAGGGCAAGCAATGGTTGATTTGATGGAGCAGTATCAACAGCAAGGATTGCAGATTGATTGCCGCGAATTACCGGACTATTTACCGATTTATTTGGAATATTTAACGGTATTAACCCCCGACCAAACCCGTGAAGGCTTAAGCGATATTGCGCCAATTTTGGCGCTATTGGGTGAAAGATTGAAACAACGCCAAAGCCGATTCGGTGTGTTATTTGACCTTCTTTTGACGCTATCGGCGACTGCTATCGAAACTAGCCAATTGAGTGGGCAAGTCGCAGCGGAAGCACGAGATGATACGCCAGAGGCATTGGATGCTGTTTGGGAAGAGGAGCAAGTGAAATTCTTTACCGATGAAAAAAGTTGCGCGAGTGAAGTGACGGCTCATCAACATCGCTTTGCAAACGCGGTTGTGCCTCAATACTTGGATCTTGATGCGGGCTATAATGCGGGAGTTCAAAAATGAATTTTATCAATCAATTCTTCTTCGATATTTACCCCTACATTGCCGGTACTGTGTTTATTGTCGGTAGCTGGTTACGCTATGACTATGGGCAATATAGCTGGCGAGCTGGTTCAAGCCAAATGCTTGATAAAAAGAATATGCGCTTAGCGTCCAATTTGTTCCATGTCGGGATCATTGGTGTCTTTTTGGGGCATTTTTTCGGTATGTTAACCCCGCATTGGGTATATGAGTCTTTCTTGCCAATGCATATTAAGCAATTGATGGCGATGATTGGTGGGGGCGTATGTGGGCTAATGGTACTGATAGGTGGAGCGATGTTATTAAAGCGCCGCTTAACGAATCCGCGTGTCAGAGCTACTTCATCCTTTGGCGATATTATGATCTTAACCTTACTGGTAATACAGGTCTGTTTAGGGTTACTGACTATTCCATTCTCTGCTCAGCATATGGATGGTAGTGAAATGTTGAAATTGGTAGGGTGGGCACAATCGGTTGTCACCGTCCATTGGGGGGCGTCACAATACCTCGAAGGAGTTGGAATTGTCTTTAAGTTACACCTTGTTTTAGGAATGACGCTATTTTTGTTATTCCCATTCTGCCGTTTAGTGCATATCTGGAGTGCGCCAATAGAGTATATTACGCGCCGTTACCAGCTAGTGAGAAATCGTCACTAAAAATATGGCCTTGCAAATGAAGGCAAGGCCAGCTCGTGTTCTTGTGTAAACAACAAATATTGCTAATGTAGCAACCCCATATCATCGATATGGGGTTTTTTGCTTCTTTAGGCGCTTAAACGTGTTTTGACTTGTTTGGCTAAAGTGATAAGCAAAACGAGTATAATGCCCACGATTAACCCAAAAATAAGGTTTGCCAATGAAGGCGTAATGAATTGCATTACCTTACCAATTGCAGGTGTTAACGATAGCGCTAGGGCTAACTCTTCTATCCAATAATAGACTGTTGTTATACCATGAGTCAGAATACCGCCTCCGACCATAAACATGGCAGCTGTGCCGACAACGGATAAGGTTTTCATTAGGTAAGGCGTGGCGTAAATAAGCCATGTACCTAATTTGCTTAACCAAGCAGAAGCCTTTTTCTGTAAATAGAATCCGAGATCATCCAGTTTGACAATACCTGCCACTAGCCCATAAACCCCAATTGTCATAACAATCGCAATAATGGAAAGAACAATAACTTGGTTCATAAAGGTTGTTGCAGAAACGATACCGAGTGTGATCGCAATAATTTCAGCGGATAACACAAAATCCGTACGTACTGCTCCTTTGATTTTGCTTTTCTCAAATGCCGCCAGCTCTTCCGGCGACATGACGGCTTTTTGTTCCCTTTTTTCATGGTGTTCTTGGGCGGAATGGAGATATTTGTGCATTAATTTTTCTGCGCCCTCAAAACACAGGTAAGCCCCACCAATCATCAGTAAAGGCGTCACGGCCCAAGGTATGAAGGCACTGATCAATAAGGCGAGCGGAACCAATATCAGTTTATTGATAAAAGAGCCTTTTGCTACGGCCCATACCACAGGGATTTCTCGTTCTGCTCGAACCCCTGTGACTTGTTGGGCATTTAAGGCGAGATCGTCACCTAATACACCGGAGGTTTTTTTCGCGGCCATTTTTGTCATTACAGAAACGTCATCTAATACGGCTGCAATGTCATCAAGTAAAGCAAGTAAGCTACTTCCTGCCACAGAGTGATCCTTTTTGTCTAATTTAAGGTGTGTTTAATGTTAATTAGGCTGATATTGCGATAATTAGTTCACCTTTCGGTAGGTAAATAAATCCGATTTAGAAGGAATCTATGTCTGTAAGCCAAGAGATGGAGGCTCCACTTTTTAATTGTGAATTTTTTATGACAGTGGAACCAATATATATATTTTCTCTCTAATCATCTAAATTACCGTGTTTAGATGAGTTTTAAAAAGTATCGTTTGAACAAAATAATAGCAGAAAGTGACCAAGGAAGGTGGCTTTCGAATGAATGGTTTAATAAGGTTAATACATGTCTCCTGCACCTGTTTTGAGTATTGTCGTTGCCGTTTATAATGGTGAAAAGTTTCTTCCTCATTTTTTTGATAGCTTATTAGCGCAAAATCTGAGTAATTGGGAATTAATTGTCGTAAACGATGGTTCAAAAGATAACAGTGAGGCGGTGATCCGCCAGTATCAAGATAAATTCAGTCACTTTACATTATTAACGCAAGACAATCAGGGGGTTTCTGTCGCACGTAATACCGGCATGGCAGAAGCGCGAGGGAAATATATCACTTTCCCTGATATTGATGACGAAATTAGTCCTAAAATGTATGGTCGCTTGTTAGAAATTGCGTTGGCGGGAGATTTGGATGTAGCCACCTGTAACGGAACATATATTTACACTAATGGTGATGCACCAAAAGCGATTTTTCCACCCAATAAAGTACCATCAACAGGTGTGATTAGTGGCCCTGAATGGCTGGAAATTGGTTTAAGTTCACGTAAATTTTTACATGTGACTTGGTTGAATCTTTATCGTTTGGATTTAATTCGCCAGCATAACTTTTCCTTTGAACCTAAATTGCACCATCAAGATATTCCATGGACTACGGAATTACTGCTGGTGGCGAAGCGAGTTCAATTTATTAATGAGCAATATTACGATTATCTGATCCATAATCAGTCGGTTTCCCACTCCTTGCAAGGGGATGAACGGTCTATTCGTAAGATAAATACCTATTTGAAAATCATTGATATGCTGTTGGATATCTATAAGCGCTATCCGAAACAGGTTGAACAGGCGCCAGCGTGTTTATGGCAGGTCGGTAAAGAAGGGCTTGGGATTACTCAAGCCATACTTGCCATTAAATCACCGGAAACACAGCGAGATGTCGCCCGCATGTTTTTTGAGAAAGGTTATTGGGATGTGATCTGGTCTCATGCGACGACGATCAAGTTAAAATGGCGTTTGATCCGTCGTTACACTAAGTTGAAAGCTATCGCTAAATAATCGCTAAAGGGTAGCGAATGGAAACATTGGCTACCCTTGTTTTGAAAAGGCCTAATTAGGTAATCTTTTCAATGAATCAATAAACAATTCCCACAATCTAGCATTATCCAATCGAGTCGCAACTTGCGTATGGCAGTCGCTAGCTGGCGGATGCCGGAAATCAGTGACAGTCATCCCTGTGGTCAGTGCCCCTTGTAATTCAATATTTACCGGCGCTTTTTGGGTTGTGATTAATGTTGGATCAATAACATAAGCAACAGCACAAGGGTCATGCACAGGGGCGTGCTCATTGGTTCCATTACGTTGGCGATATCCCGCAGTGTAGTAACTTAATGAGTCCACGACAAACTGGCTTATCGGTGTATTGAGTGCGGCGATATCGGCCATAATTTTGTCTGTCGGCCTTGCTTGGTGTGTTAAATCGAGGCCTACCATGGTGAGTGGCCAGCGTTCATTAAACACAATATGAGCAGCTTCTGGGTCGATAGCAATATTGAATTCGGCGACCGCAGAACGGTTTCCGGTGTGGTAGCCTCCTCCCATTAAAACCACTTCTTTAACTAACTCGACGATCTCAGGCGCTTTTCTTACAGCAAGGGCAATATTAGTTAGCCCCGCAGTAGGAACGAGTGTGACCGTTTTAGGTGGATGGGATTTTAGGGTATCTATGATGAGATCAACGGCATGGCGCTTATCGAGTGGCTGTGTAGGGGAAGGAAGATGGGTGCCATCAAGGCCACTTATACCATGTACTTCTGCCGCATTTTGGATGTTACGTATTAGTGGGCGAGGACAGCCTGCTGCAATAGGGATTTGTTTTCCACCAGCGAATTCAGTGATGGCTTGAGCGTTGTGGGTGACTTTATCTAACGTTTGATTACCGACGACAGTAGTAATTGCTAGCACATCGATATCAGGATGCCCTAATGCCAATAGAATTGCCATTGCATCATCATGGCCGGGGTCGCAGTCTAAAATGATTTTCTTTTGTGGCATTTTTCTCTCCTAAAGTTGGCAGGAAAATGGTTAAGCATGAATGTATTAAGGAATGAGCTTAACCATAGGATCCATTGCTAATTGAGTCTATCTAAGCGTGTTATTAAGGTTAAAAAATTGCGTGTACATTTCCTGTGATACATCTCGGATTTATATGGATGGTGATAAATAGTTGGTAACAAATTATTAATACTTTTGGACGAGAGTGTGATTTGATTAACATATTAATAACAATTGGATTGAGTTGCTTAGGATAATGTGGTTTTTATAAGCTTTTGGCAGCTGATTTTATCGCTTAGAGAAAATAGCTTATTAATAAGTTAATGACTTTGGAGGCAGAATGGAAAACTATCTGGATAAACTACCTGATGTGATTGATTCTGTTGCAACCAACCAATTTTATCCTAATTTATTATCATGGCTATCATCATTTATTGCATTTGATAATGCCATTGTTTATTCATTTGAAAAAGATGCCCCACCACGCTTTTTATCGAAAGTTGAAAAGCGCAACAGTGACAGTGTGAACCGCATTTATCAACGCGGGGCTTACCTTATGGATCCTTTCTACCAAGAGTTACAAAAAGGGGGAGGCTCCCAGGTGCTGACATTGAGAGAACTAGCACCAAAAGGTTTTTATCACACGGATTACTATCTCAATTTTTACCGGAAAACAGGTTGGTGTGATGAAGCGGGGCTGCTACTGGAAATCACCGCAGATAGGCAGTTAGGGATCTTTTTTGGT
This sequence comes from Providencia sp. PROV261, assembly GCF_028477945.1. Classification (NCBI taxonomy): domain Bacteria; kingdom Pseudomonadati; phylum Pseudomonadota; class Gammaproteobacteria; order Enterobacterales; family Morganellaceae; genus Providencia; species Providencia sp. PROV261. Next base: position 45,524 of record NZ_JAMPMC010000031.1, on the reverse strand, counting down.
AATGAAGATGAACCGTTTTTATCTGAAAAATCAACACAGGCACCTTTAAAAGAAGCATTTGAAATTATTCGTAGCATGGCAAAACTGCATAAAGAAATTTCTCCAAATGATGTTTCTAGCCACTATCGCTTAGCAGATATGCAGACTCGTTTCGGTTTAACGCCAAGAGAGTGTGAAATAGTGGAGCTGATCCTTGAAGGTAAAGGCTCTCCGCAGATTGCGCAGTCTCTCTTTATTAGTTTAGGCACAGTAAAAAACCATCGTAAGAATATCTATCAAAAGTTGGATATTAATTCTCAAGCAGAATTGTTTAACTTATTAATGAATCATCGAAACCACCCTTCTTATCGTCGCTGTTTGTGTTGAAATTTCTAACATCAAGCATGACTTTAAAATTGTGATTATTAATATAAAAATAATACGTAATATTATGATTTAATTTGTTTTTGTTTTATTTTTAAATTAGTTGTTTATATCGAAATATTCTACCTGTGTCACAAATGTTAAATCAATGTTTCAAATATCCCTAAAGGGCTATGTAAATGTTAAAGCAAGGTTAAGATAATCGAGGTTATCGAAAGATACTAAATAGGGTATCCATTATGAATAACCAAGTAGAATCATTAACTTATTACGCTGCTACTAAAAAGTATGACCTACGTTTTCCAACATTGAGAGAAGACTTAGATGTTGACGTTGTGATCATTGGTGGTGGCTTTTCCGGTATCCATACGGCACTTGAATTATGTGAAAAAGGCATCACCAATATCGCGATTTTAGAAGGGCGTTATTTGGGATATGGCGGTTCAGGGCGTAACGGTGGACAAGTCATGGCGGGAATCGGTCATGATATTGACGCCATTAAAAAATATGTTGGCAAGGAAGGTTTAGAAACTATTTTTAAGCTTAGCAACATGGGGGCGGGGATCATGCGCGACCGTATTGCTAAATATAATATTGATGCCGATTTTTGTCGTGGTTACGCCTACTTAGGGAGTAACAAACGCCAAGAAAAAACGTTACGCAGTTGGTTGAATGATTTTAAAGCCGTCGATCCAGATGAGGAAATTGAGTTTTACTCAGGCTCTGATCTTAAACAGATCATTGGTTCGGATGCATATACCTGTGGCATCAAGCATATGGGCGGCGGTCATGTTCACTCCTTGAATTTACTCTTGGGTGAAGCAAAAGCTATTAGCGAAGTCTATGGCGCGAAAATTTTCGAAAACAGCCAAGTCGTCAATGTGGAATATGGTAATACCATCACAGTGCGTACGGCAATGGGATCTGTGCGAGCGCAAAAAATGCTATGGGCTTGTGACTCATTCCTGAATGGTCTTGAACCCACAATTTACCCAAAAACCATTAATACCTACGCTTATCAATTAATGACAGAAGAGTTACCTGAAGAACTCATTGAGCAAATTAGCCCTATTCGTGGTGCTTACAGTGATATTCGCCCTGTCATTGATTATTACCGAGTGACAAAAGAAAACAGGCTGCTGTTTGGTAGCTCAACGCATTTTCTTGAGTATATCCCGTCTGATCTAAAAGCTTGGAACCGTAATTTGATGCTAAAAGTTTTCCCCTATCTAAAAGATGTCAAAATCGAATTAGCATGGGGCGGACCGATGGCATGTAGTGCGAACCTATTCCCGCAAATAGGAACATTGCCACAACATAAAAATGTATTTTATGTACAAGGCTATTCCGGTTTTGGTGTGACGCCGAGCCAGATCGTGTGCAAAGTGCTTGCAGAAGGTATGGTCGAAGGGTCAAGCCGTTATGACTTAATGAGTTCTATTCCTCATGCCAACATCATTGGTAAGGACAAACTGCGTAATGTCATCGTATCACTGGCAAAAATTATGCACCAAACATCGGGTTACTGGCAGGGGCGCCGCTAACTCAACTATTTTGTACCATCGTGTTAATAAATAAAAAGGTGAAGTCATGATTAGTCCACTACTGTTAAACAAACCACTTCCTGATTTACTGAATATTGGTAGTGTAACCAATTTAGGATCAGAGGTTGTTGAAGGTGACCCACAAGCTAGCGTTGCGATGATCCATGGTGAGCCAACAGATAACCTAACGTGTGGTATTTTTGCCTGTACTAAAGGTAAGTTTAAAATGGTTTACCCATTTGATGAAATGGCGACAGTATACGAAGGCTCAGTCAAACTGACTGATGTCAAAACAGGTAAGACTGTTGAATATCATAAAGGTGACACTTGGTTTGCTGCTAAAGGCACTGAAGTCCTATGGGAGATCACCGCTGAGCGTTTTGTTAAGCATTATCTTGCTTGTGTAAACGCATAATTTATTTTTAAAAGTGGAGTGATAACGATGAATCAATTAGCCCTATTGCCGGAAGTTAGTGCGTTTTTGCAACGTCAACATGGACATTTTATCAACGGCCAGCCAGTTTCCGGTGAGGGGGATGCCTTCTTTGAAGTCGTTAACCCTGCCACAGAGCAAGTTATCGCGAAAGTGAAAGAAGGCACTAAGGCCGAAGTGGATGCTGCTATGCAGGCTGCTTACACCGCTTTTCGTGGTGCTTGGGCAAAAACAACGCCGATGGAGAGAGGTAACTGCCTCAATCGCTTAGCGGACTTGCTCGAAAAACATCTTGAAGAGCTGGCGCAGTTAGAAACCTTATGTTCAGGGAAAACCATCCAATTATCGCGTTTTCTTGAAGTTGGCTCTGCTGCTCAGTTCTTACGTTATTTTGCAGGTTGGGCGACAAAAATTAGCGGTGAAACACTGAATGTCTCTCTACCATCATTTAAAGGTGAACAGTATTCAGCCTTTACCCAGCGTGAACCAGTAGGGGTTGTTGCCGGCATTATTCCGTGGAACTTCTCAATTATGATTTCCATTTGGAAGTTGGCAGCGGCGCTGACTTGTGGCTGTACTATTGTTTTAAAACCGAGCGAATTTACACCGTTAACTATGCTGAGAGTGGTTGAATTAGCCAAAGAAGCTGGGATCCCTGATGGTGTTATTAATATTGTTAACGGCGGTGGTCGTGAAGTTGGCCCAGCGTTAATTAGTCACCCATTATGTTCGAAAGTGACCTTTACGGGGTCAGTACCCACAGGACTTGCCGTAGGCCGAGCTGCAATGGAAGGGAAACTCACCCGTGTAACCCTCGAATTAGGCGGTAAGAATGGGGCGGCTTTCTTGGCTGACCTGCCTGTTGAAAAAATTGTTGATGGCATTATTGAAGCGGGTTACCTCAATCAAGGCCAGATTTGTGCGGCAGCGGAGCGTTTCTATATCCCATCTTCTTTGATGGATGAAGTATTAGCTCAGCTTAAACAGCGTTTATCTACCTTGAAAATTGGTTCTCCGTTGGATGAAACAACCGAAATGGGGCCATTGGCGAATAAAGCCCATTATGAAAAGATTTTAGGGTTATTTGAGAAAGCGCGTAAAGAAGGCAATGAAATTGTCTACGGTGGTCAGCCGATAGCTGGTGCGGGTTATTTCGTACCGCCAACCATTATCCGTGCGAACAGCCCAGATGATGCGTTAATGAAAGAAGAAACATTTGGTCCAGTGGGTACTTTCTTAAGTTACGATGATGAAGAAGAGTTGATCGAACAGATGAACAGTACGCCATTTGGTTTGGCCGCGAGCCTTTGGACTAACGATCTGAGTAAGGCGATGCGTATGATTTCACGTATCGAGGCAGGAACCGTTTGGGTCAATATGCACACATTCCTTGACCCTGCCGTACCTTTTGGCGGGATTAAATCCTCGGGTATCGGTCGTGAATTCGGCAGTGCGTTTATTGAACATTACACAGAACTGAAGTCGGTCATGGTTCGTTATTAATTGTTAATGTTGTTGTATTCAGCATGCCTCCAATGCAGTGTTGCCAGTAGTTGTATTTGGACGTGTTGTATCGAGTATTTTTTGAGTCAATTTTATAGTGGTTGCCCAGCTAACGCTGGGTTTTTTTTTATCTCCAAAAAGTCAGGCGCAGCTTTTCTAACATTAGCCTTAAAGGAACGTTGAGACTCGGCTGGAGAAAATTATCAGTGGAGGTCACTCATGAAAACCCGTGCTCCCTGAGCTTTTGTTATCTTTTTCCTCTTGGTAACGTCGGTATCACAATCTTCGAAGAGAGTGCCTTAACAACGTACATAACCCAGTGTTAGGTAGGGCACAGAATGCCCTTTAGATAGGTTAGAACGTTTTCTGATATTGATTGTGAGACGATGCAGGATACCGCTTATCCATTAATTATTTTTAGTCTAAAGATAGATATCAAATCGCCGTAAACTCATTTTAGTTTCAGTGTCACGTTCAAAAGCCACCTAGCAAGAGCGAGTTATCAATGTACAGGTAACCGATTTGAAGGTTATTTGTAACGGCATTCACTATTAACTCTCAAACGACAAATTCTCGATATGGTTTTGTGTTGGTTTTTGGGAAACATATTAAAAATTAACACGAAAAGAGAGTTTACTTGAATTTACAAAAATCGATGAGTGAGATACAAGATAATTTAGTAGATAATGCTTTGATGGTAGGGGTAAATAATCATAAAGACAATTAAAATGTTTGTTTTTTAATTTTAAATATTATAAAAAATAATAAAACTCATTTTCGTTGTTTTTGCTTTTGGTTATTTTATTTACGATAATGTTATTAAGTTTGTTTTTATCTAAAAAATTATTTTAGCGAAAAACATGAGAAAAGGGTATACGTATTTTTTAATGTTTTCATATGTAAAAGTTTATTTTAATAATAATGGGTAAATATACGTATATTAATTTAATGGGATTATTAAAATATAAAGTAATCATTTAAAGTGTATTATTCAAAAAGTCTTTTTAATCATTTGGTTAGTTGTGAAAATCCAGTAGTTGTATTTATATTATTATTTAATTCATCGAACAATTTATGTCACTTGATAGGTCTCACCTATCGTAAGTGGTTTGTTCGATCGAAATAAACTTCTTTAATCGAATATAGATAAGAGTTAGATTACATGCAAATAAAGAGTATTTAATTATCTAATAATTTATTTCTATTTGGTTTTTCATTTTTTTATTCTGATAAATACTTGCACTAGAGAGATTGTTTTATGGTTTCACAAGAAAAAGAACATTTTGATGTGATTAACTCTGAAATTGGTGAATTTATAAGAATGATTAGAATAAAAAAAGGGTTAACGGGAGCTGAGCTTGGTAAATTAATAGGTGTAAGTCAACAGCAAATTTCACGGTATGAAAGAGGTTATCATACACTCTCATTATCAGATTTTACATTTATACTATCAGTGATGAATGTGTCATTTTTAGACTTTATTTCATATTCGTCATTCTTTAAGTCTGATGATTGCCATATAACGCCAAAAGATTACATGCTATGAAATGATAGCCTATTTCTGTTTAAAGAATCTTTATAGTATAGGTAAAAGTTAAACTAGTTTTAGCTGTATTGTCTTTCTAATATATCAAATTAACCTTTTAGCTTTATAGCTAATGGGGATGGACTTCGTGAATTTTTATGTATTAGAAAGTGTTTTATCTAAAATGCTTTCTAATACAGATATGTTTATCTGTGTTGAGTAATTAAATAGTCTTAATTTTATTATTCAATTTATAATTCAACTTAAAACATTGATAGGAAATAGTATGAAATTAAATAAAGCTATGGCTGTATTAGCAGCGGCTATGTTAACCACATCTTTCGCTTCACTTGCAGATGTTAACTCAGGCACCGTGACTTTCAAAGGTGAAGTTCGTGATACTCCTTGTAACCTAGATGCGGGTCAAGGCGGTACGGCAACGGTTGTTGATTTTGGTCAGCTATCTCTAAGCCAATTAAATGCGGGCGATTCAAAATACAAAAATTTTGAATTGAACCTGAAAAATTGTTCTTTGACTTCTATTGACGATACAGATCCACAAAACCCAGTCACAGTTACTAAGACCGCAACGATTACTTTTGATGGTGTTAGCAAAATTGCAGGTCAAAATCTTTTAGCAACATCAGGTAGCGCAGCAAACGTTGCAGTTGGTATCCAAGATATTACTTTTGGAACCCCTGCGGCACTGAACCTACGTGATGGTGATAATACATTGACTTATTCTGCTTTCGTTAAGAAGGTGGGTGCTAATGCTGTAACAGCAGGTGATTTCTCAACGATCTCTACTTTCGAAATCGCATACCAGTAAGTTATACAGGCTCCTTCACTATTAGGCGAAGGAGCCTATAATTTGAAAAATTAATACTATGAAAAGCTTGCTGATTATTACTCTGTTATTCTCACCTATTTTCAGTATGCCAGTCTTTGCTGCAATGAATTGGGGACAGGCAACAGTAAAAGGAGAGGTACTCGCTTCTGGTTGCTCAATTCAATTGACGAGTAAAGACCAAATTATTGATTTTGGTGCCTATGCCTTAAGCAAGTTAGAAGAAAATAAGATAAAGAAACCATTTAAAATAATTTTAAATAATTGCCAATTATCAAATTCTTACTTCAATGATGAAAAATCGCCTGTACGAATAAAGTTTACAGGTCCAGCAACAAATAATTTTAATGGCTTTAAATTTAATGATGCCGATGGTTTAGCTATTTATATATTAAGTGGAAACGATGTTGTTAAACCTAATCAATACTACCCAATTTATAAATTAAAAAGAATATCTGGGAAAACAAAATCGATTAATGAACAGCAATTAGACTTTTTATCTGAGGTTATTGTTGTTGATAAGCTAAAGCCTCAATTAGGAGAATTCTCAAGTATCATTACATTTGATATCGATTACTATTAATCTAATGAGTATTTATGATGTTATCAACAAAAGAAAAAATAACGATATTCATGGTATCGATGCTTTGTTTGACTAAAGTGTCTTACGCTGTAGAGTTTAATACCGATATACTTGATAGCGAAGATAAAGCTAACATTGACGTCTCAAGATTTAAAAATCCTAATTTCATTCTACCGGGAACTTATTTCTTTAACATCATTATAAATAGTACTCAATTGACGCAGTCTACAGTTCCTATTCAAATTATTGGTGATAGTACAGATGCCTCTGTCAGTGATGTGTGCATTGATAAGTCATACATTAATAGCTTAGGTATTAAAGAAAAGTATATTGACCAATTAACCTATTGGAATGATGGGGCGTGTATTGATTTTTCGGCATTAAAAGGGGTCAGTGTTATCCCTAATTTATCCGAAGGCACTGTGACGCTGAATATACCACAATTATATCTCGAATATATGGATAATAACTGGTTACCGAAATCATTGTGGGATGAAGGTATCAGTGGGTTGTTATTAGACTATAATGCAAACTATCAATATAGTGATCGGGATAGCTTAAAGAATCAGATTGCTTCCATTAGTGGATATCTTGGCGCCAATATGGGAGCATGGCGCCTACGTAGTGAATACTATGGTAATTATCAAAGACAAAATTCCAATGGTAAAACATCGACAATACGTAATTTTTTATTTAATGCCATTTATTTATATAGAAATATAAAAGCGCTAGATTCTAAATTAGTGATTGGTGAGAGTACAACCCCCTCACAAATTTTAGAGCCAATTAAATTTACAGGATTATCATTATTCACTAATGATTCCATGTTACCACCAAGGTTACGTGGATATGCACCAGAGATAACAGGTATAGCTAAAACGAATGCGCGAGTTGTCATTACACAACTCGGACGTGTATTGCACGATGGAAATGTACCTGCTGGACCATTTAAGATTCAATCATTAAACAGTGGAACTCGTGGTGAGCTTAACGTAAAAATTATTGAGCAGGATGGTACTGAACAACAATTTACAGTGAGTAGTTCGAATGTTCCGTATTTAACGCGTCCGGGCACCACACGATATAACGTATCTGCGGGGCAACCGACAAAAGTGGATCATTCGGTATATCGTGGTGTGTTCTTTTTTAGAGCAGAGGCTTCTCACGGTTTAAATAACAATTGGTCGTTAAACGGTGCAACAGATATTAGCCAAGGCTATCAACAGGTTTCATTAGGTGTTGGTCGTTTTATGAATCGGTTTGGTGCACTTTCTGTGAACATTACGCGTTCGTTCGCACAATTAGATCATGATAGTCCTTCAGGTAACTCATATAGTGTTAATTACTCGAAAACATTCGATGACTACGATATGGACTTAACTTTTGCAGGGTATCGATTTACTGATAGAAAATACTATACATTATCCCAATATTTAGATTTAAGAGATGATAGGGTTGTTGATAGCGAAAAAGAACGTTATCAAATAACGCTTTCTAAGCGCTTAGGCGAGTTTAATATAAACTTAAATTATCAATTGCAACAATATTGGGATAGAGGTCAAACTCATCAATATGGTCTTAATATAGGTAAAAGTATCAATCTTCCTTACTTAAAACTACAGGGAGGAAGCATTACATTATCAGCAAATAGAAGCTATTATCAAAATAAATATGATGACCAAATTAGCTTAATGCTTTCTGTGCCATTTGGTAAGCAGTTTTATACTTTTGATACAATGAAATATAACGATACTTATAATTCGCGTGTTTCAGTGTCTAATTTAACAGATGATAATGACTACTATAATATAAGTGCATCGACAAGCTACGGTAAAGATGCCAAAAAACAAAGTACACTTGCTGGAATGTATGATTTACCGACACGCTATGCATCTATCAATAGTAATATGTCTATCTCGGATAAAGGGGATAGTAGTTTAGGCTTAGGACTCAATGGTGGGGTGACATTGACGCAACATGGTGTAGCTTTACACAGTTCATCATATTCTTCTGCCTCAAGGTTAATGATAGACACAAATAATATCGCGGATGTTCCTTTAAATAATGGTACAACCGTGACGAATGGATTAGGTATTGGCGTTATTCCTAACATGACTAACTATTATAAAAATAGTTACAATGTGGATATGAGTAAATTACCAGATAATATTGAATCATCAAATACAATTTATGATATCGCCTTAACAGAAGGCGCTATTGGATATAGAAAAATAAGTGCAGATAAAGGTTTTAAATTATTTGCAACGATTAAAATGTCTGATAACTCAGGGTCACCACCATTTGGTTCTCAGGTATTAAATGAAAAAGGGAGAGAGGTCGGGATTGTAAGCGATAATGGATTAGTTTGGTTAACAGCGGTTCAATCAGAAGAAAAGTTAAATATCAACTGGTCTAATAAAATACAATGCAGTACGACCTTACCAACCTTAGATAATGTAAATCAAATTATTTTAATTTGTGAGAAATAGAGAGTTTTTATGAAATATAAATTATTGTTAATTCCACTATTATTTATAGCACATAACAGCATGGCCGCGGTTTCTCTTGATAGAACAAGAGCGATAGTAGAAGGGAGCTCTAATCCAGTCATTATTAATATTGAGAATCAAAGTGATACTTTGCCCTATTTAGCTCAGGCTTGGATTGATGATAAAGATGGTAATAAATTAACAACAGGGCCGTTAATTGCAACACCATTGGTTCAACGTTTGGAACCAAACGTAAAAAGTATGATTCGAATCTCGACGACGGATGTATCTCAGTTACCGAAAGATAGAGAGTCTGTTTATTACTTTAATTTAAGAGAGATCCCGCCTAAAAGTGATAAACCGAATGTTATGCAGGTCGCATTACAGTCAAGAATTAAATTATTCTATCGCCCAGAGGCGATTTTAGATAAGGCAAAAACCAATTGGGCTTTAGATTTAGAATTACAATCTGTCAGCAATGGTTATGTGGTTAAAAATACATCACCTTTTTATTTGACCGTGATAGGCTTAGCCGGTGATAGAAATAAGTCAGAAAATGGTGCCTTTGATTCGTTTATGATCGAACCTTTTGGTTCTTATCAAGTCAAGACTGCTCATTTTCAAAAGCCTTATCTTACTTATATTAACGACTATGGCGGAAGGCCAACAGTTTCATTTAACTGTGATTCATCCGTCTGTAAAGCTGATAAACAATAAATTTCAGAGCTAACAAAGTGAGAGTGCAATGAAGTATTTTTATTTAGTGTTTTACACTTTATTTATTTCATTTAGTAGCATGGCCACTCAGTATGAGGAAAACAATTATTTTCCTTCGAATGATGTGACATCTGCAATGAAGATGAATGAATTAAGTGGAAAACTGAATTTTAAAATAAGTTTAATGTACTCTCCGTGTGTCATTTTAGCTAATGAATATGTTGGAAGTTTCTTTTTTATTGAGTTAGATAAATGCTTGTTTAATGATAATAATATAAAAATTCCATTACAGGCAAAAGCGAAAGTGTTTGAAGGTAATCAGCAAGTGATGGCATCTCAGAAGCTATTCTCAGGTAGAAATAATGTTTATCTACAGACTAAAAACATTAAGGGTAGAGCAGTGATTATGGAGCTAGATTATGATTAAAAAAATACTGGTCATATTACTTAGCTTGATGGTATCTCCCGCTTTTGCCAGTGAATTGGTTATTAATTTTAATGGTAATTTAGTCGATAAAAAGTGTGAAATTAAACAATCAGATATAACAGTTCAATTCATACCTTATTCATTAGGCTATATTGAAATCGGTGGCAATATCTCGGATAAAAAATCATTTGCAATTGAATTTCAAAATTGTACGCCGACACTGATGAATAAGATTATAAAAATTTCATTAGACTCTACTAATGTATATAGGCGAAATGGCGTTGATTATTTGAAAACGCAAGGTGGAACCGGTCTCATTGTCGGCCTAGAAAGCATGAGTGGGGAGCCTATATCATTTAATCAACCTTTAGAAGTACAGGTTACTAATGATAGTAAAGCAGAATTAGTTTTAAATGCATTTTTAACTAAAGGTGATTTCGCTAAACCTGGCACTATTCATGGCACAGCAAGTGTTATGGTTAATTATAATTAATAAGAGGAAATAATATGATAAAGACAAGACAGTTACTCTTATTATTATTGTTTCTATCCAATTGGAGTCTTGCCGCTGATTTTAATAGCGGTCGTGCAGATGTCAGAATAAATATTAGTGCAACGATTGTTGCTCCGGTCTGTACCGTTTTAGGCAATAATAATCAATCCCCCTTGTTTGTGAACTTTGATAACATTGATTTTTCTGACGTAGAGAGTGGAACTGCTTATCAAGATATTCAACTTAAATATAACTGCGCTGGTAGTTCAGTACCCGCTAACAAAGTGATGAGCTTATATTTATATCCGACAAAATATGGCATTTATACACAGGTAGGTAATAATGTATTACGCACATCAAAGGAGGGGTTAGGAATTTCGTTGACAAAAGAAAATACTAATCTTGATTTAAATAAGTGGATCCCTTTTGGGAGTAATGAGCTAGAAGGCTCATTTATTCTTCGTGCATCTTTAATTACACCTGATAAATCACTATTAACTGAAGGTAGCTTTGACAGTACGGTGGCTATTTTGATGAGTTATTTATAATCTGAATTAGGTCTTATGATGAAAAAATTTTTTTCTTTACTACCGGTCGTATTATTTGCTTTTTCAAATATTAGCTCCGCTGGAGACCCTGATGATTGGACTGTCATGGGATATAATGGCACTCAGTTTACCGCAAATACAACTTGGACAGGGGCTAATTTTAATGGTGTAAACTTAACGTTGAATGCCATTTTAAGTAGCTCTGGCGGGAGAATGACAGAATATGCTTGGGGGACTCGTGCCTGTGCTCCTTATGGTGGTTCTCCTAATTCAATTAACGTGCAGTATGTTATCGTACCAAATACAGTGAGATATGTTGATCCTGTAACGCGGAAGGCATTTGATTTTAGAATTGTTTTACCTCAATCTTTGGGATCAATTTCGGGATATCCTAATGCTCAATACGCAAAAATAGGTCAAAGTGCAGGTAATGTCGGGCGTGCAACGTGCAATTCAGTACCTTATACACCGATGGCTTTTAGTGGGCAAACGGCAGTAACTTTAATTAGTAATACAAATTTACCGATTAGAAGTACACCGCATATTATTCAAGTGGATACAACTTTGTTTGGGGTAAGGAATCCGGAGGTACCTAGTAAATGGTTAAGTTCTGTTGCGCTAATCCAGCCTAAAAACTCAGCAAGGTTAAACTTTTATGTCACGGTGGTGAATACGTGTCGAGTCGATAAAACTCAATTAGATTTTAATTTTGGTACATTACCTCAGTCATTAGCAGAAGGTAAAAATTTGACTAAAACAATAACGGTTAGTTGTACTCATCCAGGCAATATTAAAGTGACTTACCGACCATCAAAACCAATTGATAGTGCTAATCCAACTCGTACTAGTTTAGATTTAGGTAACACGTCATCGGGTTGGTATGGTGAGCTATCCGTGGATAATAAAAAACAGTTAATTACCACTTTACAAGGCATTACAAATAAAACATTAGATATTGGTATGACATTAGGAAAAAATAGGGCTAATGCATCGGTAGGTAATATGAGTGGTGGTGGTGTATTAATTTTTGAGTATATTTAATTTGAATTACGTTTGGTGATGGTGAAAATCAATGGATTGATTTTTACCATTTTTTATTGATATTAACACGCATAATGAGTCATTATACGTGTTAATATATGCTTTGTTTTATGATTCTCTTCATCTTCTGAGTTCACTATCACCATTTTTAATTCTCAAAATAATAAGCACCAATAATAATGAAATTAATCGTTTGATTTCCTATATCAACCTCGTAATCAATTAAATATTGATTGATTCTGTCTGTTCGATGAGTTCGTGAATATGCGCCATGACTGAGTTGATAGAAAAAAACCACTCGTTTTATGCGTATTTTGTTTGTTGAAGTATTTTAGTTGTTCTCCTATGATGAACTATAATTTAAATAAAAGGATAAAGTTATTGAATATAAAATTAAAATAATTCAGTGTTTTCTCTATAGAATAGTGAGTTGAGGAACCGTGTTTCAAGTCATCTATAAACGTTTAATAAAATGATTAAAGGTATAAGATGTCCTCTATTTTAAATATTCGATTGTTTTGTTTTTTGGGATGCTGTTACTTATGATTAATGAATGAGTGAAGCTTTAGTGGCGAAATGTTAGAGAGCGAGGGTATGTATATGGAAACAGCCTTAAGCTTTGAAATCAGTGCTATGTCTAAAATAGATAATACATTAGAACATTTGCTAAAAAATACTGAAGAGCTAACGCCCTTATTCTATACAGTGAATACTGAGATAGGTAAAACTGAATGGCGAGATACCTATAATACGTGTTGTGAATTAAAGAACCTTACTCATGTAAATGTGGTTCCTCATATTGCGATTAATAATAAAGATGAATGTGAGTTATGTTTTATTATTGAAGAGTATTTGAAGAATGATATAACAGAATTGTTTGTTATTAGGGGGGATAGACACCGTTTTGATGAGGAACTCCCATTTAATTATGGCATAGAACTTATTGATTTTATTCGGAGGAGATACCCTGAAGTGATGATAAAATCCAGTATTTATCCTGATTATCACAAAGAGAGTATCATACCTGAAATAGAAATTGATTGGCTAAGAAAAAAATTGCAATTAGGCGTTACAGAGCTTATTAGTCAATTATGTTTGAATAAAAATGCATTTTCTTATATGAAAAAGCAATTGGGGAATGATATTCCTATCACAATATCAATGATGCCTATGCTTAACTTTAGTTTTATTGAGTCGTTTTTTAAAAATAATGCGATCGATTATCCATTATGGATAAAGAAACACATAAGGCCGAGTAATATTAATAACCATAGTGCATTTGGTATTCAGCTTACTCAATTTCTCATCGGAGAGTATATAAAAGAAAACAAGCGATTGCATTTTTTTACATTAAATAATGCACAGATGGTCAAAAAGCTATTTGATAAATTGAGATGAATCATCTGAATATCGCTGATAGATTGAACTATTTTTTCCAGCGAAATTAATATTGGTTTTATCCCGACAACAATAGGGGATGATAATCAGTTTTAATTTTATCCTTGTTAGGCTAATTCAGTATCAATGAGGGTATGATAATGTTAAAAGTCGATTACAATGCGTACCGTTCAATAAAAGGTTTTAATCGTAGAGTAAGGTTTTTAGTCATGCATTACACTGCTTTGAATTTTCAAGGTTCAGTTAATGCATTATCAGGAAATGCCGCTGTAAGTGCTCATTATTTAGTTCCCGACCCAACAGATAAAATGTATACAGATGCTGGGTTTAAGGAGATGAGAGTCTTTAATTTAGTTGATGAAAATGAAAGAGCTTGGCATGCAGGCGTGAGTGCATGGGCTGGTAGAACTAACTTGAACGATACTTCGATAGGTATTGAAATTGTTAATGAAGCTCAAGATAACAACGGGAATTTTCTTTTTCCGCCATATAATGAAGTGCAAATTGAAGCAATCAAACAATTAGCATTAAATATTATCGAACGTTACCCTGATATTATTCCTACCAATATTGTCGGACATGCGGATATTGCACCTGATGGGCGTAAAAGTGATCCCGGTGCAGCGTTTCCTTGGAAACAACTTTATGATGCAGGAATTGGGGCTTGGTATGATGAGGCGACTAAATCTTGTTATATGCAGAAATATAACGGGGGATTACCAGAAAAAGCAGAAATTTTAGAGAAGCTAAAACGCTATGGGTATGACGTTTCAAAAGCGAATACAGATAATGGCTATAAAATGTTAATTCGAGCTTTTCAGCTTCACTTTAGACCAGAAAACTATGATGGTATTGCGGATGTTGAGACGGTTGCGATCATTTATGCCTTAGTTGAAAAGTACTTCCCTTAATGTAATTACGTTAGTTGAATAACAGGACTTTGCCTAATACTTCATTGAGTGTGATAGTGAACGTATTTATTTAAGAATGAAATGCATTGGTGTTCAATCCTATTTGGAGAGCAATGTAATAGGGGCGTTGCCAATGCATTTACTCCCAGTTGTATTATTAAATAAACAAATAATTATATGGTTAATGAATCAAATATATTGGTTTTTCCATGAATTTATTAAGGGCTGTGTCTAAGCACTCACAGCATCTTTTCTTGGCGAATAATAAAACCGGATGAAACCAGTTCTGTGCGGTTGCTGACATTCGCCTTAGTAAAAATATTGCGTAAATGGGTTTTCACCGTAGACAGTGAGACCCCAAGTTGCAAAGCGATACGTTTATTGCTTGCGCCTTCTCGGACTAAGTGAATGATCTCTTGCTCCTTCGGGGTATAAGAAACCAGAGAATCAGGCAAAATGTCAAAAGTCATTAATTCAGCAATAGGTAAAATCGCGTTAAGCCGCATAACTTCTTGTTGTTGAAAGGGAGCATCCCGCAATACGGAGATCCCTGCGATGATCTTGTTTTTACGACGGATAAAAATCTCTGCCATATCTGTAATATTATTTGGCCTCATAAAGTCGTTATAAAACTCTTGGCTTTGTTGTTTCATGTCAGGTGCCATTCTGACTAATCGTAAATCATCACCTCGGAATTTATCGGGGTGTAACGGATCTAACTGATAAAAATGCTTTAAATAATCTTGATGCATACGTGAGCTAATACCATAGAGCACATGGTTATCAGGCTGCCAAAAATCATCCACCAAGTAATAAACGGATGCCGAAACAGGAATAATATGAGCAATTGTGTTCAAGCAACAGTTGATTAATGTTCGCTGGTGGTAGCACAAAGGGGGTGTCTTCATCATATTACCTTCCGTAGTGGGTCCAATCATTATCATGCAACTAATTTCTGTTAACATAAAATAAACATGTTAATAACGTGAGCTTGATTACAATATTTAAACTTCATCGGTGATAAGCCAACTCACTCAATTCGCCAATCTGTATCTTTCGTTACTACTTTATTAACATATTA
Source organism: Providencia sp. PROV261 (assembly GCF_028477945.1). Classification (NCBI taxonomy): domain Bacteria; kingdom Pseudomonadati; phylum Pseudomonadota; class Gammaproteobacteria; order Enterobacterales; family Morganellaceae; genus Providencia; species Providencia sp. PROV261. Next base: position 29,621 of record NZ_JAMPMC010000031.1, on the reverse strand, counting down.
ATAATCTAGCTGTCTGTTATTTATTGATTTTTAATGTGTTATTTGTTTTTTTTGCAATTTATCCGGTACTTTTCGCGGCTATCCCCTTTATTCCCTCCCCCTATGGGTATCGTCCTTTAGGACGATAGCGGCAAGATTATGCTTATTTCTATAGTGGCAATGCAGTCACTCTATTTTTACAAAAAATTCACAATCATGACTGTGTTCTGAGAAAGAGAGGGAAGCAAAATGAATATATCCTCAAAATTAACCTCACATATTGAAAAGGGGAAAGTAGGGTTTCCAACGACCCTAGCTAGCTCTGTGGGTGTAATTATGGCAAGCCCTGTTATCTTGACGGTGACAAGCGGTTTCGGGATCGGCGGTGATACTTTTGCGTTAGCCGTACTGCTGAGTTTTATCATGATGCAAGCTCAGTTGACGACATTCTCTGAAGCAGCGGCGATTTTGCCAACATCAGGTTCTGTCTATGATTATATTTCATGTGGTATGGGGCGTTTTTGGGCAATTACGGGGGCATTATCAGCCTATTTGATTGTGCATGTGTTTGCAGGAACGGCGGAGACAATTCTGTCGGGTATCATGGCATTGGTAAACTTTGAAAGTCTCAATACCGTGATGGAAACCAGTAACACTTCTTGGATGGTTGGGGTTGGCTTAGTGATCACATTCGGCCTACTCAATGCCTTTGGTATCGAAGCTTTCAGTAAAGTGGAAGTGGTGCTCACGTTTGCGATGTGGAGTACTTTAGTCATATTTGGTATTGCCGGATTATTAATGCCATTCCATGCATCAGCTGAAGGCTGGTTTGGTCTTGGATTAAATATTTCAGACCCAACACTCGTGTTAAGCTTTGTGGGGATGGCGATGTTTATGTTTGTCGGTTGTGAATTGGTCACACCGATGGCCCCTGAAATTAAAAATTCAGCAAAAGTTATTCCTCGCGCCATGGCAACGGGGCTGTGTGGTGTTGCTTTTTGTATGTTCTTATTTGGTGCTTCAATGACACACCAAGTTGAAAACATTATTGTTGATCCCGCGAACAATGTTAGCTTGTTAGAAACACCAATGGCGATCCCTGCTTTCGCGGGGCAAGTGTTTGGGGATATTGGTAAATATTGGATTGGTATTGCGCTGTTATTAGCGGGTGGTGCAACGATTAACACATTGATGGCGGCGGTGCCACGGATCCTTTATGGTATGGCTCTTGATGGCGCATTACCTCGCATCTTTGCTTACCTGCATCCACGTTTTAAAACACCAGTATTTGGTATTTTTGTGGCGGTGATGATCCCTTGCCTACATACTTTCGCGATCCAAGGTGATTTAGACCGGATCATTCCATTAGTTTTAGCGGCAGTATGTTCTTGGGGAACGGCGTATTTGTTGGTGACTATCTCGGTTATTCTATTACGTATTCGTCGTCCTGATTTACATCGCGCTTATCGTTCACCGTTTTTCCCGCTTCCACAAATTATTTCTAGCGTCGGCATTATCTTGGCGATTATTTATATTACGCCGCCGGGAATGAATAAGTCTGATGTCTACATTCCTTTTATTATTATGTTAAGTCTGACAGCAAGTTACGCTTTAATTTGGACTGTCTTTGTGCAGAAAGTAAATCCATTTAAACCTGTTCCAGTTGAGCAAGTGCTATCAAGCACCTTTACTGAGGAAGAGTTGAAGGGGGTGAAAATTGAGCCACTACGCAACCTCGCCTAAGGGCAACATTTGGCAGCGTTTAAATAAAAAACGGTTGCCAGCAGGTTATCAACAAGGGTTAACCTTGAATAGGGTAGAGCGTGATATTTTACCGTATCAATGTGAATGGGGAGCTCCAGGGGAGCTCCTAATACACCCGCAGGCGTCATTGACTATTCGAGTGACTGAACGTGTTAAAACCTTATTTATGGCGTTTATTGTATTTAGCCGTTTTTCTGTGACAGGGCGCTGTGGTTCAGCTATCAATGCAAAAATTACGGTGAAAACCCGCGGGAGCTTAAAGCAAAAACATGTTCATTTCATCTCGAAGGATGAAGAAGGGCAAGCCGTCGTTAATTTATTGAAAGAGTACCCCATTATTGCTCAAACACTTGAAGAGTTAGACTTTAATTATTTTCACTTAGTGATCAAAGATGGGGTTTGGCATTGTGAAATAGAGCCTTTTACCGCTTCCGAGATGGTGTGTCGAATGCCAGCAATCCGCCGTTATTTACGTTTAACACCAGAACAAAGGCACCGCCTATTAAGTGCATTGCAATTATTCCAGCAATTTATGGAAAAACATTATGGTAATCATTGAGTTTGAAATGTTAATTTGATAGTAATGTTTGCTATTGAAACTCTTTCTCAATGGAAATGGATGTGAAATCGTTACCGTTATTAGGCTGTATCTTACTTTCATCGGCAGCTATGGCAGCCGTTCCAGATTGTATTCGCTTGGATGAATTATCTCCTTCTATTGAGGGGATTCATAATAGCGAAGGTCATAGCTGTTTGCTGGTTGAAATCTCAAATAAACAGTACATTCGCCAAGAGGGGGATGGTATTTCAGAAGCTGTGCTTTCAGGGAATGATAAGCAACCCATTCGCGTGTTAGTACAACATTTACCACAAACAGAGCCGCATTCTGTCTCTTATATTGTGCCCAAGCAGGGGCAATATTACCTCAATTTACAAGGTGCACCGGAGCAGCCTTGGCATCTCAAATTTAATTTAACTGACTATCAACCATTAGCGATTGAAGCGGAACATAAAATTGATAGCCCTAAATTACAAGCTTTACTTGATGCACATAAACAAGAGAAAACGACAGACGCTTTTTGGCGAGAGGTAAAAGCACAGGGAACCCCCTTAGTTGAAGAGTACAAAAAAGGACAAAAGAAGGTCACTTTTTTATGGCGTGGTGCAACCGCCAATGCTTATATTTTAGGTGCGCCTTCAGGGAATCATGAAACCATGGCCCATATCCCGAATACGGATATCTGGTATCGCACTTTTATCGTTCCGAAAGACACTTTGTCACAATATAAAATCGCCCCTGATGTGCCGAAAGTGACAGAAGGTGGGTTCGCGCAACGCAAAGCGATTTTGGCGACGGCACAAGCCGATCCATTCAATGCGCATGGGATCCCGTCATTTGCGACGGATCGCTATAATCGCTTTTCATTATTGTCATTAGCGCCAGAAAAACGTCAATGCGACTTTGCCAAGATTGAGGGGCACCAACGTAAAGGCCGCTTAGAATCATTTAATTTTCACAGTAACCTGTTAAATAATGATAGGCAGATTTATCTGTATCGCCCTGCGGTCGCAATGAGTAAGCCATCGGTGTTGGTATTATTAGATGGACAAACCTACTTGCATACTTACAAAATGGCTGACTTTTTTGATAAGTGGATGTCGGAGGGCGCAATACCACCAATGTATGTGGTGTTCCTTGATAGCATTAGCTCCGAGCGCCGCAACGTCGAGTTACCACCAAATCCTGATTTTCCGAAGATGCTGTCAAAAGAGCTGATGCCTGTCTTAGCAACAAAAGGCATCCAAGCACCTGCACAGTCAACCATTATTGCCGGATCGAGTTATGGAGGATTAGGCGCGACTTGGAACGCCCTCTCACATCCTGAATTATTCGGCAATGTACTCAGTATGTCAGGCTCTTATTGGTGGGCACCTAAAGGAAAAGAGCCTGAGTGGCTGATCCGCGAAATAGAGCAGATGTCGAAAAAACCATTGCGTTTTTACCTTGAAGCGGGGCTATTTGAGCAACGTGGTAGTTGGGGCGGTATCATTCAAAATCATTATCGATTATTGGATGTATTGAAGCATAAAGGTTATCAGGTGGAAGCGACTGAGCTACCAAGTGGACATGATTATGTCTCTTGGTGTGAAACGCTCTATACAGGAACTCGTTACTTAATGGCGGAACCACCGAAACAATAGTGTCATTTAATTGACCCAAAGAAAAACAATAATGGAAGCAGCCACCGTGTCGTTAGGCTGCTTTTTTTATTCTTAATGACAATGATCTTTTTTTCGACATAAAAGCGTCATGCAACTGTCATCTGACTCAATTAGCATGCCTGTCATTATTTGAAGCAATTACATATTTAATTTCTTTTTATTATTGGCAAGGAAATGGTTATGACAGGTCATTGCATGAAATCGATTTTAGCTGTTGCTGTAAGTACAATGATTTTTGGTAGTGCTATCCCTGTATATGCGGCAACGCCGACAGATGCGGTTTCACAAAATCGCGCAGCACAAGGTGATATCACTAAATTTGGCGGTGCTCGTCGCCTAGCACAAGAGCAAACCGATATTATGAAAGCGGCGCTCCATAATGGGCAGGCGAAAAACGTCATTTTGTTTATTGGTGATGGTATGGGCGACTCTGAAATTACGGTAGCACGTAATTATGCAGAAGGGGCAGGCGGTTTCTTTAAAGGTATCGACGCATTACCTATTACTGGTCAATATACTCACTACGCATTAGATAAAAAAACGAAAAAACCTGATTACGTAACAGATTCAGCCGCTTCAGCGACAGCTTGGTCTTCTGGCGTGAAAACCTATAACGGTGCTTTAGGTGTTGATGTGTTTGATAAAGACCATGAAACCTTACTTGAAATCGCTAAGCGCCATGGTAAAGCGACAGGTAACGTGACGACCTCTGAAATTCAAGATGCGACCCCAGCCGCGCAATTTTCCCATGTCACAGCGCGTAAATGTTATGGGCCAGAAGAAACCTCCGCAAAATGTGCGAGCAATGCCTTAGAGAATGGCGGTCGTGGTTCAATCACTGAGCAACTGCTGGTTACCCGTGCTGATGTTACATTAGGTGGTGGTGCGAAAAGCTTTAAACAAGTGGCGAAAGCCGGTGAGTACAAAGGTAAAACGCTAGAGGAGCAAGCAAAGGAGCGTGGTTTCAATATCGTGCGTGATGCCAAATCCTTAGATGCGGTTACTGTTGCAAACCAAGATAAACCTGTTTTAGGCCTATTCCATGATGGCAATATGGCGGTTGCTTGGGAAGGCCCTAAAGCAACGCATTATGGCAATATCAATAATCCACCGCTTGAGTGCAAACCGAACGCTAAGCTAGATCCAAATGCACCGACATTGGCTCAAATGACACAAAAAGCAATCAATCTGTTGCAAGTCAACCCGAATGGTTTCTTCTTGCAAGTTGAAAGTGCTTCGATTGATAAACAAGATCATATGGCTAATCCATGTGGCCAAATTGGTGAGACGGTAGCTTTGGATGAGGCCGTACAAGTTGGCTTAGAGTTTGCGAAAAAACACGGTGATACATTGGTGATTGTCACTGCTGACCACGCGCACTCCAGCCAAATTATCCCTGAAGGAACCAAGTCTACTGGGTTAACACAAGCATTGATCACAAAAGATGGTTCCGTCATGGTGGTTAACTACGGTAACTCTGAAGAAGAAGATTCACAAGAGCACACCGGCGCACAGTTACGCGTTGCAGCGTATGGCCCACATGCCGCTAACGTCATGGGGTTAATTGACCAAACCGATTTGTTCTTTACCATGCGCGATGCCATGGGATTGAAACAATAAACCAACCTGTAAGTGGAATCCTCTGCGATAGGAGATTGCGGAGGATTTTTTATTGCCCCCTCTTTTTAACCTCCCGCTATTTACGCTCTCTTACATTAACTTTTTTGCGTTAACTCAGCGATTCAGGTATAAAAAATGATTAGACGATTGAGCCTGCTTGATGTGTATTGTGGCATAGTGGGGAGAGTTTAATCGCTTATTCATACCATCTGCATTAAGGTTTATTGTTAACTTTTTGAATAATAATAAAAATAATGTATGATTGTATGATTTCACTTAATTCGGCAACGTTTTAAGTTATCTAATTAATTCATCCATCAAGCAAGAGTGAAAAAGGCGGTCTCCTTCCGTTTGAAATCACTCGTACAGTTTTATCACCATTGTCTTAAATATAACAAATATAACGTCATAGGGTTTCAATGCTGGCACTTTTACATCTTTTATCATCTGTCGCATTGCTAGTTTGGGGCACACATATTGTCCGTACTGGTATTATGCGGGTTTTTGGTGCAGATCTACGCCGTATTTTAGGAAAGAGTGTTAATAAGAGAACAAGCGCATTTCTTTCCGGCGTAGGGGTAACTGCGCTCGTGCAAAGTAGTAATGCAACGGCATTACTGGTTATCTCTTTTGTTTCTCAGGGGCTGATTTCATTAACGCCTGCCATGGTTATCATGCTTGGTGCCGATGTCGGGACAGCGTTGATGGCGAGGGTGTTAACGTTTGATCTCTCTTGGTTATCACCGCTGCTGATCCTTGTGGGTGTTTCAACCTTTTTAAGCCAAAAGAAAAATCGAACAGGACAAATTGGTCGTGTCGGTATCGGGCTTGGGCTTATTTTATTAGCGTTACAGTTAATTGTGGCATCGGCAGAGCCGATTACCCATGCTGATGCGGTGAAGGCAATTTTTACCTCGTTAAGTGGGGATGTTGTTTTGGCACTGCTGGTGGGTGCTCTGTTTGCCATGGTGAGTTATTCAAGCTTAGCAGCGGTGTTATTGACTGCCACATTAAGCGCAACAGGCTTGGTGCCTCTTTATATTAGCTTGAGTATCGTTATTGGCTCTAACATTGGTAGTGGCTTACTCGCCATGATGAGTAGCCGCGGGCAAAATGAAATTTCACGACAAGTCGTTCTGGGGAGTTTGCTATTTAAACTAATCGGCTGTGTTGTCGTATTACCTTGGGTGAAACCACTGGCAGAATGGATTGGGGGCTACGGCTTTAATGAAGCCGAAATCGTGATCTATTTTCACGTGTTTTATAACCTAGCTCGTTGTCTTGTCATGTTGCCTTTTGTTGGGCCAATGGCGAGGTTATGTAATAAATTAATCCCTATTGTTCCTTCGATGGAGCAAGAGGTTGCCCCGCGTTATTTGGATAAAAGTGCATTAGAGACGCCATCACTGGCAATCGCTAACGCCGTACGAGAAACATTACGTATGGGGGATCTACTTGAATTAATGCTTCAACGTTTTACAGATGTTCTTAACGGTAATAAAGAGCAGAAAAGGGAAATTAACCGCTTGGATGAAGAGGTCGATATGCTGCATAGCAGCATTAAACTCTATTTAGCGCAGTTACATCAAAGCGAACTCAGTGAGGAAGATTCAAGGCGTTGGGCTGAAATTATTGATACTGCTTTTAATTTGCAGCAATCATCGACTATCATCCACCGAATGACTTCTGAGTTAGTCAAAAAATCGATTGATAATCGCCGTTCCTTCTCTAATGAAGGTTATAAAGAGCTACATTCTTTACTTGAGCGATTACAGACGAATTTGAATCTAGGGATGTCTGTTTTTGTTTCGGCCGATATTGATAATGCGAAACGTCTACGGCGTGCAAAACACCGTTTTCGTCTTATTAACCAACGCTTTGCTTATGCGCACGTTGAAAGGTTACACAAACAAAATATGCAAAGTCTAGATACTAGTAACTTACATGTTAGCCTGCTAGGCGATATGAAACGGTTGAATTCATTATTTTGTGCCGTTGCTTATCATGCGCTAGAAGGCGTAGCAGAAAGCCGTAAAGAACAATTGAGTTTAGAAAATGAGAAAAATACGTGAATTAACAAGGGATGAAGTTCCTTCGGTTTGGTCAATTGATAGAACAGAATTAATCGAAAATTTATATCTTCACCAAAATGGGAAATTAGTGTTATCCGCGCAACGCTTTGATATGAAAGGTTGGCCGGAAGGTGAACCTGAGGCATATACGCCACATTTACTCGAAAGCTATGATAACGGAGCGGTATTTATTGGCGTGTTTGATCATGACACACTAATCGCCGCTGCAAGTTTAGATAATGTATGGCGTGGTGAAGAGCGTAATTTACTTCAATTGTCATTCTTACATGTTAGCCACCGCTATCGGGGTGAGGGCTTAGGGGGCATGTTATTTAATCAGTGCTGTGAATTAGCCAAAGAGAAAGGGGCAGCTGGCTTATATGTATCAGCAACGCCTTCTGAAAATACAGTCCATTTTTATCAGTATATGGGGTGTGAACTGCTGGATAAGCCAGACCCAGAGCTATTTGCCTTAGAGCCTGAAGATATTCATTTTGTTTATTTATTTAATCAATAAATAGCTTTTATTTTTTCTTAAATCGGCATGGTTTCCTCAATAAAAAATATTGTATTTTGCCAAAAACAAGATATGATTGATAATCATTATCATTTAGATTGTTGAGGTCGCTATGCCAACTAGCGTAACAAAAAGCACTTATCTACGTCGCTCTACAGCAGGGTTATGGGGTGTTTTCGCGGTTATTTTGTTGAGCGTGATTTATCTACTCAGCAATATGGGGCTAAATAGCCTTAAAGCTGTCACGATAGTGACTATGCTAACCACCGCCGCAATGTTATTCAACCGCGGCTCTCGGCGCTTATTGATTATCCCCGCCGTGATAGCACTGTTATGCAGTCTAATGGCTTTAGTCTCACAACATAGCGTATAAGATAACCGTAGTTTACACGCCTACAGCGAATCTTCGGGTTATAGGGAAAGGGTTCGTTGATCGAGATAGGAAGTTAACAGTGGTGCGAAAGGGGGGACTTGAACCCCCACGCCCGAAGGGCACTAACACCTGAAGCTAGCGCGTCTACCAATTCCGCCACCCTCGCAGGTACTGTCAATTCATTGAAAGCTATCGATTTAATTTTTAACTTGGTGATTAAAAATTGTAGTCTGTATGGTGCGAAAGGGGGGACTTGAACCCCCACGTCCGAAGGACACTAACACCTGAAGCTAGCGCGTCTACCAATTCCGCCACCCTCGCAATATCAGACTCTATTTTGTGTCGATAGTACGCAGCGGATTTTAGGCTAATTTAGCCGCGCGTCAATAATTTTTTTATTATGCTTTTATTATTTGATGTAAAAACGGCCAACCATTTCTAGGTTAGCCGCGATAGAAATCATGGAGGTTTATGGATTAGCGTTTAATTGCTTGATAAACCTTAAATTTACCTGTTTTTGCTAATACTTCATGGCTGCCAAATGCCTTATCAAGCATGTCTGGATAAGGTAAAAAAGCATTGGCCACAATACGGAGTCGCCCACCTTTTTTCAGGTATTTCGGGGCTTGGAAAATCATATTTTCAGCCGCACTGTAGCTGGTATTTAACCCATCATGGAAAGGGGGGTTAGAGATAATCCAATCAAAGGTGTCATTGATATCTGAGTAGGCATCGCTTGCAAGTACTTTGCCAGTTAACTGATTGGCTTGTAATGTGGCGATAGAGGAGGCAATAGCAGCCGCGCTCACATCACTCAGTGTCAATGTTACATTAGGGTTGTGGCTTCCGACGACGGCAGCTAAAACGCCATTACCGCAAGCAATATCAAGTAGATTACCTGTAATAGGCTCATTCAGTGTAGAAAGTAGGAGTTCACTACCAATATCTAATTCATTGTGACTAAACACGCCAGGTAAGGCTTGGATCTGTACGTTCTCTACTTCATAGCGGCGCCACCAACGAGTTATATCAAAATCCGTAGGTTGTTCTAACTCACCATAATACAGCCCACAGCGTCTTGCAGAGTCAATTTTTTGCAATGTCGCGATGCCTTCCATGATAGATTCGGCACTTTTTACACCGCTACGGTTTTCGCCAACAATAAAAATTTGGCTACCTGTGGTCAGGTGAGTGCATAAATCATCCAGTTGAAAGCAGGCTTCTTGTTTATTTTTAGGCCAGAAATAGATCAAGGTATTGCAAGGACGTACAAAATCAGCATCCGCTACCGCAGCAAATTTCACACTGTCGCCCATTAAGGAGTGCAAATTTTGCCAACGATGGTATTGATTAGTGAGAACACGTAAGCTCGCAGCTTCTAAGGTTGCTGCTAATTCATCTTGGATGTCACCCGCTAAAATGACATGGCGATCGGTAAAATGCTCAAGGTGGCGTTGGATAACTTCGCTAGCCGGTGTCAGTAGTGACATACTTTGTTGATCTCCTAAAATACCCTCAATCTTTCGAGCCATCGCGTTTTAGCGTCTAGCTACAATGCAAATTGTTTATGGTATGTATGTAAGCCTAATTATTTTGTGCACACTTTATCAGAAAATGGGGAAATAGCATTGCTCTGTTGGCGCTATTGATCCGCTTTGATAAGATGTCGTTGTTAACATAGCGACTGGAATGAAATGAATGGCACGACGTGACAGACTTTTAAATCAAATGGGTATCACTCAATGGGTAGTGAGAAACCCTGCTGTATTACGTGGTGAACGTGGTGTAAGAATTCCAGATTCGACTAAGCTTATTATTATTACTGATGAGAACCTTGATTTAAACAACCGTCTGTTAAAAGATATTTTTCTGGCGATGAAAATTTATCCAACGGATGTGGTTTGTATTAATTCAGAGCAATTGGCAATGCTTCCAACACCAATAACAATAAATTGTTGGGTCTTAGGCGGCCAATCTCATCCAGAAGGGTTAAATACAACCTTTATTTCTCCTGTATTAGATGAGCTGGCAGCCAGCAATAGCGCTAAACGGGCACTTTGGGAGCAGATTTATCAATATGACGAAAATTTCAGCACTAAAGCAGTCTGATCTTGCGACAGCTTTCTTAATCGAAAAGTTAAGTCATGATTTTCCTTGGACTGAGCGTGTTTTTTATGGAAACCAAGGGGAAAAGTATCATAACATCAAAATTACTCTTAATAATCAGATCGTTGGTTTTGCTATAACACAGTGTGTTCTTGATGAGGCAACACTCTTTAATATTGCCGTGCACCCCGATTATCAAGGAAAAGGGTATGGGCGTATGTTAATGGAGCAACTGATTAAGGATCTGGTTGATAAAGGGATTTTGACATTATGGCTTGAAGTTCGTGAATCGAATGCACCGGCGCTGCACCTGTATGATAAATTAGGGTTTCATCAAGTGACGGTACGTAAAGATTATTACCCTGCAAAGCAGGGGCGAGAAGATGCGCTTATTTTGGCATTAACCCTGTTTAATGACGCATAATGTGATTATTAAACCACGGCCGAATATGGGTCGTGGTAAATTTGCCTGCCGATTATTTAATACGAATACTTAAGCCATATTAGCCTTTTACAATGAGTGGGTCTTGGCTAACCATATTATATTCAGCATCTTTTCGGTAACCAAAAAGCCGAACCAGTGTACGGCGGTTATCTTTTACAATATCCCGACTATGTAAGCTTAATTTATTATTAATCACTATCATCCTATATGGCTGCAAATCGACGGCATCAAATTCCATATTTTCGGCAATAGAATTAAATTTATTATACGTTTTTTGGACGAATTCTGAAGCCGCGGGATTGAGTGAAAAACGCTCTGAATTATAATTCATATTCAATTTTCCATGCTTATCAAGTTCAAGGATAGAAATACATTTTCCACCGATACTTTTTCCTTCACTGGCTGTTTTCGCTTTACGGAAATCAAAGCTGGCTGTGGTTAAAGCAACGATTTCTTCAGGTGATAATTGGTCAATGATGCGCTTAATGGGGGCTACTTTTGTTGTTTCTGATAAAGGGTTCCACCTTGCAGTGAGTATCAGCGATGACGGTGAAGGGGAGTGCCCATCGATAACGTTAATTGCGGAGTAATAAGGGTCTTCAGTGTGTGGTACGACCGCTTTGCCCGAATGGGAACTGGCATCTGGGGCTTCATTTTGGCGTTTTTCAGCACCACCGCCATTAAAGTTAGCTACAATTCTAATAATATTTCCTAGGTTTTCAGTATCATAAGCAAATGTGGTTTCATTTAATAATGCTAAAATAATTTGCTCTTGTGAGGCCAATTTTAAAATTTCGATATCACTTTCTAATTCTTGGAGGGTCGGTAAGGCGCTTTTATTCGGAAGGTTAATCGGTTCACCATTAACGTCCGTATTCACAAACCCTTCAAAAACTAAATAAGGAATTTTTTCATTCCTATAGTCATCCAGTAGTTTCTTATCTTCATCATTGAATAAGTTGTATAACTGAGTTGCAACCTGCTCTGCTAATTTTTGACTTCCTGATATTTGAGGCCCACCATTTAAAGCGAATTGATAGGACTTTTCCTGTAAAAGCGTGGCGATCTCACTGCTGAGGAAAATGTGATTAATGGTTTTATTGTCTGGCATAATTTTATTATTCCTATAATTCAATTTGTTAGATAACGATTTTTAATGAATAAAAACTAATTCATTAATTAAGGAATAATAAAAAAATATTATTTTTTTTCGATTTCTTAATCTATTAGTGTTTGATCTTATAATCGGATGCTTTTTATTTGACGGCATGAAAAACCACAGTATCCAAACTGTGGTTTTATTCTAATGGGCTTTTAGAGGGTTATTTAGATAGCTTTTCAGATGCAGGTAGAATAGGGGGATTGATTACAACTTGGCTTTTTTTGCGGTACTTCTTTTCTGCTTTTTCTGTGCGGACCTCTTCATTAAGGCCTTTGTATGTCGAATAACACATCAATAGCATTAATATGGAAAGCGGGATAGCAGTGGCAACTAAAGCAGATTGTAAACCGGATAATCCACCTGTGATGATCAATACGATAGCAATAGCCGCGATAACCACTCCCCAAATGGTCTTCGTCGTATGGGTTGGATTTGGGTTACCATTTTCACTGACCATTCCCAATACGAATACGGCTGAGTTTGCTGAAGTAATAAAGAAAACCATCACTAAAACCATGGCCAATACGCATAAGAAGGTGCTTGCAGGGAAATAGTCTAAGAATTTAAAGAAAGCAGAAGTCACATCTGATTTCACCGCTTCTGCAAGTGCTTTTTGTCCCATGTTTTGGATAAGATGGATGGCTGAGCCTCCCATCACGGCAAACCAAGCGAATGAGCCGAACACAGGAATAAAGACAGCGCCAATCATAAACTCTTTAATGGTACGCCCTTTGGAAATACGCGCCACGAAACTCCCTACTAAAGGCGCCCATGCAATCCACCAGCCGAAGTAAAAGAGAGTCCAGTTCGCAATCCAAGCACCATCATTATAGGGTTCAGTACGGAATGACATACTGACAAAGTTTTGTACATAGTCACCAATACCTTGAAAAAGAACTTTAAGGATCGTTTGTGTCGGGCCAGCAAAGAGAATAAAACCCATCAAGGCGAATGCTAATAGCATATTTAAGTTAGATAAATGCTTAATCGCACCTTGTAAACCAGAGATGGTCGACATGATATAAATGATGGTGACCACTGCAATAATCGCAATTTGGATCCAGATACTTACAGGGATCCCCCATAAGTAATTCATGCCACTGTTAACTTGCAGTGTGCCAAAGCCTAGCGAGGTCGCAATACCAATAACGATCGACAATACCACTAATACATCGACCCATTTCCCTATCGAGCCTTTGATACGTTCACCGATCAGTGGGTAAAACACAGAGCTCAGCGATGAAGGTAATTTCTTTCTAAATTGGAAAAAGGCTAATGATACACCGACTAAGGCATAGCAGGCCCAAGCTGAGACCCCCCAATGTAAATAGACATATTGCATGGCGGTTTTTGCTGCTTGTTCGGTATAGCCTGTACCAACTGGAGGGCTGATATAGTAAGAAACAGGCTCGGCAACTCCCCAAAACACGAGGCTAATCCCAATCGATGCACTAAATAACATTCCAACCCATGTTGCGGTACGATATTCGGGGCGATCACTGTCCTCTCCAAGCCGAATATGACCAAACTTTGAAAAACCGAGATACATACAAAAACTAAAAAAGATAAAAACGGCTCCGAGTATAAACCAACCTAAATTGTTATAGATAAAACCCAGAGAGTAATTTGAAAATGCTTCGAGTTTGTCAGGTATAAAGGCGCCTAAGCTGATTAATACCAGACTAAAGGCGAGTGATACGTAAAATACAGATTTCTTATTATTCATCATACCTCTTCTCCAGTTGCTCACTTATTTTTATGTCTTTTAATGAGAGTTGGTTTGCAGGGAATCTACTTTTGGTTTACAGAGAATATCCATGAAAATATTGCGTGGTCAACAATTAATTAACCTGTAATTAACAAATGTATTTCACGATATGTCATTATCTATATGTTTTAAATAGGTAAATTATTATTGTTATAATAATGTTTAATATTTTGTTTGATCATTATTGAGATCTAGATTAACATTCCCAAAAAACATGTTAACTATAAGTTTACATAAGTGAGGCAATAATGATGAGCAATGCAAAAAAAGTCATTTCGATTAATGATCACCTTGATATTGATAATGCGTGGACCATTCCTGCACGCTATTACACGTCAGATGACGTATTTGAGTTCGAAAAAGAAAATATCTTTGCTAACTCTTGGGTTTGTGTTGCTCACAGTAGTGAGGTGAAAGAGAAAAATGCCTATATCACTCGCCAGTTGATTGGCGAAAGCCTTGTTATCGTTAGGGGGCGAGATGATGTTTTGCGGGGCTTTTATAATGTCTGCCCGCATCGAGGCCATCAGTTGATCAGTGGTGAAAGCGGTAAAATGAAAAATGTCATCACTTGCCCTTATCATGCTTGGGCATTCAAATTGGATGGTCAATTGGCACATGCGACAAACTGCGAAAACGTGAATAACTTTGAAGCCGATGCCATGTCATTGAGCAGTTTTCATGTGATTGAGCACGCAGGGTTTATTTATATTAATTTGACAGAAGGCGAGCCTCAACCTATCGAGGAGCAACTGCCTGGATTAGCGGCAAAAATGGAAGAAGCTTGCTCAGTGATCCGTGATCTGAAATTAGCGGCACGCTTTGTCAGCCATACGCCAGCTAACTGGAAGACGATTGTTGATAACTATATCGAATGTTATCACTGTCCAACAAACCATGTCAGTTTTGCTAGCTCGGTCGATGTGAATGTGTATGAGCACCAGTTGAATGAAAACTGGACGGTACAGATTGGTCAAGCCAAACCTTCAGAGTCGTCATATCAATTTGATGAATCAGTAGTCAATCCACGTTTCTTCGGCTTTTGGATTTGGCCTAGCACCATGTTTAATATGCCGCCAGGTGGTGATTTTATGACCGTCATTTATGAGTTTCCGGTTAGTGCGGGAGAAACGTTGCAGCATTACGATATCTATTTCTTAAACGAAGAATTGACGGAGTACCAAAAGAATTTAGTGGAGTGGTATCGGACGGTATTTCGCCCAGAAGATCTGCGCCTCGTTGAGAGTGTTCAAAAAGGGTTACGTTCCCGTGGCTATCGAGGGCAAGGGCGGATCATGGCTGATAGGCAACGTAGTGGGATCAGTGAGCATGGCGTCGCACACTTCCATAAGCTGATTGCAACGGCACACACTGAGTGACGGGAGAAATAGCATATGAATAGGTTAAATAACCCAGCGCTATTCCGCCAGTCTTGCTATATCAATGGTCAATGGGTGGATAGTTCGAAGACTATTTCAGTATTGAACCCTGTGGATCAATCGGTGCTGGGTACTGTACCCAGCCTTTCACCAGAGCAGGTGAATGATGCGATTGTGAAGGCACATCATGCGATGGAGGCTTGGCGTCAGTTCACGGCAAAACAACGTGCTACGATTTTACATCGCTGGTTTACATTGATTGAAGCCAATATGGATGACTTAGGTTTGCTGATGACATTAGAGCAGGGCAAACCGTTGAATGAGGCTAAAGGGGAAATTCGTTATGCCGCCTCGTTTATCGAATGGTTTGCAGAGGAAGGCAAGCGAGTTTATGGTGAGACGATCCCGCAAACCGTAGCTAGCAACCGTCTTTTAACCATCAAGCAACCGATTGGTGTGTGTAGTGCCATTACGCCATGGAACTTCCCCGCCGCAATGATCACGCGCAAAGCCGCTCCCGCATTAGCAGCGGGCTGTAGCATGATCATCAAACCCGCCAGTGAAACACCGTTTACGGCTCTCGCACTTGCTGAGTTAGCGCAACAAGCTGGCGTGCCTGCTGGGGTGCTGAACATTGTGACAGGGGAATCTCGTGTTTTAGGGGAATTACTCACACGCCATGAATTGATCAGTAAATTTTCTTTTACTGGCTCTACGCAAGTTGGACGTCAACTGTATGAGCAGTGTGCCTCAACGATCAAAAAAAGCGCTTTAGAGCTTGGGGGAAATGCCCCTTTTATTGTGTTTGATGATGCGGATATTGATAAAGCGGTAAACAGCGCAATACAGGCAAAATTTCGTAATGGTGGGCAAACCTGTGTTTGTGTGAATCGTTTTTATATTCATGAGTCCATCTATGCGCCATTTATCGAGAAATTCACCGCAAAAGTAAGCCAGTTACGTGTTGGAAATGGGTTGGATGAGGGTACTGATATTGGGCCTATGATTACATCTCGAGCCATCGATAATATGAATCTATTAGTTAAAGATGCACTTGCTAAAGGTGCCAAGCAGCTAACGTTGGGGAGTGAAATCACTGAGCAAGGTAATTTTATCAATCCAAAAGTGTTAGTGGATGTGGATGATTCAATGGATATCGTACACGAAGAGATTTTTGGCCCTATTGCGGTACTTATTCGTTTTCGTGATGAAGATGAGGTTATTAAGCGAGCGAATAATACGATCTATGGTTTAGCCGCCTATTTCTTTTCAAAAGATATTGGTCGTGTTTATCGCGTGGCAGAGAAACTGCAAAGCGGCATGGTTGGGATTAATACAGGCCTGATCTCCAATGAAGTTGCTCCATTTGGTGGTGTTAAGCAATCGGGCCTAGGCAAAGAAGGTTCCCGATATGGCATAGAGGACTACCTAACCGTGAAATATCTGTGTATTGACATCGCTTAGCCAGTAATCAGTAAAAGAGGGAATTGTGATGAGCCAACAAAAAATAGCCGTAAATGTTAGCCGCATAGAGCAACTTAGCCCAACCATTAAAATGTTCGAGTTCGTTGCAAAAGAGACCTTGCTTGAACCGTTTAGTGCGGGGAGCCATATTACGGTACACATGAACGAAGAGCTGGGATTACAGCGGGCTTATTCGTTAATTAGCGATCCTAAAGATTGCCATTGTTACCGTATTTCTGTGCTACGCGATGAGAACTCGAAAGGCGGCTCTGCTTATATGCATGAACAGTTAGCGGAAGGGGATTTAGTTTATTTATCGCCTGCTCAAAACTATTTTTCATTGAAACATGACAGTTCTTGTAAGCATATTTTGATTGCGGGAGGGATTGGTATTACTCCGTTCCTCTCATACCTTTATGAATTAGAGCAAACGGGTATGGAGTTCGAGCTTCATTACTGTTTTCGCGATCAAAATACGGCTGCTTTTGTTGAACAGCTTCAAGAGCGATTGGGGGAGCGATTATATCTTTATGATAATGCGAAAGCGCAGCGACTATCTGTCGAGCAGTTGGTTAAAGCGCAACCCAAAAATAGCCATGTTTATGTGTGTGGCCCTGAATCATTAATTAATGCGGTTATCGAACATGGCAATGCACATTTAGGTGAATCTCAAGTTCATTTTGAAAACTTTGGTGAAGTAGCAAATGAAGGCGAGGCTTTTGAGGTTTATTTCCAACGTTCAGGGTTTAGCTTAAATATCAGCGAAGATGTCTCCATTTTGCAGGCGATCGAAGCAGATAAACGTATTCAGGTTGAATGTTTGTGCCGCAATGGCGTGTGTGGCACTTGTGAAACGGCAATTTTAGAAGGCGAGGCAGATCATCGCGATCACTACCTTGATGATGATGAGCGTGCGGAGCAGAAGACCATGATGTTGTGTGTTTCGCGTGCTAAGACTAAACGGTTAGTGTTAGATTTGTAATGTATGCTAGCCCCGATAATGGGGCTTTTGTGTTATTTAAGCTGAAACATGAGGAATGGCTGCTGCTCATCATTGAGATGATAAGAGGCACTAATTTCACGGTCTTGGAAGTGAATGTGACCGTGACCTTTACTATACACCCCTTCTAACCACGGCTTATGATTGATAGCGAGTTGATAGAGTAAGCGCTGTAATTCCAAATAATCGATATCCGCAGTTTGGCTTTCGAGATTACTGGCAAGTATTTCCCCCGCTTTATCGGTAAACACAACTAAATGGTTAAAGTGAGCGAGTAAGACATCAAAGTAGCACTTAATTTTACGTAGCCGTAGTTCTGTATTTTTACGTTCGGTGTTATCTAGGCTGATCCCCACCAATTTAGTCACTTTACCATTTGGGCCTTTAACACCGGTTGCTCGTGAGGTGATCCATCGGTAGCCATCATCCCACGCAATTTTAAAATCCATTTCATGGGCGCCACCTTCACGAATGATCTTTGAGTAACCATTCACTAATTTATCTTTCGATTCTTGGTTCATTAAAGCCCAAAAATCATCATTAGTGGTGATTTTGATGCCGTAAACATCTTCAACATTATCCGAATAGTTCAGTTCGCCCGTGAGTAAATCCCATTCCCAAGTAACGATCTCAGTGGACTCTTGAAGATGCACTTCATTGATATTACGAACAATGGCTGGGTGTGAAGCGGTAGAGGCGTGATTGGTGTATTCACCATATTTGAGCCATATTTTATCAACATTCAGTAATTGTGCTAATTTCTCAAGGTTGTTTTCATCAATCATACCGCCTTTTGTCCACTTGTTGACGGCAGTCCGAGAAACACCAAGTGCTTCAGCGGCTTTTAACTGGCTCATTTTTTGTTGTTTCAATAAGGCCAGCAAACGTTGTCCAAATGTTTGCGTGTCTTTCATCGGCTCATGTCCACCTTTTGTTTATTCATCCTGAAATTGATGCGGTAAATGTTTTGATAAGTATTCTGTTAAATTTTCAATAAAAACGCGTAAGTTTGCATTATTGCGGGCGGTGCGTGAATAAACGGCATACACATCAGCAGGTTGGCTCCATTGTGGAAGTACGCGAATTAATTTTCCGCTCTCTAACTCCGGTAGTACACTCCATAATGAACGCAACAAAATACCTTCACCGCCGATACACCACTGTTTAGCGACATCACCATTGTTCACCATGAGCTTACTATTTGGTGCCACCGTCATACTTTCTGTTTGATGTTGTAGTTTCCATTGTGCAGGTGCTTGGTTGCGCTCTTTAATCGTAATGCAAAAATGTTGTTTTTCTAGCTCTTGAGGATGATTAGGGCTGCCATGCTGCTCTAAATAAGCAGGGGAAGCGCAGAGAATGCGTTTATTTTTGGCGATTTGCTTCGCAATGTAATGATCGGGGATTGTGCCACCAATATAAATATCGAGATCAATGTTTTCGCTGATAATATCAATGGAACGATCGGTTAAAGTAAGGTCGATCCCTAAGAGTGGATAGTTAGCACGTAATGCTAGGATAAAGGGGTTGAGATAGGCGCTACCAAAGCCTGTGCTGCAACTGACCCTTAACTCACCACGGATCTCCTCTCGACAGGCGTTTAACGCATTGTGCATATTGTCGAGTTCGTGTAATAGCCGCTCACCACTGCTCAGAACAATGCGTCCTTCATGAGTTAAATTAATTGAGCGGGATGCTCGCAGAAATAGCGTCTGTCCGAGATTTTCTTCAAGTAATTTTATGCGTTTGGAGACATAGGCGGGTGAAACAAGCAGTTGCTCCGCGGCTCGTGAAAAACTCATTAAGCGAGCAACAGTGACAAATACTCTAATGTCTTCCAATGCGGGTAGCTTGTTCATAGTTTGTAAACCCAAAGATTACACTTCGACGCTATACTTTATCACAGCAACCCATAAACTGGAGATCTTACTTACTCATAAAATTTATTGTTGTGGGAGTGCCGTGACATGTCACAATTTAATATCGCAGTCATTCCAGGTGATGGTATTGGAACAGAAGTTATACCTGAGGGATTAAAAGTCTTAGAGGCCGCAGCAAGTCAACATCAGGTAAAGCTTAACTTTACCCATTTTGATTGGTCCTGTGAAACTTACCATCGTACAGGACGCATGATGCCTGAAGATGGTTTAGAACAGTTAAAAAAATTTGATGCCATTTTCCTTGGTGCAGTCGGGTTCCCTGGTGTGCCTGACCATATTTCACTTTGGGGGCTGTTGTTACCCATCCGCCGTGCTTTCAACCAATATGTTAATTTGCGTCCGGTACGCCTATTTGAAGGGATCAAATCCCCTTTAGCCGATAAAAAACCCGGTGATATTGATTTCTATGTGGTACGTGAAAACGTAGAAGGGGAATATTCGGCTATTGGCGGCATTCAGTATGAAGGTACTGAAGATGAAGTGGTGTCTCAGCAAAGTATTTTTACCCGTAAAGGTACGGATCGGATATTAAAATATGCGTTCGAATTGGCACAATCACGGGAGAAAAAACATTTAAGTTCGGCAACGAAATCAAATGGCCTTTTTCACTCAATGCCTTATTGGGATAGCCGTTTTGCGGCAATGGCAAAACACTACCCTGATGTGAAAGTGGATCAATTCCATATTGATATTTTCGCCGCCAACTTGGTCAGAATGCCTGAATTTTATGATGTGATTGTAGGCTCCAATTTGTTTGGTGATATTTTGTCGGATTTAGGCCCTGCCTGTACCGGAACCATTGCCATTGCACCTTCTGCGAATATTAATCCTGAAAAACAGTTCCCATCTATGTTTGAGCCAGTACATGGTTCAGCGCCTGATATTGCGGGGCAAAATATTGCTAACCCAATCGGCACTATTTGGGCGGCCGCAATGATGATGCAGCATCTCGGCTGCCCAGCAATGCATGATACCATTATGGATGCGGTTGAAACGGTGATCAAAGAGCGCCATCACTTGACTCGCGATATGGGCGGAAATGCAAGTACACAGCAACTTGGGCAAGCCATTGCTGATCTGATTTTAGCCAAATAGTCACTCTTCTTGGGGAGCCTACTGAGGCTCCTTAGTGGCTTTGGCGTGTCGTCCGTTCTGTTTTAATTAGTTTAATGGCAGTAACAAAAAGAGTCTCTTTCTCGGTAACAATCGCTATCAATTAAGTGACCTTTGATTGTTTATGACCCTAAGATCTGAGAAAATAGCCGCCAATTTCGATTAACAAGACGGATTTGCTGAGCTAAGAGCCACCTATTGCCTCTCCTAATGCATGTACAAATCTGTATTCAAACAAAAAAGAACGGTTAAATGGCAGATCAGAATTTTCTACATGAAGTCAACGCGCGCAGGACGTTTGCGATCATCTCTCACCCTGATGCCGCCCAGCCTTTCAACGCTTAAAACCACCTTTCATTGCACACCACAATCACATCTCTACGTACTGAATTTAAAGGCTTTTTGTCTTTTTCTCGTTTCTTTGCTTTTCAATGATGTTCAAGCGTAACCTCGGAAAATGTGTACAAACTTGAGTACAAATCGCCATATTTACCGTTTTTAGCCAAATTCCATGACACAAACCTAGCTGTAGGCCTTGTTCCTACTGGGTTTTAGCCAAAACTTGCCTATATTTTTTATGCCAAAAATCGAGAAATGATGGTAAGACGTTCGCGATTATCTCTAATTGTTTGCCGGTTGAGTTGGTTACCGGTTGCTTTCTTGCTGTCCTAAAAGTTCATTTGTATGGGCCTGATCTTCTGAACAAATCATGCATCTTTCTGACCATCAACAAGTGATGAATCAGGCGATGATAGCTTTACATTGATTTTCAGGAGAATGCAGATGACAGCAGTAGCGCACCAAGTAACCCCTTTTCTAACGTCTTACGAAGTTATGGCTCGTTACCACATTAGCTATACGACGCTCTGGCGAAGAATAAAAGATGGCAGCTTGCCGCAACCTCGTATCAACCGAAATACACGAAACAAGCTGTGGCACATTGAAGACTTGGAGGAGTATGAGAAGAATTAGGAATAGATAGCGTAGCTTAGTTTTTCTGTTGGAGCTTGGACTAACGCTTTGAAACGCCGGCTTGTGCCAACAATATAGTTAATATGTACACCAACTTAGGCTAAGATAGCAGCATGGATTTTTTATTGATTGGATGGATAGGTAAGTGACGACTCCTCAAGAACGGACAACAGGTATTACAAATGCGTCGATAAAAAAACGTTTCGGCTCAATTCCCGCTTGGAAGATGTTGAGTGAATATATCTGGAACGGTTTGGATGCTGGTGCATCAGATATTGATGTCATTATTAACACCTGTGATCTCGGCGGGGTGGAGTCAATAGAGATCCATGATAATGGTGAAGGAATTGACTTTCATAACCTAGACCGAAATTTTGATAATTGGGATGACTCATCCAAAAAACAGGTTACCCAAAAAGGCAGTCAAGGCAGAGGGCGGTATTCATTTCATAAATATGCTGCAACAGCAACCTGGCTTACGAGAAGACAATCTGAGAATGCACGTATTACCATAGACTCGTCTCGTATTAAAACGTACAAAGTTGAGTTGATCGACGATAAAGAACAGCATAGTAGTATTCTTTCAAATGGAAGTGGGACATCAGTATTTCTTACGGGCATTACGAGTGAAAAATCTCAAAAAATCCCTAATATTGAAAATATCATGGAGGAGCTTTCAAATGAATTTGGTTGGAAGCTAATAGTTTTTTCTAACCTTAAAATATCAGTTAATAGAGTCCGAGTGACGCCTCCCCAACATAGGTTGTTTCAAGAGCTTATAGATGTTGATGGAAATATATTTAGTTCAAGTATCATTCAGTGGATAAAAAAACCATCTGGTGAAAAGTCATACAATTATTTTAGAGATTCAAAAGAACATCAGAAGTATAGAAATCTGACTGGTTTTAACTACAAAAACAATTTTTTCATAAGTGGATATATACAATCTGAGTGGTTCGATAATTTTCAAGATACCTCATCTCCAAATGCTGATCTCTTCATTAGTGAAAAGAGTGATGGGAATAAAGTTTTAGCTATGCTGCTAAAAGAACTGCGCAACAAAACAGCCGAGATTTATCAGGGGTTCCTTAGAGAAAGAGCTGTTCAGCTTGTCGATTCTTTCGAAGAAAAAGGATATTTTCCTGTTTACAATTGGGAGTCTGACGAAGATCGTTCCTTTAGAATTGCACATACGAAGAAATTAGTAACTAGTATCTGCGTTGCTGATCCAGCAGCTTTTAATGGGCTAAAGGCTAAGCAAACAAAAATTATAATCGGTTTGCTTGATAGGCTATCTACATCAAGTGAAAATGATAGTTTGATAGATATATTGGAAGGCGTTTTAGACTTAAATAAGGAGCAAATGGATGAATTTGCATCTCAAATAAGTAAATCTAAACTTGATTATATAATTAGCACGATTGGACACATTCATAAGCGAGATCTAGTCGTACAGAAAATGAAGTACCTTTTTAAAGAGCACGCTAAAGAAGTTCTAGAAACACCAGACTTACAAGGTATTATTGAGGCTAATACATGGTTGTTTGGCCCTCAGTACACAACTATAGGTGCCGAAGAGGATGACTTTTCTAATACAGCTAGAAATCTTCGGAATTCAGATATTGAAATATTGGATGGGGACGATATCAGTACCAGTGATCTTATTGAAGGCGCTACCATAGAGGGGGCAAAAGGCCAAGTAGATTTGTTTCTTGCACGCAAAATGGTCACAATTGATCATTCTACACAAGAAGAATTTATTAAATGTACGATCATTGAAATAAAAAGACCAAGTGTAGCATTGAATAAGAAACATTTAGCTCAAGCTGAACGTTATGCTGAGGTACTTGATAAGCATCCTGCCTTTAATGATGAGAGAATGAGATTTGATGTTGTTCTTGTTGGAACTAAAATCTCCCAGAATGATACTCAAATTACAAGGCGGTTGAAAGACCTTGCTGGTAAGGGCGGCGCGGGCCTTGTTTCCGGGGCGGATGAAAGAATTCGAGTATACGTTAAAAGTTGGTCTACAATTTTTAATGATTTCGAGGTGACTCATAGTGCTTTATTACAAAAGCTAAAAATAAAGAGAAGCGAGCTAGAGTATAAATCTAAGCAAACCCTTGTGGATGAATTGCAAATACCTCTCTCTGAGGCGTCGTGAGACTTATAATAATTATTCGATAAGTTGTTTTTTTGTAACTGGAAAAACAACTAATCTAAACCGAGCCAAATGCACTACTTGACTCGGTCATTTGTACTAGCTCAGTCTCTTCCTTAATTCAGCTACCCCTTATTGTCCGAAACGCCAGTTGAATGGAAAGCCTGTCGGCTCGATGATGGTTTCTAGTTGTTGATACCAAACGTCGTAAGCATGACGCATTTCGTCCAGGTACTGATATTGGTTGTAGATAGCATCCAGCCCTTTTTTGCTGTGGCCAATCATCAACTCGGCAACTTCTTGCGTCGTGATGGCAGACATTCGCGTTCGCATCGTTCTGCGAAGATCATGCATAGACCAGTGTTCCATCTCAATACCAAGCGATCTGCGAGCCCAGATTTTCACATTGTTAGGAATAGTGGTATCAAAGCCATTTGTGGCAAGCTCTTCTTGTCCGTTCGCGGGAAACAAGTAAGTTGATTTGCTCATCTGCATCGCCAGTTCAATCAGCTCAATAGCTGGCTTAATCAATGGCCGCATGATCGGCGCTCCAATTTTCTCACCTTGTTTGCGGATCTCTATGGGCACTGTCCACATTGCAGATTGCAAGTCAAAGTGATGCTTTTCAGCTTGAATGAGTTCGCCCTTGCGCCCTCCCAATAAGAGAAGCAGTTTTATGTAGATGCGATTCTTCTCAGTGATTTTTGACTCATGCAAATAGCGCCAAAGTATCCTGATCTCGTTGTCATTTAGCACCCGAGTTCGTTTTCCTTTTTTACCGCCAACCTTTTTTGCTGTGATCCCAGCGGCAGCGTTAATTTCCAAAATTTGTTCATCAATCAGCCAGTCATAGAACTTATGCAGTACAGACACTAGGCGCTCTGTGTTTGACGGAGACGATTCCGAAACCTCACGAAGACAGTTTCGCAAGGACAATTCAGTGATGTCAGTTAATGGATACTTGCCAAGTCGGGGCAGCAAATATATTTCACTGCTGCGTTTTTGGTAGTGCCACGTTTTCTCCTTTAGCCCTTGCTTACCGGCAGAGTCTATCCAGTCTCGAAAAATCGATTCGAAGCTTTGATTAGCAGAATACTTAGCCCGTTCCTGCTGTAGGTAAAGCTTGGGGTTTCGGCCTTGATCAAGTACTGCCCTTAACCTATCCAGCTCATTCCTGGCTTCAGCCAGCTTCATAAGGGGGTAAGTACCTATGTCTACCCGCTGTTGCTTGCCATCGAACCGATAACGAAACTGAAAAACAATTTTGCCCTTGGGCGATACCCGAGCACTTAGCCCATCTCGGTCGGCTTTTACTACGGTTTCTTTTGCTTCTTTATTTAACCTGGCATCGAGCCAGCTAACTGATAACGCCATGTTATAAGCCCAGCCCTAGTTTTGATTTTAATGATTGTTTACGTGTTTCTGCTTTGGGTTCTGGCGCTGTACTCATAGAAGTAACTTCACCATCTGGTGCAAGGCCATCCACCGGTACAGATGTCGTGGATAGATTGGGTTGGCTCATTTGAATTAACCCAAAGGTTGCCAGCATCCGCAGACGCTCAGCGCGTTCCCGTGGTGGCGTCTTTTCCAATTCTTTGAGTAGTTCTGGGTGGCTCCCTGGGGGAATGTTGACGACAACTCTCATGATCATGCCCCATAAAACCAGAAGCCTCGGACGTTCGCCAAAACAGACTGCTCAGGCACGATGATCTTGCTTCGTGAAAAAATCTCCTTGGCCGCTTCCTTATAAGCCAAGGCTCCACCTCCGGCGATCAATACCAAGTCCGCATTAATGCTTTCGTCACGCATGGATTGACGCATGGCTGTAAGAGCAACAGGCGCTACCTTTTTCATGGCAGCATTCAGATAAGGTGAAATATCGACTTTTTCTCCAAATAGCAGGACCTGTAAGTCGCCGGTTCTCATGGCTTTTTCAAGTCGATCCATTCCGACTTTGGCACCATGATCTTCCGAAATCAGCTTATCGATGGTTTCCAGTAGCACGGACATTGCCTGAAGACTGGTTCCTGATGAGCTGTAGCGAATTTCTCCGGCCTCAAGGGCAACCCAATCAACAGAAAAGAAGCCGGGATCAATGACGACGACACGACCTTCTTCAATCAAGCCCAGATCACCACCCGTTTGAACCAGATCCATATAGGCACCGGCAGGCTGTGGTAGTACTTTGACGTCATGAACGGTGATGCTGCGCTTAGGCGTCACTTGATGGACACCTTTTAAACGCTGCACAAGGTCAGACTTACGTTGTGGTTCATGAAACTGGGAAACCGGTAATCCAGTGACAACCAAATCGATGGATTCTGTTTCAGCCATTAACAAGGCGGCATGAAAAAGTGCCTTATAGGTTTTTGTGGTGGGATATTCCGGGTGAAGCTCTCGTTCCCAGCCTTGAAGGCGTCCAGCAGGAACACCAGCGGCCCAGCGCTCATTATCGACAGAGACATACAAACAAGTTTCATCATCGCCTCCACCGATACGCTCCGGCATACGATCCGCTGGACCGGCACCCGCAGGTAGAATAATGGTTTTCGGTTCACTACCTGATTGGCCAATTGCCAGCTTCAGGTTTGAGTAACCGATATCTACGCCTAGTACAAACATACTTATCTCCTGTGCACTCAAAGTGCTCTAACGGTTTTCAATCAACCGCGCTGTTCACGCTTGGGCATTTCCAAGTGCTCTGGCGGTTTACTCAAATGTCATTATCAGGATTCGGTGCACTGGCGGTGGGCAGAAAGGTGACAAATCCTTTCATCTATCTGCCTATTGCATTTTTGCAAAAGTATGAGAATAGGCTCTGTTTGGCGGCTGGTGACCTAGCCAAAAAAATTGAGACGCCAAACGTCGTTTGCATTCTGGCCTGAACTTGCCAAACGGTTTGTATCTTCATGGCGATACGTCTTTTTAGGTGTTTTTAAGTGAAATCAGCCTGTATCCCTTGTCGGGTATGGGATTGAGCGAGTCGATTTATATCGAGACGCCAAACAGTGATTGTGACGGCAGTTTTACGTTTGGCGTTTCGATCCAAAAGCCAAACGGATAGTGGTTTTGGCTTTAGGGGTTAATTGGATGGGGAAATTGGTTTGGTAGAAATCGTCAATGAACAATGGAAAGCAGATGTATCAGATTTACTTCAGCAAGAAACGGACAGGCTAAAAGCGCTGGCACGAGCTGAAGTTGATGACTTTTGGGTTACCCATTACAAGGTTCGAGAGAATGAGCCCTTTAAAGACTGGGGTCTGCTTGGTGTCCGTATCAGAGACTTTAAGTATGGCTTTGGCATAGAGTGGTATATCAACAGTTTTCACGGTCAACGAGGCAAACGCGTGGTCTTTAGCAAGGGGCTGCGTATCTCAAAGACGAAGCTGAGATACGCATTTTTAGACTGCCAAGGTTTGGCCAAAGAATGGGAGCTAGCGCTGGCCATGGAGAAAGAGGAATTCTTCAGTGATATTCGACGCCAGGTTGATAAGCTCAACATGCTGCGTCGCAGAGTGAATGCGTATTGAGTCAACTGCGCTACTTCACTCGCGGTAACTGGTCCCAGCGTGTTGTATAAGCGGGAGACAAATGCTCTCGCTTCATCGACCAATCTTTCTTGAGTCCTTGTCCAGCAAAGAAAACCTTTCCGGCACCGCTTTGGTTAATGGTGTCCAATACAGACATTAGCTGCTGGCTATTAGAGCGGGTCGATACGTCATCGAATAGTCCTGGTTGAAACATGCCAGGATCGTAAAAGTCAGACAGCATGACGCCCGCTTTGGCATAACGAAAACCATCCTTCCATATCCGCTTGAGTAAGTGATTGGCCAGCTCGATAAAATCCCGCGTGTCGCAACTGGGGATTAGCAATTCACCCGATGCAGAGTTGCTGTACTGCGGCTCGTTGTCCTTAAAGGGGCTGGTACGTATGAACACGGTCAGCACTTTGGCTTGCTGCTGTTCTTTGCGAAGTTTCTCAGTGGCGCGGGTTGCGTATTCGCATACGGCTTCACTTAAAAATTCAAAGTGCGTCACTTTTACGCCAAATGAACGGCTACAGACGATTTGCTTCTTAGTTGGCGGGATCTCTTCAAGTTCAATGCACGACTCACCATTGAGCTCTCTGACGGTTCTTTCTAAAACCTCTGAAAACTGGTCTCTGATGGCTCTAGGAGAGGCATTGGCGAGATCTAAGGCTGTGGTGATACCCAACGCATTTAAACGCTTAGAAAGCCGTCTACCAACGCCCCAAACATCATCAACCGGGACTAATGCGAGCAATCGACGTTGCCGATCTGGATTGGTCAGGTCTACAACCCCCTGAGTAGCTGGATATTTTTTGGCGGCATGGTTAGCCAGTTTGGCGAGTGTTTTAGTCGGTGCAATGCCTACACAGACGGTGATCCCAATCCAGTGGCCTATGCGCTCTCGCACTTGTTGTCCGAACTCGACAAGAGATATGGCAGACTCAATACCGGTTAAATCCAAAAACGCTTCGTCAATAGAGTAAACCTCTACTCGTGGTGCCATCTCCTCCAAAGTGCGCATCACTCGACTGCTTAAATCTGCATACAGCGCGTACAGTTGGCTAAGAATTCCCGCTAAAAATAGACGAGTAAGTGAGCAACCATTCTGCCGCATGGGTTGCTGGCGTCTAACACCAGAAAAATCACCCAGCCCAACCCGCTGTCTATTTTTTAAGGTGGGCATTCATCTACATGTCTAATTTTTTACCAATTTGATCGCTAAGATGTACTAATTTGATTACCGAGGGAGACTGACGGACTAATTACTTAGGGGCTTAATCGTACAATCTCCACTCGACACCACACAACTCACTTCTGGACATTTCTGAGTTGCATTTTAGCTAATTTAGAAAAACATGAATTAGATAAAGTATGGAAATTTCAAATCAATATGAGGCGGACATGAAGAAATTGAAAAAAGTAGCTTAACTGGGTTGGTCAATTTTGGTTGACCACGTCATGTTCCGGTGAGTACGCAAGTCATTGGCGCTAACGAATATGAAGGTCACTTTGCTTTTGACTTACTCTATAACAACTCTTCAGATATACAGCCTAATACCTTATCGACCGATACGCATGGTACCAATAATGTTAACTTCGCTATATTAGATTTCTTTGGTTACACATTCGCCCCTCGATACGCGAAAATGAAAAAGGTGTTTTTTGAGCTATTTGAAGTGACTGAAGAGAACGGAGGCCGTATTCAATTAAAGAAAGATATTAATCATAAGCTAATTGCTGAAGAATGGGACAATATTCAGCATATTGTTTGTTCATTGAGTCGTAAAACCACCACTCAAAGCACAATCATTAGAAAGTTGAGTAACGGCAAGAGCCGAAGATTGTCAGCATTGCATGAGTACGACCGTTTAATTAAATCTATTTATGTTTTGGAGTATGTTGATAATTCAACGTTGCGTCATTACGTCCAGCAAGCCTTGAACAGAGGTGAAGCATACCATCAGTTAAAACGTGCTATTACTTCAGTTAATGGCAATAAATTTCGTGGGGGGAATGATTACCAAGTATCACAA
>NZ_JAMPMC010000030.1:0-74859 GCF_028477945.1 Providencia sp. PROV261 | reverse complement strand
TTGGTTAATAGAAAGCCACCATTAGATGACCGGATTTGGATTAATGAATTTAATCAGCATTTGAGATAAGTTAAATGTTCAGCCCTATGTAACTTACTGAAGCAATGGCTGATAATTCACTGATCACTGATTCTAAATGTTGATTGCTCATAACTACCTCTCTTAAATAGATAGCCCGTCGCAAAATTGCAGTAATTAAACATGTTGATAGTGATTTGCGGTGGCTGTATACGAAAAAGGCCGCACTAGGCGACCTGTTAAATGTGACTTACTTCAAATTAAACATATAAATATAAAGTAAAACGCTTTATTTATAAAGTAAAACGCTTTATTATATATTCATACCAACAAGGCAGAGGAAGGCAAAATGATCATCACTCACGCAAGCGCAGAAAGAATCACTGAAGTAAAAGCGAGAAGCCCATACGCTTTATTCTTAAAAGGCTGTCTGTTCTTCGCTGCTGAAGGAAATGAGTATAACTTAGCTGGTGAGTGTAACTATCAGTACAATTTAGAAGTAAATAACATAATCGACGTTGAATCTTTTTTCTCTCATCATGACATTGCGGAGCAAGCTGTTCAGCAAGTTATTGAGCTAGTTCGCGACGATTTAGAAATCGAAGCATCTGACGAAGAAATTGCTGAGTTACTGAGCAACGAATCAAGCATTCGTGATTTTGAGTTTAACGGCTATGACGATGAAGGTGAAGCTGACTGGGCTATCCAGCAATATCAAGGTATCTTAGCTCACAAATTAGGTTATGACTGCGCTAAATCATCTGATGAGCAAGGTGTTATCTATATCGCTTACTGTGTTGACCGCGAAATGCAAGAGGTTGAATGCTAATGACACTTATCGAATACATAAACACTTACTACAACGGCAGCCAGAAAGACTTTGCATCTAAATTAGATATAAAACCCCAGCAAGTCACGCAGTGGATCAATAAAGATTTTATTGTTATTAATCACGTTTTGTACAGTCCTCGCCGAGACTTATCAAATGAAAAACGATAGAACAGGCCAAAAGTTCGGCAAGCTTACAATAATAAAAGATTCCTCTAATTCTCAGATTCTATGCCGCTGTGATTGCGGCGTAGAAGAACTGTTCCCGCGCACAATAACAAAACCAACATACAGGGGTCGATTGATGTGCAGTTATTGTAAGGGTGGCATCTGTGAAGTATGCGGATCTAGAATAAAATATAAATCAGGACGAATCCCTGCTACTTGCAGCGAAAAATGTGCAAAAATCAGGAATAGTGAAAAAGAGAAAAAGCGCTATCATTCAATAAAACATACTGAAGAATTTAAAAACACTCGCGCATCATATTTAACTAAACTAAGAGATAGACTAAATAGCGACCCAGCTTTGCTTTCAGCTTTCAGAGAAAGAGCTAGATTGACTCTGAAAAAATGCAGGTCATCTGAGTCTCAAATCAAAAAAGAGCACTATAATGCAAAGAAACGCTGGCAGCAGATTAAAAGTAACAGCGCTATACATGAGCAATCAATCCTATACGCTAGAAAACAATACGACACATACACTGATGATGACTACAAACGCATTTTCAAAAGAGAGAGAACTCACACAAGAAGGCGTAAATCACGCAGTTGTTCGGAATAACCGAGCATGTGAAATAGCGTTATCGGAATTCCGATAACGGAACAATATCAACCAGTTATAAATAGAACATCAGATAAAGCCTGTTTCTTTTTTTAAATTGGTTGGTTAAAATAAAAGACGACCAAGAGTTTTTTTTGGTTTAGCTATAAACATGATTTGCAATCTTTTGCCACCATCCTAAAAAGTTGGTGGTTTTTTTATGCTCACTCGAATTCATCAAGCATATAAACCCTTAAACGCAAAAAGCCCCACCGAAGTGAGGCTCTATTAATCTGGTTAAGCCAACCTAAGAACAGTTAAGGCAGCTTACCTGATAAGTATTGTCCATTTGGCCATTTCTGTCAATAGCAAAGTTCAGTTATTTTTCTAACTTTAGCTACACGTTTGCGACCGTTCATTGCATTTCGTAGAGGTTCGTATAATAACCACTGACAAGCTTTCAGCTTTTCATCAACTTCTCTTCGGCATGTTCGCAATGATGGAACCTTTACTTTTCCTCCTGACCTTGTGTTCATTTTGCGAGGTTTTGCATTGTTATGGTAGTAAGATGCTATCGAAAGCTTTGATGCACCGTACACGTAGTAACTTATCAGTATCTTATAAGCCTGCTTGTCAATGGCGATGACAGAATCTATGACCTGAGAAATCAACATTCCGTCATCGTCATTGCACATCGGTCGTGTTAGATTTTTGCTTGGGTCAACTGATTGCATGAATTTGTATATGATGTTAATTTTCCTCATGTCTACTCGGCCTGAGTGAACCCAAGCGCCCCACAATTCAAGCCATCCGTTAAGCCAGTCGAATTGCTCCTTTGTAAGTTCTTTCTCTCCGATGTAGTTCATCTCACCCCCTGCAATACTTCACTCTTTCCTTTTATCGCTCCGCCGATTCCACCGCGATGTATAACCATAAGCTGCCCATTTACAATGATGTGCTTTTCTGCCTTTACGTCGAATGCGTACTTCCTTACTGTATTTCGCGATGCGCTTATCCAGCCAGCTACCTTGGTTTGATTTCCTCTGGCTTTGATGAGTAATTCTGGAATGGTTGTTATCTCAGCCTGCATCTTTCAGCTCCTTTAACTTCTTCCGATAGTGATCACGTATCCGCTCATAATCCTCGCGCTTCCACTTTGGCAACTCATGAGAACCCATCAGACGATCGAAACGTTCCTGACCGATTTTTTCTATTAGTCGAGGCGTGTAATTTTCGATATTTCCCGATAGATGGTTATTGCATGGGGCGCATTGTTTATGGCAGTTATCTTCATCGAACCTAAGTTCTGGATTAGCGCCGGTTGTTCGATAGTGTCCTGCGTGATACTGACCTGCGTGAAAACGACCACACGAGATGCAAGGCTCATCCTTGTCTCTTTCTCTGATAAATGCGTTGAATGCGGTCTGTGCTTGTTTGGTGAAATATGAGAGGGGTTTTACTGCTAACTTGCGGGCTTTGAGTTTATCGCGGGCTTTTACTTCTTTTTGTTTCTGCTCTTTCTTGAGTTTAGCTTCTAGTTTTTCTCTCTCCTTACTTCGTCGCTTGATTGCTAATTCTGCTCCATGTTCCGGACAACACCACCAAATATTATCGTACGACGGGTGAAATATTACTTTGCATATTTTACATTTTCGCCGCACCGATTTTCTCGGCTTTTGCATCTACACCCCCACAAGACCTATAACCAAAGTAACACTCGAAAAGAATAGAATGACGTGTCGGGTTCTAATCATCGCTTCAACTCCCACTCGGCAAGTGTGATGACCAACATCGGGCTGCTGCTGCCTTCAATCTTCCGCATTGATTCATACGCTAAGTGCTCTTTAAATTTGCGCTTTAATAGCCCTGCACACTTCCTGACGGCTTCATTAGACTTATGGATAGCCCAACATAGCTTTAACGTTGTTAATGCGCTCATAAACGCTTCTGCTTCGTTTTTCATGCTCTCACCCCAGCTAACAGCGAGTTGAACTTATCTATCAGGTGCTCAGGGAATGCTCGGCTAAATGAGCCTTCTCTGCTGCTTAATTTGCTGGACTCCCTCTTTTTTATCTCTGCGTTGATGGCAATACTCACATCGCCGATTATCTTAAATTCAGCAATCTTGCCCCTTTTCTTTTGCTTAGTTACTGCACCCCACACAACAAGGTCATTCAGCACCGACGAGTAATTATTTAAATGCACGCGCCCATTATCTAGATCTCGAACAATGACAGATGTAATCACATCGCCAACCTTGAAGTTTTTAGCAATTATCTCCGCTATTACAATATTCATCTCTCTTGCTGCTCCTTGAGTTTCATGTATTCCGAATTGCTTGGGATTGTCACGAAACAACCAATACCTACCGCCCAGCGCTCAACCTGCTCCATGAAGTGGAACATTTCACCTGTATCAAGTTTTGATGTTTTTCGAAGTGTCCTTACGTGCTCTATATCTTGCGTAGTAGCGTCTATCATCTCTACCACCTCGTAGCCTAGGAATGTGTGCTTTAACATGTCCTTGACAGTCTCAGGCGTGAAATTAGCTTTGTTTTTACACAGATACTTGCTTATCTCTCCACACCACATATGGAAAGTTGCATTCTGAGATAGTGAGCGTGTGGACTTCCAAGGCTTAATGATGATTCGGTGTGGTTGGTTTGTTGCTAGAACTTCTTTGAGGTGTTGCCATGCGGTATTTTTGGTTGATTCGTGGAAGAGAAAATCTGCTTCCAAGTTAGCCTCCCAGTTTTCCTTCGCTGTAAAGTGGCAACCAAACACACCGATAAACAAACGGGATAAAAGCTGTAAAGAACTCATTAAATTGATGCTCTCTAAATCCTGTCGCTTCGTCGACCATTGCAATTAGTGGTGAGGTTGGCTTTCTTGGCAAATCAACGCCATAGATACGGCTAAAATTACTAACTAACTCACTTTCATCTAAACAGCGTTCTACCACTTCGATAAACATTGGCTCAGTGGCTAGCGTTTTTAAAATTTCATCTGGCAGCTTATCACTCACTGTTGGCTCTCCTGTTCACCAATTAGCGTTAACTTAACAATCTCAATAACCCCTATTGCTTCAGCTAAGCTTATTTCACCGTCATATTCGTGGATTAATTCCAGCAAGCGTTTAGATAGCTCACCATTAGCTTGGAATTTTTTATCGATGGGTAATTTGGTGATGTTCATCATTCACCCTCTGGCATTGGTGGGAGTAGTAAAGGTATCCAGTGCGTTATTGGGTAATTATCATCTTCAATAAACTCATCGTTATCGCTGATAAAATGGCTGTAAGAACGCGACCAAATCCAACCTTCTCCACATGTATCAGAACGCATGAAAACGTGGTATACAAACTCTCCATTACCTCTGAACCATCCAGCAAATACTGGTGCGTCTAGTTCTGGCAATGTCTCGCTACACTTAACCCAATTAGTTCCCTGCATTAGATACCTCCCCGTTTGCTAGATTTAATAGCTTTAAAAAATACAGCAGCATCCAGCTTCATGAGTCGATTTAAAACTCGTTCGCTGCGATATGGCTTATGCAGCTTTCGGTTGTAATCAACTTTACCTCTACCGCTTTTCACATATTTTAATTTGCGACTCATTCTTTCTGCTGCGTATATCCACATCAGAGCTGTGCTAGTTGTTCCTTTCATCACTCAACACCTCGCTTAATTGACTGATTTAGCTCTTTAATTCGATTAGCGCACTCTTCCATTTTGTCGAGTAATTCAAATACAAGTTTGAAGTCGATATTATTTATCCTAAAAATCCTTATTCTGAAAAATAAACTTTACATTCACACTTAGGGCAGCACTTGTCTTTGGTGTGAGTAAGTCGCTTATTTTTGATTAATTTTGCATCTAGTAAATTGTAGATGTGTAGACATCGGTAACACATAACTCGCTTGTCTGTGCTCATCTAGAAGTCCTTATGATTTGGTGTGTTACGGTTGGCGGTTGCCATGTCAGCGCGAGCCATTGCGTGAGTTTGGTCGGTGTCGAATAAGCAAAGACCTTTCTGGTCTACAAATGCTGTTCCTGTTTTACCATGACGGTTAAGTCTCACAATAAGCTCTGTAAGCGTCTTGTCGGCTTTGTCGTTGTAAACTGAGTCTTTGTATATTCCCATCCAGTAATCGCAATCCTGCTCGATCTGACCGGTGTCACGGCTATCACTTGGCATAGGTCGCTTGTTGGTTCTATCTTCCAGTTTGCGGTTTAGCTGAGTGAGCAATACCACAGTAGTATCAAGCTCTTTTGCTAGCTGCTTGAGACCTTTGGTAATTTCACCGTAGGCAATATCGTTGCGATCTGCTTTTCCAGCTTTCATCAGTGTTAAATAGTCCACGCCGATAAACCCGATTTTCCCAACCTTGCGCTTCAACTTCCGGCACTCTGACTGAATGTGTTCAAGTGTCATCCCTGCTGTGTCATCGACCCAAATGTTAGACTTTTCGCTCAGGTCACTGATAGCCTTGCCAAGTAGCGCCCATTCGAAATCATCCTCTGTGCCGCCATAGAACATATCTGAGTTTAAGCCTGACTTCTGGCTTACCATTCGCTCAACCAATTGCTGATTGGACATCTCCATGCTGAACAGAGCCACTGGTAGCCCATTATCGGAAACGTTTTTCGCCATTTCAGTTAGAACGGTTGTTTTACCCATCTTTGGACGCGCACCGATAACGAATAGGGATCCACGCACAACAAATTTAGGAGCTAGCATGTCATCAAGTGGCTTAATACCTGTCTTGAGCCCAACAAACTGCTCTGGATTGTTAAACATGTTTTCTACGCCTTCGAACCATTCAGGCAATAGCTCAGCCATATTTTTCAAACCAGACTTGCGACCAGTAACACCGTTTTCGCTTGCGTCAGTTACTAGCTTCTGCACGAACTCCATTTTTTCACCAAAGCTTAGAGTGCTTGGCTCAATCAGTAATCGTGTGGCTTCGTTGATTTTCTCAATGGCATAGCGCTCATTGGCATACTCTTTGATTTTCTTCGAGTAATGGAGCACGTTTGCGGTGCTTGGGGTATTCTTTGCAATTTCAGCCAGATAACCCAATCCACCTGTAGTTCCTTCGCTTCCAGTTGCTTTCAAGCTGTCAGCTACAGTTAAGATATCAATCGGTTGATGCTTGCTAGCCATTGACCGCATTTGCTCAAAGATAATCTTGTGGTGTGTGCCGTAAAAATCATCTGGCTTCAACACGGAAAACACTCGTTGAGCATTGTCGCTGTTTGGGTCAATCAGTAGGGATCCGATAACACTTTGTTCGGTCTCTAGGCTGTGTGGCACTTGGTAATTCATAGCGATCCCTCCCTAGTTTTTAACACTGTCGACGGTCTTAGCAGATAATCGAAATTAGCCCTCCAACCAGAATCGTTTTCACCGAAATAAAACTCTTTAGCTGAACTCATGAAATACTCAAAATAGTTTTTAGCCGCTTCGACTGTTGGCTCTTTGAGTTCTTTCAGGAATTTTGAGATGGCTCGTTTCCGCTTGTCATTCAAGGATTCAGCATTTGGTAATCTGTCACCAGCAGCCTCGTTAAACGCATTCATAATTTCGATGTAGGGGATGTTGTTTTTTCGATTGGTTGAAATTAACTTTTCACAATCCCCCTCTTGAGGGGTTAGGGGAGTATTTATTTCTTGTTCAAATACATTCTTATTCTGTTTCACTTCTTTTGTTACTAGGTTAGTAACCTCAGTTAAGCCCTGAACGTTGGTATCACTGGGTTTGATTGTCACCTCATTAGTAACTTGCTTTGTCACCTCGTAATTTGCCTGATATTCAAGGTAATTTGTGATTGTGATTATTGTTCCGTGTCGTGTACCTGCGCGGGTTATCATCCCTTCTTGCTCAAAAAAATCCAGCATGTCTCTGACTTGTTTTTCAGTCTTTTCTTTTCCCTTTGCATCCTTAAGTTTTCTAGCTAAAACTTTTGCTTTTGTTACCAACTGACCAGCCCGAAGATCCCAAGACACACCACCAAACTCAACTGTTGTTGGCTTATGCCTTGCCTGCCCTAGTAATCTGACCCATAGCGCAAGCTTAGCTGTATCTTCTGCCCAGCTTGCGTTAAGCAGGCTCCTGAATATCGCGACGTGACCAAGTTTAGAGTTATCCATCCGAGAACTCCTAGCGTGGTTCTTGTTACCAAAATCTGCATATGCAACGTTACTCATGCGGCTCCCCTCCCAATAGTTCTTTCCTGTGAGCATTCCTTAGTTTTGCATCTTCAAAAGCTTCTCTAAGTCGCTTTATCCCTAGCGGGGTTACTTTCCTGAGCTCCCTATCTCGCATGATGTTTTTATGCACAGCATGATAATTAAAGTCATGATTTCGTTTATTTTTCATGATATAATTCTCTTATTCGGTTGTTGTATCAAAAAAGGGAAACGCTAAATTTCCCTTGTCACCATTACTGGTTGTTGATACAGTTGTTTTGATAGTTAAATATCCAAATTGATTTGAGCCTCATCATTCGCCGTGGTTGGGGCTTTTCTTTTAACCTTCCCCTTCCCTTCAAGAGCCTGAATAACCCTTTCTGCATAATCACCTTCAAGAACAACTTTCGTTGGCTTATCGCTGATATTTACAGAGTCAGGGGGTAATCCGAACTTACTCACCAACTGGCAAGCTAAATCGAATATTCTGGCTTTATCTCGACTGGATTTTGATGGGTGTATTCCTAGCGCCTTAGCGAGTCCGTTATTACCGACTGAATACATTTGTTGAATGTAAAACGTCATCAATTCGTTTGATGAGCACTCTACTTTGATATTTTTTGCATTTTCCATAGTCTATAGTCCTTTTTAGATACAGTTAGTCCGTGACTCACGATCCAGTGAGTGTGTATTGATGTGCGCTTTTTCAGCGCTGAGATGTTAAAGAGCGAGGTGGTGCTTATTTTTTAGTGCTTGGAAATGGCTTTATTTCTATTGCTTTAATGCCATTTTCCGTTTGTGATAAGAGAATATTTCTCCCTTCTCTTAGCGCTTTACTGATAGCGCCTTGAGTAACACCTATTGCTTTAGCCGTCTTATCTTGACCATGCTCCTTGACATATTCACGTAAAGCTAGTTGGTTCATCTTCTTCTCCTTTAAAATGAATCAGCTTAATTATTATATTCGGTAATAAAAAAGTCAATACCAACGGTATTTTTAAAATATAACTTATAGTAATAAAATACAGGGATGAACAAAAAGAAACCGCTATCAGAAGAGCAACTGGCAGATGCCAGAAGGCTTAAATCAATCTATTCCTCTAAGCGCAAGACGCTAGGGATAAATCAAGAAGACATAGCTGAAAAGCTAGGTGTCAACCAAAGTGCTGTCAGTCATTATTTAAATGGAATTAATCCATTAAACCCGAACGCAGTTGCTACATTTGCAAAGATATTGAAGGTTGCTGTTAGTGATATAAGTCCGTCAATATCTAAACAAATAATGTCTCTAGCTCAATCGGTAGATGATGAAATCGAATATATAGGCACAGTGCCTTCAGGAATGGTTCAGGTGCGCGGTGAGGCGTTCTTAGGTGCTGATGGTGCTGTTGATATGATCGAGGTTCACAATGGCTGGCTGAAGATATACAGCGACGATAAAGACGCATACGGGTTGAAGGTTAAAGGTGACAGCATGTGGCCGCGCATTCAATCAGGCGAGTTTGTTGTGGTTGAACCAAATACAACAGTCAGATCTGGCGATGAGGTTTTTGTGCGCACGGTTGAAGGTCACAATATGATTAAGATTTTCAACAAAACTCGTGATGGGGACTATCAGTTTTCCAGTATAAACAACTCACACAAGCCCATTACTCTATCACCAGATCAAGTTGACACCATGCACTATGTGTCAGCTATCGTTAAACCAATTAAATATATAGACGCTTGCGAAAAAACAGGCCGAGCACTGTTTTAATGGCCTGACGACACGTTCATATGAAAAAATTATGGGGTTGTATCAAGCAGCACAAGGTAGAAATAACCGCAGCACTATCCGTGATTGCAATGCTGGTATGGTTTGATTTTGATGATGATGCCATATTCCAACTCTACGAGATGATTTTTGGACGGCCTGACGACACGTTTTAAATGAAAAGACTGCTAGAGCTGATATCCAACGCTAACATAATGATACTGCTAGTTATTATAGCGGTGCTGGATATCATTCTATTGTTGCTGATTGCTTTTGATAATTAGTGAGGGTTCGATATGAAAAGATTATTAGAACTCATCAGTAAAAATAAGCTGCTGATTGTTATGTTAATAATAGCGCTAGCAGTTGGAGCAGTATTACAGTTTGCAGAAGAACCTTTTGCTTGGATTTCGGTTTTCAATGCAGAGTGACGACACGTTTTAGGGAGCAACATGGCATTTAACGACATTGAGATAGCTAACATTAAGCGGTGTATGGAGTTTTTCATGGAAAAGCGCCGACCTGCTGAACACCTAAGGGATGAGCTGGATTTAAGCTATAGCATTGAAGATGACTCCGTTGTCATATTTGAAGTAAGACGCCTTACTTGGAGTGACGGGCAAGCTCAAGAGCCGATAGCAAAAATTACACATGACAAATCTAACAGCTCTTGGTCTCTGTTTTGGATGGATAAAGACAGCAACTGGCACAACTACGATGAAATAATGCTAGGCAGTTTTTCTGACGCCATTAGGCTCGTTGAAGATGATGCCCGTGGCTGCTTCTTTGGATGACGACACGTTTTAGGGTGTGGTTTTAAACAAACATATACCTTAATTATCACCAGATAAATATGTTATTTACATAAAAATAAAAGCATAGTTCATTTGGTGGTCTGCTTGTTTATACGGTTTTACTTAATTAAGGATTTTTTATGCTCCTCGGTGATAATGAGCGATTTGTTATAAAATGCGTTATCAGCATTAACAGTTATCCTGCAGATGCTCCCAATATTCCATTAAAAGAATGTATACCTTTACTTATTAGGGAGCACAAGGACAGCGCTGAATCAATAAGTGGTCGTAAGGATATG
The DNA here is from genome assembly GCF_028477945.1 of Providencia sp. PROV261. Lineage (NCBI taxonomy): Bacteria > Pseudomonadati > Pseudomonadota > Gammaproteobacteria > Enterobacterales > Morganellaceae > Providencia > Providencia sp. PROV261. The sequence goes on along the minus strand of NZ_JAMPMC010000030.1, from coordinate 64,218 downwards.
ATTTATGAAATGAATAAGGGTAGATCTGGAATTAGGTTATTATCAATAAAAGAGGATGATAACTACTTATTTCTGCTATTTCAGTATGCTAACAAAGATGTTTCAGACCCTGCTTTCACAAATATAAAAACAGGGGGTAGGAGAGTTGCTAAAAAACAAGAAGGCGAAGGTTTAGGTTGTACAGCGCACTTGATTATAAAGAAAGAGCCTAATAACAAGGCATTTCCAAACCATTATGATGCGATGTTAGAAGAGGTACCAGGAATCACTCGTGCGATAATAGGGCAAGCATTGAATAGCTTTTTATCTGATAATCATTTTGGATTTCATCGTGGCAATAATAAAAAAGAGCTAAAATGCCGACCTATGTTTAAGATTGATTTTGCGGCAGAGAAAACATTAGGAAAACAGTTGTCCACAGGTAAGGTATGTGGACTAGTCGCAGTTAGAAGCTATAAACAAAAATACATTGATAGTAATAATAAAATTAAAATTGAAGAGCAAACGCTGAGGCTATCGACAAATATTGGCATTGGTAACAAAGCTTTACAATACTTGAAGGATATATGTGATACACTGCGAGGAATGGAATATACTACTTTGCGCATCTCTCATAGAGATATAAATAGAAGGACTTCAACCAATTTTGTGAATATAGATAAGGCCCTCAGCCTTCAAGATATTGCAGCTGCGCAACTAGCAGAAAGAGACAAAGTAATTTTAGCTACGCCTATAGAAATCTGCCAAGAAAAATTCCATGATGAGCTAATCAGTAAAATGGTTGGGTATTTTAATAAGTAAAAATTGGAGGGGTTATGTATGTTATTTCAAAGCTGTTTACACCAATATCATATGTTCGCATAAGCCACCCTGAAAAACGTTACTTTGATTTTGTATTGCCAATAATTACTTCAGTGCTAATAACTCTAGTTATTTGTTTTTTACCTAACAAAGTAAATTTGATAGGTAAAGATAGCTTAGTTTCCGTCGTAAATGGAATTTTACAAATATTATCAGGATTTTATATTGCATCTATGGCTGCTGTATCTACATTCCAAAAAGATGGTATGGATGATGTAATGAAAGGAGATCCACCAACACTGAAAGGGGATGAGTTAACTAGAAGAAAGTTCCTTTCTTATCTATTTGGTTATTTAGCCTTTATGAGCATAATGATGTATTTTGCTGGCGGAGCTATACAACTAGTACAAGGTAACTTAGGGCAATTTGAATTATTAAAGGCTTCTTGGTTGAAAATAGGTCTAGTGTTTATATATATATCAGTTATATGCAATATTATTTATACAACAATTCTTGGGATGTGTTTTATGATAGATAAAATGCATAGTGCTCCAGAACGATTGGTTATACACAATAAAAAAAACAATAACCAAGATGATTAAGCTTTATGTATAAAACAACAACAGCCCTCCCCGCGAGGGCTTTTTTGTGTCCTCTCCCCTCCAAATAAGTGATCTGCATTCCAATCTGAGATTTTTTTGAAAATAAATTCCTTTTAAATTCAATAATATTACCGAAAATATAATTTTATATTACCGATGGTATTGACTTAAATAAATACCGCATGTAATATTTAACTCATCGAAGGCAAGGAGCCATAGATAAACAGGATGTTCGCTCTTTAACAGATAGCGCTGAAAAAGCGCAAACCAAAGACAGTATGTTTTGGGATTGGTGAACGCTACGGCGGCACGTGTGGTACTAGGCGACCACCACCAATCACCAAAGCAAACTGTAAGGGGAAAACTATGTGTAACTTTCACGGCTACAACAACGCCAGATTACGTAGAATGGAACGCAGAAAGGCATTGCATGAATCTTACGAGCTAACTAAAAGCTTAAAAGCTGCAATCCATGGCGAACAAGTAGAAGAAACAAAGCGCCCTACCTTATCACTAACACGCAAACCAATTAGCCGAGTTGAAAAAGCAATTTCAATTCGCAGCACTAAAGTTTATGACTCAGTAGATAATACCTGCTTACCAAATACTAGCATTTACTCAGTTAAATATAGAAAATCTGGTACGCTGTTGGAATCTGGAGAAGTAACTGCGAGAGCTTAATATAGTGGAAACTCCAATGAGAATTGAATGCCCTGTATGCAAAAGGCTTTTCAACCCAATGAATCCTAAATATCACATTGATAAGTACCACGCGAATGCAAGTGATAATGAGTTGGTTAAAATTAGAGGCGCCAAGCGTAAGGTTCTAGGTAGCGAAAAGCCAGTAAAGAACAAGCATTACCTGCTAAAAAGCATAAATAAACACAACGGTTCGCCACCAATGCAAGGCGGATTACCCTCACTAGGGAAGAAAAGATAAACCTCGCAACTGCGGGGTTTTTTATTCCCTAAATTAACACACCTGATAACTGTTGCTTACCTAATGCAGCAATATTTTCAGGAGTTAAAACAAAACAGCCGAGCAGTGAGTTCGGGGTGACGGCGAGATAAATAGGAGATAGAAAATGAAATTTGAAATGTTACCAGACCAGATTCAATTAGAAGCAGCCAGATGTTTACGTGAATATGTAATTTGTCAATCAGGTGGTGAAAGAGACCAAGCTATGCAGCTGGCCTCTGTAATTAGAGATGCTTTTTGTGAGCTTTATCAGAAGGGCGCGTCATCTGTAGGTACAAAATCAGATGGCAATTCTGATAACGTTTTAAAATGAGCATTTAGCTCATCAAATATTTTGATAACTCGCTCACCATTGGATTGCGGTGCTGCAATTCTTTCCGCTCGAATTAATTCAATCACTACCTGTAAAGCTGCTTGCTCAGGATTTCTTTTTGGGTCAAGAGCATCATACATACAAAAACTTCCTTATTTTGACTGTGGAATAACCAATATATCAATTTTCCTTGACTGTGGAAAGTAAGGAACCACCTCGCCTGACGTGGTTAAAAGCAGGCACAGTTAACTAATTACAGTCCATTCTGTGGGCTGTGGTGAGTTGATTAATAGATAGGAGATAGAGATGGAAATCGAAGTAAATACAAAATCGAAAGTTGACATTAAAACGCTAAGGACGTGCATTAAAGTTTCTGACAGTTTCAATTGTGACATTCTTGATGCTAACGGGAATAAAGTAGAAGACTATAACTACTACGTTCCTAACTTCTTCCCCGGTGACCACCATGGTGATTATCTGATGCTAGATATCGATATCGAAACAGGAAAGATAACGAACTGGAAAAAGCCAACACCTGAAGAATTACAGGAAATGCTTTATCCGGAAGATGACTAGCATCGCTTAGTTAATAACGGAGGGAGTATGACAATAAATGATTTCCACAATGGAAAGCTACCCATGCCGAGGTTATTTAGAGTTGTTAGTGTTGAGCTTGGCGTGTTACGTAGCTGCCTTGGTAGTGGCTATGGAGTCATATTTGATTGCGACGAAACTGTGATAAGAAAAGTTCGCAGAGTTAAATCAAAAATAGGCTGGCATTGGCAGTTGGTCAGGGAGCATAAAGACCAAGAGATATGGGATTACTACCTAGAGTCAGACAGGGAAAGCCTTAACAATATCAATTATGAATACGGATTAATGAAATAGTTTAGGAGGGAGTATGCCAGATAAAACAGGTGGAGCGGCTTTTCCAATTCCAGCAACAGAATTGCATGGCACTCATACTGGCATGACGCTGCGTGATTATTTTGCCGCTAAGTGTATGCAAGGTGACATCGCCACACAGGATGCGTCAGATATGGGATATTACGATAATGACACCACAGTTGAGCAGTTAGTAAAAAGAGCTGAATTCTACTACCGCATGGCAGATGCAATGTTAAAGGCTAGGGGGTGATATATGGGATTTAAGCACACGCCATCACCGTGGCGATGTCATGACAAAAGACCAAACTGTAGCGGTTACTCTATATTCGGTAACGATGGTCAGTATATCGCTTTTGTAGGTGACTCTGATCAACTATCACCCATAGATGCCAACGCCCATCTAATCGCAGCGGCACCAGAGTTATTAGAGGCTTTGCAGTCACTACTCACTTATGGATGTATTACTGGAGATGATTGGGTAATAGAGAAAGCAGAAGCAGCAATCTCAAAAGCCCTCGGTCAGCAGTAACCCACCGCACCAACACCAGAACACTTTCAATAACTATGTGAGGTAATCACATGGGCGATAACTATTACTACGCAGCATTAATCATTATGACTGCAATCCTATTACCTCTACTGACGAGATAAATCATGCAAATCGATAAACATTTTCTACGTCTGGCTCAGGCACAGGCGCGAATTGCTATAAGCCAACGTTGTGATGATGTTTGGTGGTTAGCAATGGAATTTCTCAAAGCGAGTTACGGGAGGTCTAAGTGAATAAATGCATACAGCTTTTATTGTCAACTTTTGGATGCGACCACTCCTCATCAGGAACAATTATTACTTGTGTCAACGAAAATGACATCAAGCGCATAGACGGTGATTACGGAACAATCATCAGCAAACTACAGTTCACGGAAAAAGAACGCTACGAAAACATTAAGGAAGATGGGCAGCTTGCTGGGTTTATTGATGAAGCCATAGCGGCTGGTGATGGGCAATGGATTGTCGATTACATCAGGAGCAAAGGTAAGGTGGCAGCATGAGAATTTCAGAGTATGAAAACTTCGTCACCATTCCAGACCGCGAGCATCTAGCAAATCAATATGATGAGCTAGCTAATGAAATGGCTCAGCGGTTTTATGATGCAGTCATGGATGAAACTCCGCATCTAATACAAAAACTTAATGAATCTGAACTTAATGGCATTTGGAATGGATTATTTAAAGCCGCTAAGTCTGAAAACTTACTGAGATAATCAAAGGGAAAAATATGAGTAACTCACTAGTCTCAATGGCTGGCTCACTTGCTAAAAAGTTAGAGCTGGCTATTGATGAAAAAGACCTAATTCAAACATTGAAATCCACGGCATTTAAAGCCGAAGCAACAGACCAGCAGTTTCTATCACTTCTCATCGTCGCTAATCAATACAACTTAAACCCTTGGACTAAAGAAATTTACGCATTTCCAGACAGAACAGGAATTGTTCCAGTTGTTGGTGTTGATGGTTGGGCGCGCATTATTAATGAAAACAAAAACTTTGATGGCATGGAATTCATCATGGACGCTGACTCCTGCACATGCAAAATTTACCGCAAAGACAGGAGTCATCCTACCTCGGTTACTGAGTACATGGATGAATGCAATCGAAACACCCAGCCTTGGAAATCACACCCAAAACGGATGTTACGGCACAAAGCAATGATCCAATGTGCTCGACTAGCTTTTGGTTTTGCCGGTATTTATGACCAAGACGAGGCCGAGAGAATTACAGAAAACACACCAACGGGCGTTATTAACGGGCAAGAAAGCCACGAAAAAAGAGCTGAATTAATCGCTAAGTGTGAAGCGGCAGCAGCCAAAGGAATGGACGCATTTAAACAATTATGGACGGAGTTATCAGGGGATGAGCGAGCCATTATCGGATCCGCTGAAAAGGAACGAATTAAAAACTCTATAGCCATTGATGCTGAATTTACCGAGGTGCCAAGTGGAGCAGAGGACTAACGAATGGTATGCGGCAAGACTAGGATGTGTTACCGCCAGTAACCTATCAAAAGTAATGGCAAAAGGAAGCGGAGCAACTCGTAGAAATTATATGGCTCAGCTAATTTGCGAAACACTAACAGGACAAAAGGAAGAGTCCTTCAAATCAGCCAGTATGGAGCGTGGAAACGAGCTTGAGGCAGTTGCAAGGGAAATGTATTGCCTCAATGAGTTCGACGCCACAGTGTCAGAAACAGGGTTTATCCTTCACCCATCTATCGAAGGATTCGGAGCTAGCCCTGATGGGTTAGTAGATGAAGGTGGACTTATTGAAATCAAATGCCCAAACACCGCAACTCACTTAGAAACGCTTAGGACAGGAAAGCCTAAGACAGAATATCTATTACAGATGCATGGGCAAATGATGTGCACTGGACGCAAATGGTGTGACTTTGTCAGCTACGACAATCGCCTTCCAGTAAACCTCGCCTATTTCAAAACACGGATTGTTTTTAATGACGAGCTAGCACAAGAAATTGAGCAAGAAGTTCGTAAATTCTTAAATGAACTCAAGGAAGAAATAGAAAAGTTAACTAAATATGCGGAGGCTTCTTAATGGCTAGTCGCGGAGTAAACAAGGTGATACTCATTGGCCACTTGGGGCAAGACCCTGAAATTCGATATATGCCATCAGGTGGCGCAGTAGCAAATCTCACATTAGCCACATCGGAATCGTGGCGAGATAAGCAAACCGGTGAAATGCGTGAAAAAACCGAATGGCACCGTGTAGTGATTTTCGGAAAATTAGCTGAAGTTGCAGGCGAATATCTGAAAAAAGGCTCACAAGTCTATATCGAGGGCTCTTTGCAAACTCGTAAATGGCAAGACCAAAGCGGTCAAGACCGATACACAACTGAAGTGGTGGTAAATATCGGTGGAACGATGCAAATGCTAGGCGGCAGTGGCGGCAGCAATCAGGCAGGAGGTCAAAAACAACAGCAACAATCACAGTTGTTGGGGCAAAATGAATTAAAGCCTCAGCGTGCTGATTGGGCTAAAGAGCCGCCCATTGATTTTGATGATGACATCCCCTTTGCCCCTATCGGGCTGCAATACCCACGCCACGCTATTTATGTGATTTAACCAAAGGATATAACCATGAAAAGTTTACACGGTCGTTGCATTCAGAGATGGAAGCAACGATTCAAAAGCGTTTGTGATTCTAAGGTTTCACCTTATTTCAGAAAACGCGACTTAAAGGGATTTTGTCGTGAATCTGGAGTGATTACTGCTGACGGTATGATTGAAGATATGGCTTTTAATAATGCCAAATTTGATTTTGATGGGGAATACCACGGATGGTCGCCTGAATTCTCAAAGTTCTTTGATGAGAACCGAGAAAAATATATGACAAAGGCACGTTTGTTTCTCAACAAAGAAGCTACTAACGACGAAATAGACGACTTAATTGAGGAAGAGATTTCATACTGGAATTAACAAGAGGAGAAACACTATGGCTTGGTGCGATAGTCCATACAAAGACAGGGTTTTAACGGAAGAGCAAAAGGAAGATTGCTCATACTGCGATTATTGCGATGTAGAAATAATAAATGACGATGAAGTATTTATAGGCGGCAATACTGTTTACTGTTGTGAGCAATGCTTCATCGACAGTCAATAACTAAAGGATATAACTATGAATCTAACAATACGAGATTCAAATACAAACGAAGAAGTTATTTTAACAGTAGCTATTTCAGAAGAAGACTTTGACAAACTATCCGAGCAAGAGCAGGACGATTTAATAGAAAGCGTTACTTTTGATTATTACGAAAATAAAGCAGCCGAAGAAATAGAGCGTCAATTTAAATAGCTCAGGGAATATTTGCAAGGATGCAAACGACGGAGAATATCATGTATAAAAACATTGAAATAAATCACCGAGGCACCAAAAAGACAGTAAGGGTTGGCCGGTTTGAGCATGTGCTAGAAATAGGAGAGAACACAACTGACCCTTTTTTTGATTATGTAAATATTCCGAATGAATGTGTACATGAATTAATTAAGGAGTTAGTTAGATTATACCCAAATTGGCATTCAAATTAATTATTGCAAGGATGCAAACAGGAGATAGATATGACTATTGAACAGTTACAAGAAGAAAATGCGAAGTTGAAACAGGCGATTATCAGCATTTACAAAAACACGGAAGAAATCACACTCAATGGCGAAGATGGCTATTACGCAGTAAAGCAAAGTGTTATTGATGATGTTATTGACTTAACGGAAGATTAATTTAACTCGCAGGGATGCAATGAATAAAAAAATGCCGACACAGGGAGGTCGGCGAAAATTGCACAGCTTGCAACTACTCTTTCTGGCTTAAGTGTAGAAGGTAAATAGGTATTTGCCATGAAACGTTTTAATCATATCGATTAAATAGATGCAATAAGATGAATAAATATGATTGAGAAGCCGATTTATTATATGTCAGCAGAAAGAACAACTATTAAAGAAAGTCACTTCTTACTTTGCTTCGTTAAAGTTTCTTCTGATGGTTGTGAGCTTTTAGCTGAAAAGAAATTTGCAGTAAAGCCGACTGCGCAACAAATACGGAAAGTAACTAAATTTGTAATGAACCACATTAATAAGGTGGAGTGATGGATAAATCAAGGCAGCAATTTGAAGAGTGGTTTGCACCACAAAAAGAGGAGATGAAGCGTAACGGATTAGGCATGATTTCGATAACGAGAATACACCGGCGCCAATGGATGGCATGGCAAGCGTCACGCGAGAGTTTAATTAATAACTTAGAGCCTGTTGGTTATATAATGGAAAGCAGTTTTGATAATATCAGAGAATATGGATATACACATCTTAATGAAGAAAGAACTGAAAAAATAAATATCCCACTATATCGATTGGATTAAATAATAATGAAACTATTTGTACTGTTATTAATTTGGCAGGGATATGTTACGCCTGTAACCGATACATTGTACACACAGCAAGAATGCGAGAGCCGTGCTGTGCAGATAATGATGGTGCGGGATGTTGAAATTAAGTGTGGAGAGGTGATTCGTGGAAAGTGAACTAATTCAAGTTCCAAAAGATTTGCTAGAGGAATTAGCATCCGAATATCAAGCTAAAATATTAGAATACATGCAGGGGTATAAAGGTTATTACGATGTAGTAGGCTCACGTTGGAACCGTAATTATAACGATTATGTCGATAGTTTTAATGCCGCCGCTGAATTATTGGGCTGGGATAAGATGGAGAGAATAGAATGAAATTTAAAGCCGGCGATAGGGTATATCATGTATATTTTGGCAGTGGTCGCGTTTCAGACTCTAACCATGAACATAAAAGGCTTTGCATAATATTTGATGATGGATTAGTGATTGTATGTAGTGTTTATAATTTGGAGTTAATCAATGAATAAATACACCGAACTATCTGACTTCGAGATTAATAAAAAGGTTGCTAGTCATGTTTTGAATGGATACTACATCGCTTCAGAAGAAAAGCAAGAAGTGTATTTAGCAACAATGGATGGCGGAGATTTTCTTCCCATAGCCTACTTTGACCCTTGCAACAGTCCAGCCAACGCAATGACAATTATTAAAGATAACCTCATATCTATAACTCATGATGGAATAGCGTGGGATGTTAGCTGTGCTAAATGCCCAGAGTTAAGCGTGTGGAATGGGTTGGAAAACTACAACGATAATTTTTATCGCAAGGCTATGGAATTATTTCTACTAATGAAGGATGCGGAGAATGAAAAAGTATGACTTAATTCTCGCTGACCCGCCTTGGCAATATAATAATAAAGCATCAAACGGAGCGGCAACCAATCATTACAATACTACCGACTTATATTCCCTATCCAGATTACCCATAGAAACTATAGCCTCTGAAAACTCCGTACTGTGCATGTGGTACACGGGTAATTTTGCACTTGAAGCAATTAAGCTATCCGAAGCATGGGGATTTAAAGTTAAAACTATGCTTGGTTTCGTGTGGGTTAAATTAAATAAATTGGCAATGGAAAGAATAACAAAGCAAATACAAAACGGTGAGCTATTCGATGCCTACGATTATATGGATATTTTAAATAACGAAACGAAAATTAATGGTGGTAATTACACTCGTGCAAATGCAGAAATATGCCTGATAGCTGTTCGTGGTAATGGTCTACCACGTCAGTCCGCCAGTGTTCGACAAGTTATTTACTCATGCCTTGGTGATCATAGTGAAAAGCCAAAGGAAGTACATCACAGGTTAGAGGAACTATATGGAGACGTGCCACGCATCGAATTATTCGCTCGTGAAAAATTTGGCGATTGGGATGTATTCGGGGATCAGGTGGAAAGCAATATTCAATTTAATAACGCATTGAAAATAGCATAGGTGAATTATGGACATTATCGACTCAGCAAACGAACTCAACGAATTAAGAATTCAAGCAGCATTATCAAATCGCCAGCCGATAGTTAAATCAATAAACGGAATGTGCATCTGGTGTGAAGAAATGCCAGCAAAACCAAATAGCGCATATTGCAGTAAAGATTGCGGTGATGATGATGAGAAATATAGAAGGAAGAATAGAGGTGCATAAATGCAAACAGTCAGAGAATTCGCAAAAAAACACAGAAGAAGTGATGAAACGATAAGGCGGTGGATAAGCGCTGGGAAAATATATCCAGCACCAACATTTGATGGGTATCAATATTTAATACACCCATCCGCACAAAAAATAACAAACTACGAAAAGCTTAGCCCAAGCATTCTATTAAATAAAAACTGCAAACTGTTAAAAAGGATTGAGACAGATGGCAAGAAACAGAAGTCCCAAAAACGCTCACCTACCACCTAACCTATATTGTAGAAAAGGATATTACAGCTACCGAAACCCCGAAACCGGCATTGAATACGGTATAGGAAGAAATAAAGCCGAGGCGGTAAATGAAGCCATCTCGGCTAACTTGTTTATTTATGGAAAAAAAGAATCATTAATAAACAGAATGGCAAGTAACGATGCAATAAAATTTCATGATTGGATAGACAGATTTGGTGAGATTATACTTCTCCGTGATTTAAAGAAAAAGACCCTAGATGACTACCAAGGACGGTTAAAAAGGATAAAAAATAGCTTCAATAATGTTCCTTTAGATGAAATAAAAACAAAAGATATTGCCGATTATATAAATAATATTGTTTCTGATGGAAATATAACCACAGCAAGGTTAATGCGAAGTATTTTAAAGGATATGTTTAACGAAGCGATGTCTGATGGTGTTGTTGATTTTAATCCCGTAATAGCAACCAGAGTTCCAAGGAATAAAATAGCTAGAACTAGGATGTCAGAAAGTGATTACATTCAAATATACAACACAGCAGTAGAGCACTGTCAGCCTTGGGTTAGTATGAGCATGGATTTGGCTATATTAACAGGACAGCGTTCTGGTGATATTCGAAAATTAAAATGGAGTGATATTTATGATGGTTACTTATGGATAGAGCAAGAGAAAACAGGAACTAAAATAGCAATACCGCTCACCATTTCAAATAATATAGCTAATAAAACTTTGCAATCAGTGCTAGATAGGTGCAAGCATGAATTGAACGGAAAGGAATTCGTGCTGGTTTCACAGAAGGGTGATATGCTAGCAGATAAAACCATTGGTAAGGCTTTTTCACTAGCCAGAAGCAAAAGTGGTTTGTCATGGGAGGGTTCTCCGCCGACGTTCCACGAAATCCGAAGCCTAGCATCCAGAGTGTATGGGAATGAAAAATCAAATGAGTTCGCTAACCAGCTTTTAGGACACAAATCAATGGATATGACCAGAATGTATCAGGATGATAGGGGTCTTAGTTGGAAAAAAATCGAAATTTGATATTGGATTTATTTCGAATTATTTCGGAGAGCAATCCGTAATAAAATGATTTAAAAGGGAAAAAAATGATTACTCATATCAGTCCATTAGGATCCATGGATCTCTTATCTCAACTTGAAGTTGATATGTTAAAGCGTACCGCAAGCAGTCATTTGTATCGCTTGTTCAGAAACTGCTCATTAGCGGTTTTAAATTCAGGGAGCTTAACAGACAACAGTAAAGATTTATTGGATAAGCATACTGACTTCGATATCAACGTATTACGACGTGAGCGCGGTGTCAAACTTGAGCTAATTAACCCACCTCAAGATGCTTTTGTCGATGGTAAAATCATCCGTTCTATACAAGCAAACCTGTTTGCGGTACTGCGTGATATCCTCTTTGTTCATGCTCAAATCATCAATGCAGAGCAAAAAATGCATTTAGATCTGGGAAATGGCACTCACCTAACTAACGTCATTTTCTCTATATTACGTAACGCGCGTACACTGCATCTTGATGAAGATCCAAGCATGATTGTTTGCTGGGGTGGTCACTCTATCAACGAAACCGAGTACCTATATGGCCGTAAAGTCGGTAATGAGCTTGGTTTAAGAGAGCTAAATATCTGCACAGGTTGTGGCCCCGGAGCCATGGAAGCCCCAATGAAAGGGGCGGCTGTTGGCCATGCTCAACAACGCTATAAAAATAGCCGTTTTATCGGCCTAACAGAGCCATCTATCATTGCTGCTGAGCCACCTAACCCTTTAGTCAATGAGCTTATCATCATGCCTGATATCGAAAAGCGCCTTGAAGCGTTCGTTCGCTTAGCGCATGGGATCATTATTTTCCCTGGGGGCGTCGGTACAGCAGAAGAGCTTCTCTATTTGCTAGGCATTTTGATGGATCCTGAAAATAGCGAACAAGTATTGCCATTGGTTTTAACGGGGCCAAAAGAAAGTGCCGAGTACTTCTCTGTGTTAGATGATTTTATTCGTCATACACTTGGTGAAGAAGCCAGCAAACACTATCAAATCATCATTGATGATCCCCAAGAAGTCGCTCGTGTAATGAAAAAACACATGCCATTGGTGAAAGACAACCGTCGTAGCACAGGCGATGCTTATAGCTTTAACTGGTCAATTAAGATCAACCCTGAATTACAGCATCCTTTCGAGCCGACTCATGAAAATATGGCGTCACTGAATCTGTATCCAGGTCAATCACCAGAAAAACTGGCCTCTGATCTTAGAAGAGCCTTCTCTGGTATCGTTGCGGGTAACGTGAAAGAAGTCGGTATGAAGGCTATTGAACAGTATGGCCCGTTTAAAATTCATGGTGATAAAGAAATTATGCAACGCATGGATATTCTACTGCGCGGTTTTGTCGACCAACATCGAATGAAACTGCCGGGTGGAACAGCCTATGAGCCTTGCTACGAAATAGTGAAATAATATAATGAGGCCAAGGATGGCGTAAATTTTATGATCCACTTACTGATAATTGATGCACTTAATTTAATTCGCCGCATACATGCCGTACAAGGCAGTCCTTGCGGCGATGCCTGCTTATCTGCGGTAGCACAGCTTATCTCTCACACCTCACCGACCCATATTGTTGCAGTATTCGATGAGGAAGGTAGGCACAATAGCTGGCGGCATGAAAAACTGCCTGACTATAAAGCAGGCCGTCAGCCCATGCCTGAAAATTTATATGCTGAGCTACCTTCATTAGTCAAACAATTCGAAGCAAAAGGCGTCCACTGCTGGCAATCAAGTGGTGACGAAGCGGATGATTTAGCGGCAACTTTAGCCAAGAAAATCGCCGATGCAGGGCAAACTGTCACTATCGTTTCTACTGATAAAGGCTATTGCCAACTACTGTCGCCTTCAATTCGTATTCGCGACTATTTTCAAAAACGCTGGTTAGATGTGCCTTTTATCGAAAAAGAATTTGGCGTAAAACCTTGCCAATTACCTGATTACTGGGGGTTAGCGGGGATCAGCAGCAGTAAAGTGCCTGGTGTCGCGGGAATTGGTGCTAAAAGTGCCACACAACTGCTACAACAATACCACTCCATTGAGAACTTATTTGCTCATTTAGATAGCGTTGATGAAAAATGGAGAAAAAAGCTTATTGGTCAGTTTGATATAGCAAAAGTTTGCCGCGATATTGCAACCTTAAGAACAGATATTCAGTTGCAAGGGAACCTGAACCAATTGCGCTATCACCCCAAACCATAAGCAATAAAAAACTGCCTCTTCATTCACTGTTAACCAGCGTTTAGGAAGCAGTTTTTGCTATATGATATGTTCTTACTAAATATCAGATTTAGTCGCGTATTGGTGCATAAGCAGACCAAATACGTTGTACATGAACGGTAATTTCTTCGCGGTCATGGTACAGCTGTTTCGCTTGGATCCGCACATTGATGCCATTTTCTGCCAATTGTGTACGCATCTTTTCAAGGATATGAGACACTTCCTCATAGCGCTTTTTCATCGGTAGCTTTAAGTTGAAAATGGTTTCACGGCACCACCCATGCAATAGCCACTCCGTGATTAACGCAGCGACTTTCGCCGGTTTTTCAACCATATCACACACTAACCAAGTAATATTTTTCGTATTTGGCTCGAATTTAAAACCATCGACTTGATGGTGCCTAACTTGCCCCGTGTCCATCAAGCTTTGCGCCATCGGACCATTATCCACGGCATGAACCATCATACTGCGCTTAACTAATTGGTAGGTCCATCCCCCCGGACATGCACCAAGATCCACCGCATTCATACCGCTTGCTAGCCGCTCATCCCACTCATCGTAAGGGATAAATATGTGAAATGCCTCTTCTAATTTCAATGTTGAGCGACTAGGTGCATCCGATGGAAACTTAAGCCGAGGGATCCCCATATAAAATGGCGAGCTATTCGAACTGTAAGAATATCCGGTATAACAACAGCCTGAAGCAATAAAGAAAACATGGATAACCGGACGTTTGAAATTCTCTTTAGCCAGTAAAACTTTTTCTTGTCGTAAAGCATTACGCAAAGGCACCGTAAATTTACGGCAAAATTTCATCAACTCTTTGCTTTCATTAGTATCAGCAACTTCAACGCGAAGATCGCCTGCTCGTTCAACCTGCTGGCTCAGCGCATTCACAATGGGGGTAACACGATCTTCTGGAGGTAAATCTTTAAGCAGTTCCCCAACCACAAACATTTGACGAGCAAAAATCAGCTCACGAAAAGGTAGCTCGCGGGCAAGTTTATCGGCATCTTCAGCTTGATAGCATTCAAAAATAACATAACCGCTATTTTCTTTGACGCGCGCAAAACCATAAACCTCTTTTTGCCCAGCTTTATCTGTAATTTCGGCCGCACACTCTTTTTCAAAGCCTGGACGGCAATATAATGCAATTTTATTACTCATGGCGTAACGCCGGTTTCCTTAGACGCATAGCGCCGATAACGACCAACAGCCAGCCAATAAGAAAACAAACTCCCCCTATTGGCGTAAAATAGGAAAAGTATTTTACCTGTAACAAGGCCATACAATAAAGGCTACCACTGAAAAGAAGTATGCCTACGGCGAAAAAAACGCCACACCAGTAAAACCATAGAACCACTTTACGCAATAAAATCGCCCCTAGCACCATTAAAGCTACTGTATGTAGCATCTGATACCGCAAACCGATTTCAATCCATTCCATCTGATGAGCACTCATAATCGACGAAAGCGCATGAGAGCCAATGGCACCAAAAGCCACAGTAAAAAAGCCACTAATCCCAGCAAAAATTAACATCAAACGACTATTCACAGTAACACCTTTTATTAACCATACCCTAAATAATCCCAGTTGCATCAAGGGGTTAATTTAAAATCCCGATAAACACGATAAACTGAGTGCCGTTTTACCTATCTATGCAACCAACTGCAACTTGAAAAATAACGGGTATATATGATTACTGAATAAGCGCCATATCTTGGTCACCCGTAATAAACCCCAGTTTTTCTTGCTCGCTTGCTGCTTGAGTCAAGATCCATTGACGAAATGCAGCTATTTTTCCCAAATCAGCTTGGTTTTCCTGACAAACAAGGTAAAACGCGTTTTTACTCACCAATACCTCGTTGAATGGGCAAACCAAACGACCTGCATCAATTTCATTTTTTGCCATAACATTATTTGTTAAAGCGACACCCTGACCATGTACTGCGGCTTGAATGACCATAGCACTATGACTAAAAATAGGGCCTTGTTGTACATTGATAATATTGTGCAATTCTAATTGGCGAATATAAGCTTGCCAATCCCGACGAGAAGAATCATGTAATAACGTATGATTGACTAAGTCTTCAGGCTGCTTTAATTGATGCGCCCCCGTTAATAATAACGGAGAACAAACTGGCATTAAATATTCAGCATACAGCCTATCCGTCCTTAGACCAGACCAATTTCCTCGCCCATAGAAAATAGCCACATCAACATCATCCGCTAATTTATCTTCTTCCCTATCAACGGCCTGAATACGAACATCAATCCCCGGATAAGCTTGGTTAAAGCTAGAAAGACGCGGGACAAGCCACTGTATTGCAAAACTAGGGGATAAACTAACCGTTAATGCTCCCTTAGCACTTCGCGCCTGTAATTTCCTTGTCGCCTCATTAATAGAAGAAAATATCTCTTTAATATCAAGATAATAACTTTGGCCTTCTTCTGTTAACAGCAAAGAACGATTGCGCCGGCGAAATAACTTTAACCCGAGGAAATCTTCCAAACTTTTCATTTGGTGACTCACAGCGGCTTGGGTCACAAACAACTCTTCCGCCGCTTTAGTAAAACTTAAATGACGAGCGGCAGCATCAAACACTCTTAACGCATTAAGTGGCGGTAATCTTTTAGACATAATCACTTCTACTTGATAGGGTTATACGCATTAGTTTTTCTCATCCGAAGCATTATAAATTGTCCATTGAGGATACGCCAGTAAATACCTATAGTATGCACACTTCCTAAGCCGGAACGAAAAGTTACAGAGTTTAGTTACTTTGAAACTTTTGGCTTTGTGGTTGTGATGTTGTGTTTGCAAGTTGTCTGGGAATGCCAGACTTTGTAGCTTTAGCTACTGTTTTTTTTCACTTCCTGTACATTTACCCTGTCTGTCCATAGTGATTTTATGATGCACCGCTTTAATTGCGGTGCTTTTTTTTGCCTAACAATTGCAAATAACATTTTCAAGACAGGTTTTAACCAGTTTACAAAAAATATTATCAGTTAAATATTTAAGATAATTCTTGAATTTTCCCCATCCAAAGATGAGATCACCGAAAAGACAAAAGAAAAATGATTGCAATATGCAGTAAAAGGCATAATCATTTCCCTAATTTTTTCTAAAGCTCTAATAAAAACCAGCGGTAAAATTAAATGTAACAAAAGATTTCGATGAATAAATCGAGAATATCATCAATAATTATGATTACAAACCAAACGCCAAATATTTAGATAAAGAACACATATAATGTACCATTTTTCTGCAACACAATTTCGAAAACAATTTCCAGCTATCAATTCTCAAACGATTCATCTTGATAGTGCAGCAACAGCCTTAAAACCAAACTCAATGATTGAAGCCGCAGATAACTATTACCGTCACTCTGGCAGTTCAGTTTATCGAGGTCAATCTCCAGAGTCGTTACGAATTACTGAAAATTATGAACAAGGCAGGAAACGTGTCGCGAAATTGATTAATGCAGAGAGTGAAAATACCATTATTTGGACCCGAGGAACCACCGAGTCCATTAACCTTATTGCCCAAAGTTATTTTAGAAATCATTTAACAGCAAATGATGAAATTATTGTTAGCGAATTAGAACACCACTCTAATTTATTACCTTGGCTGATTCTTGCACAGCAAACTGGTGCAAAAATTGTCAAATGGCCTGTCACTCAACACTACACCCTCGATATTGAAAGCCTTAAGCCGCTACTTAATCCACGTAGCAAAGTGATCGCTATCACCCAGATGTCAAACGTAACAGGCTATCAAACAAATTTAGCAGCAGTAACGTCACTAGCTCATGCGGCTGGGGCGCTCGTTGTCGTTGATGGCGCACAAGGTGTGGTACATGCCCCAATTGATGTCACCGCTTTGAATATCGATTTTTATGCTTTCTCCGCCCATAAATTATATGGCCCAACTGGGCTTGGCGTTTGCTATGGCAAACCACAATTGTTGGCTGCGATGTCACTATGGCATGGTGGCGGTAAAATGTTATCAGAAGTTAATTTTGAGGGCTTTACTCCCGCTCCTGTTCCTTATTGTTTTGAAGCTGGCACACCAAATATTGCTGGCGTCATTGCCTTTTCGGCCACTCTTGACTGGTTATCTCACATCGATTTACACCAATCTGAGGCCTATTGTTGTTCACTCATCCACTACGCATACGAAGAACTCAGCAAATTAGAGGGGTTTATCTGCTATAGCCAGCCTAATACTCCGCTACTTTCCTTTAATTTCGCTGGCATACATCATAGCGATTTGGGCCTATTGTTGACTGAACAAAAAATTGCATTACGCTATGGGCAACATTGTACGCAACCATTAATGGATGCAATTGCTATTACAGGCTGCTTACGCATCTCTGTCATGCCTTACAATGATCAGCAAGATATTGATAAATTTATTAACGCAGTAAAATTTGCACTCTCAATACTGAATGATGAATAAGGAAGCCGAATGACTTCAATAATATCGACATTTGTTCCACACCCTTTCGGTACGACACTGAAAATTGAAGAGATTATTGAACAATTTTCAGCACAAAAAGCGTGGGAAGATAAATATCGCTTGCTTATCCAACTCGCTCGTCAACTACCGACTCTGACTGATGAACAAAAGCAGCAGACTCAGGAAGTGAAAGGTTGCGAAAACAGAGTGTGGATTGGTGCAAGACTCAACGATGACCAAACATTTCATTTTTATGGCGATAGTGAAGGACGCGTTGTTAAAGGGCTATTTGCGATTTTATTAGCCGCAGTGGAACAAAAAAATAGCCAAGCGATCCTCGCTGTCGATTTTGAGGATATTTTGAATAGAACCGGGTTATCTGGCCAACTCAGTGAATCACGACAAAATGGAATAGCCGCATTAATAACGACTATTCGCAACTTTGCCAGCGAAATGACACCTGCCGAATAATGTACTAGAGGCTATGAAAATAGCCTCAGCTTTTGAGCGAATTTTCCCGCTCTAATTTTGCGACCATCTTCTTCAGAGCATGTGATACTGCAATAAAACCAAAACTTGCTGTCACCATCGTTGCCGCCCCAAAGCCTGAAGCGCAATCCATTCTTTTAGAGCCGTCAGCGGTACTTTTAGCCGCACAGACGGAGCCATCACTTTGCGGATAAACTAATTGCTCTGTTGAAAATACGCAGTCTATGCCTAATTTACCTTTGCTATTTTTAACAACATTAAAATCGGATTTCAGGCGCTCACGTAATTTTGCGGCAAGGGGATCTTGGATCGTTTTCGCTAAGTCTGTTACTTGGATCTGAGTTGGGTCGATTTGCCCTCCTGCGCCCCCTGTCGTTACAACGGGGATTTTATAACGCCGACAGTAGGCCAACAGAGCCGCCTTCGGCCTGACACTATCGATGGCATCAATAACATAATCAAACCCCGTAGAGAGCAGCTCAGCCACATTATCTACGCTCACAAAATCATCCACGATATTCACAACGCATTCAGGATTTATTTCTAAAATCCGTGCTTTCATGACTTCAACTTTTGGCTGACCCACTGTGGATTTAAGTGCATGTAACTGACGATTGGTATTAGTGATACAGATATCATCCATATCAATCAGGGTAATCTGCCCTATTCCCGTCCGTGCGAGTGCTTCCGCAGCCCAAACGCCGACGCCCCCAATCCCAATAACACAAATATGAGAACGAGCAAAAAGTGATAGCGCTTGCTGTCCATAAAGACGTCCGATCCCAGCAAAACGCTGCATCCAAGCATCTGAAAGCTTAGTTTGCATAGTAAATAGTAACCTTAATAACTACATATGACCGAAAAGTGGCTGGCTCTTTTTCAACACCCACACTCTTCCGTAATGATTATAAAAACCGGCCATTCTACCTGCTTCATGACCTGTTCCATGATAGATATCGAAATGATGTCCTTTAATTGCACCACCAACATCTAGGGCAATCATCATACGCATTTCATAGCGTCCCGTAAATTTCCCTGCATTATCAAGTACAGGTATTTCTGCTAATAGCGCTGTGCCTGGCGGAATAAGTGTTTTATCCGATGCAACTGATGCTTTAGCAATTAACGGTACTGCACTAGCGCCTCTGACAGGAACAAATGATTGTGGTTTGAAGAAAACAAAGGAAGCATTTTGTTCGAGTAATTCGCGCACTTCTTGTTCGCTATGGCTATTCGCCCAATCGTGGATCGCTTGCAGTGACATTTTCTCTAACGGCACTTCACCACGATCGACAAGCACTTTACCTATGCTCTTATAAGCATGCCCATTTTTCCCCGCATAACCAAAGAAATTCAGCGGGCTACCATCACCAAAATCCACATAGCCGCTACCTTGAACTTCCATCATAAAGTTATCCATGGCGGAGTTACTGTAGGCTAGAATGAGTTTATCGCTTAAAGCACCATTGTATATCGCGGCTCGGCTGGGGAGGCGTTTTTTCCCTTTAGGTGGCATTGCATAAAGTGGGTGCTGAAATTCCCCCTGTTTGGTACGGCGAGCTTGGATAACCGGCGTGTAATACCCAGTAAATTGTACGTTACCATAATTATCCACCCCTTCCATTTGAAAGGCGGTTAAGTTGAAACTCGCCAGTTTTTTAGGATCTCCCCCTGCAACTAGCCAGTTTTCAATCGCATGATAGGTATCATTGTTACCTTGAAACAAACGCGGTGACGCATTCTTGATTTCATTAACTTGCCGATAAAAATCTTGTGAATTGATTGGGCGCCCTTGAACATTTACTTGGCTTACTTGCTGAAGATCTTGCTTTAAACGTCCATCTTTATACTGCTGCCCTTGATCTGTCGGGTGAGATTGACAGCCAACAAGTAAAGATACAAACGCACCTGCTACACACCATTTTTGCCATAATTTCATGTTATATCGCCCACTCCAATCCAATATGAAGCGCACAATAGCAAACCCACATAAAGAATGAAACGGCTAAAAATACTTACTCTCCTATCGCCGTACAAATTGTGGACTTATTACTGGTTATTATTTTTCCCCGCAATGGATAATTCACATTTATTTTTTATCATCGACTCTAAAAAAAGGATTTAGCCTATTGCCTGTTAATCAATCTCACCGCCCCATTAAAATGATTAATATTTGACCACTAAGTGTATATTTTGTTCTATCTATGCGGAAATTTGAAAAAAATACACAAAAAAACTTGCATCAGATCTCATCCCGAGTATAGTGCCCGCTATCGGACGCGGGGTGGAGCAGCTTGGTAGCTCGTCGGGCTCATAACCCGAAGGTCGTCGGTTCAAATCCGGCCCCCGCAACCAATCTTCAAATTAGTATCAAAAATATTTCAGGCGCGGGATGGAGCAGCCTGGTAGCTCGTCGGGCTCATAACCCGAAGGTCGTCGGTTCAAATCCGGCTCCCGCAACCAATATCCCCTGTTATATTTACCTCTTCAGTCGCGGGGTGGAGCAGCTTGGTAGCTCGTCGGGCTCATAACCCGAAGGTCGTTGGTTCAAATCCGGCCCCCGCAACCAATTCTTATTTTTCCTATTAAATCAATGCAATAATAAAAAAGGCAACTCACTTTTCAGCCAGTCACCTTTTCTAATTTATCGATTTTATTCTAGCGGCTAATTTCTAATCGCTAATTCGCCGCCATTACGAAAATAGGCTTTAATCCCTTGGAAGATAGATTCCGCCATCTGCTGCTGGAACTTCGCGGTTTTCAATTTACGCTCTTCTTCTAAGTTACTGATAAAGGCTGTTTCAACCAAGATTGAAGGGATCTCCGGCGCCTTCAATACCGCAAAGCCTGCCTGATCAACTTTATTTTTATGTAGCCGATTGACTTTGCCCATGCGCTTTAAAACCTCATCACCAAATTTGAGGCTGTCATTAATGGTTGCTGTTTGCACTAAATCAAGCATGGTATGGTCAAGGTAAACATCACCACTTTTGCTCACCCCACCAATTAAGTCAGCCTCGTTCTGTGTCTGAGCGAGGTAACGAGCGGTATTACTGGTGGCACCTTTAGTCGATAAGGCAAACACAGATGAACCGTGAGCTGAGCGATTGGTAAAGGCATCAGCGTGAATCGAAACAAACAAGTCTGCCTGCATTTTTCGAGCCTTAGCGACCCTAACCTTCAATGGAATAAATACATCCTCGTTACGAGTCATATAGGCACGCATTTTGGGATCTTTATCGATTAACGCTTTCAAACGGCGAGCGATTTGTAAAACCACATCTTTTTCTCGCGTTTTGTATTTCCCCATTGCGCCGGGATCTTCCCCCCCATGCCCTGGGTCAATCATAATAATAATGGGGCGATCTCGACCTGCTTTACCCGGTTTCTTCGCCTGAGCAGGCATTTTCTCTTCTAAATCGCCTTTATTATAATCTTCCAATAAGGCAAGCAATGGATCGTCCGATGTTTCTACCCCTTTACCCGGATAGAAATCTAACACCAAACGGTTTTTAAATTCAGCAACGGGCGCGATAGTAAAAATCTGTGGGCTGACTTTATTTTTGACTTCAAAAACAAGACGCACTGTTTTTGGATCAAACTGCCCGACCCGTACTAATTTTAAATGCGGGTCGCGAGATTGGATTTGAGTTCCCATCTGCTTCAGAATGTTGTTCAGCTGTACCCCTTCCAAATCGATAACGATGCGTTCAGGGTTATGCAGTACCAACTGGCGATATTTTAATGGAGCACTCGATTCTAGCGTCACGCGCGTATAACTTGATGCAGGCCAGATACGTACTGCGATCACATTTGTATTCGCAGCAAAGCCAAATGGGCTGACACTAAGCAACATAACCGCTGCCGCTCCTTGTAAAAGGCGGCGTTTAGATGGACAGTGATCTGGGTGACTCATCAATAATTCCGAACCTAAAACTGAATATCAGGTGATTTTAGAACAAAAGCCAAATAGAGGCCAGAAACATAAACTCTAGCGAATCATTCGCATACTGTCATCAAGAATACACATTTAAATATAGAGATATGTAAACCCAAATAATAAAAATGTTACAAGTCTTATCCTATATTTTGCTTGATATTTATCGCTAAAAAGAATAAAAATACATTAATAGCGAATAAAAATTCAGTTAAGAGGGTGGTTATGAAAGAGCGCAGCACCGAATTGGTAGATGAGTTTCGCCATTCGGTTCCTTATATCAATGCCCACCGCGGCAAAACATTTATTATTATGCTTGGTGGAGAAGCAATTGCGCATGAGAATTTTCCGAGTATTGTCAATGATATAGGATTATTACATAGTCTTGGTATCCGCATTATCGTAGTTTACGGCGCTCGCCCTCAAATCGAAGATATTTTAGCCGAGCATAATTATGAGGCTGTTTATCATAAACATACCCGCGTAACGGATGCGAATACACTTGAATACGTTAAGCAAGCCTCTGGTGCCTTATTACTTGATATTACGGCTCGTTTATCGATGAGTCTGAGTAACACACCTTTACAAGGCGCTCATATTAGTGTTGTCAGCGGTAACTTTGTGATCGCGCAACCACTCGGTGTGGATGATGGCGTTGATTACTGCCATAGCGGGCGTATCCGCCGCATTGATGAAGATGCTATCAATAAACAACTGGATAATGGCTCTATCGTACTTATTGGTCCGGTTGCCGTGTCTGTTACTGGTGAAAGTTTTAATCTCACTTCTGAGGAAATAGCCACTCAACTCGCAGTGAAAATGAAGGCTGAAAAGTTAATCGGCTTTTGTTCTTCACAAGGAGTCGCTGATAAAGATGGCAATATTTTATCAGAATTATTCCCCGATGAAGCCGAAAATAGGATCCAAGAGCTGGAATCCGAAGGGGATTATTATTCAGGTACTGTGCGCTTTTTACGTGGCGCGGCGAAAGCTTGCCGCCGCGGTGTTCGTCGCAGCCATTTATTAAGTTATCAAGAAGATGGCTCGCTAATCCAAGAGCTCTTTTCGCGCGATGGCATTGGTACGCAAATTGTCATGGAAAGCGCCGAACAAATCCGTCGTGCTAATATTAATGATATCGGCGGTATTCTTGAGTTAATTCGCCCTCTTGAGCAGCAAGGCATCCTTGTAAGACGTTCACGGGAGCAACTTGAGATGGAAATCGATAAATTTACGATCATTGAACGAGATAACTTAGTGATTGCTTGTGCGGCTCTCTACCCTTACCCCGAAGAAAAACTGGGGGAAATGGCTTGTGTCGCCGTGCATCCTGACTACCGTAGCTCTTCGCGGGGAGAAGAACTTTTACATCGTGTTTCCCTACAGGCTAAGCAATTAGGGTTAGCAAAGCTATTTGTTTTAACCACACGTAGTATTCATTGGTTCCAAGAAAGGGGCTTTATTCCCGCAGAGATTGAGATGTTGCCATTGAAAAAACAGGCGCTATATAACTACCAACGCCGTTCTAAAATTTTGATGCTAGATTTACATGCAAAAGCCGATAAATAGACTTTAGCTCGACTAACCTGACAATTTACTTACTGTCAGGTTAGTCAATCAACCTAGGCGATTTGTACCACTCTTGATTTTTGGCATAGCGGTATGCTATCGATTAAAGGTTGTAGCAGTGATGACATTTCGGCAAATGATGCGCCATAGAAATAGAACGCTGTTTCTGTAGGGCCTTCCCACACACCATGGATCGCACCAATATCTTCTACAGCCTCGTCTAATTTATCGAAAATATCGTTAATATCGCTATTTTCATAAACTTCGTCGGGCAAATCAGTACCATTTAAATAAAGGGCTAACCCTTCTTCATCACCAAATTCAATCACAATGTCTTCACCATGAATAACTAAACGTGATCCTTTCGGCGCCAACATGGATGAAAACAATTGAATAATTAAGCTGATATTTTCATCATTCGCCTCTGCAACAGATAACTCAATATCACACTCATCAATTTCACCATTGTCTGAAAGTAACGTGCCACCACCTGTCACATGAATATCTTTTTCCATACTTTGCATAACATGCATAAAGGCATCTTCTAAGTCTGCACGTCTTTCTGGCTGAATTCTCGCTTTAAGTGTGACTGTTATTGCCGTCGTTGTTGGCTGGGTATCCATATTATTACCTTTTGCATTTAAGTCTAATTATGTAGCCAAGGCTACTACGTTTATTTTACATTCATGAGCTGTATTGCTAAGCCACTACGTCGTTTCGTCGGTGTCTCAATGGCACGGCGTAAAATCTTAATCGTGCAATACAAAGAAAGTTCTTTTTTGGCGCGAGTTATTGCAGTATACACAAGCTCTCGAGTGACGACTGGTGAATATACCTTCGGTAGTACTAAGGCGGTATGAGCAAACTCTGAACCTTGTGATTTATGTACAGTCATTGCATATGCTGTTTCATGTAAAGGCAACCGATTAGGTTGGATCCCCTTAATTGAGCCATCGGGATACTGAAAATAAGCTCTAAGAGCCCCTTCTTCATCAGGCAGGATTATCCCTATATCGCCATTAAATAGCCCTAATGGACTATCATTTCGGCTGATCATAATTGGCCTACCTGCATAATGTTTATTTATTTGGTTCAATGGCCGATGAATAAGCCCCTGCCGATGAAGCAGTTTTTCTAATTTTTCGTTTATCCCTGTTACACCATAGGGGCCATCTCTCAAAGCTGTCAACAAACGAAATTGATTAAATTTAAATAAAATCTCAGCCGGATCCTGTCTAGCTTTTACTGATAGAAGATAATCTCGATAGAAATTAGATGCCGCTATCAACATCTGTGCATAATCATCCTCACTTTCTTGTAAATAAGTATGCACGTCATTTAATGTGCTGTTTAATAACTTTTCAGCACGCTTGGTATCTCCATCATTAACCGCAAAAGCAAGCTGCCCGATACCCGAAGAAGCCGAAAAACGGTAACTTTTACGCAGTAGGCAGAGGCTATCTCTGATCAAAGGGCCTGTATTTGATGTAAAGTGATCGAGTGCGTATCCTGTCAGTTGAGCCAATTCTTGGGCACGTTGAGGGCTATATCCTTGATCCGCAAATTGGCAAATATCTCCAAGTACAGCCCCCGCTTCGACGGATGCTAATTGATCTTTATCCCCTAAAAAGATCAATTTGGCATTTACTGGCAAGGCTTCGATTAATTTACCCATCATGGGTAAATCCACCATGGAAGCCTCGTCAACAATCAAAATATCCAGTGTTAATAAATTATCGCGGTGATAGCGGAATTGCTGGCTTTCAGGTTGTGCCCCTAATAGCCTATGCAGTGTTTTTGCCTGATTAGGCAACATATGTCGCTCTTCATCGGTCAATGACAAGCCATCGAGTGCTGCCCCCAACGACTCTGTTAAACGTGCCGCAGCTTTACCTGTCGGCGCTGCTAATTCAATTTGAATACGTTGTTTATTCTCTACAGCCAATTTAACCAATGCCGCTAAAATTCGAGCAACTGTGGTTGTTTTCCCCGTGCCAGGCCCCCCTGAAATCACGGAAACTCGGCTAGTGACAGCCACTGCGGCAGCTATTTTTTGCCAGTCAATTTCATCACTTTGCGGGAAAAGAGCGTCTAATATTCCTTTAATGCGCAGAGCATCATATTGAGGTAGTCCGGTGTGTGAAAAGTAGTCTGAAACACTTTGCTCATATTGCCATAGCCGCTGAAAATATAAAAACTCCCCCGATAACACCAAGGGGGATAATTCACTTTCCCCCGCTAAGCAGACAAAAGGGGCATTTTTAACTAGGTGATAAATGGTTTCTGGATCAGGTGTACCTATTGCGTGCCAAAATTCGTCTGCAAGTTCAGGATGGCGCCCTGCAAACAGTTTTTCCTGACTGAAATCAGATAATGACAAGCAGACATGCCCCGCCATCGTCTCAGCACTCAATAATGCGGTAAGCAGTAATAATGTTGGGTTTTGCTCTTGTGTAATGTTATAAGCAAACTGGATATCAAGGGGAGTGAATAATCGCGCTTCGAGCGCTTTATTAAACAGCGCTTTCATCATGGCTCACTTCCCTCTTGTGCGTTACGAAATAGTCGGTCCAGTTCGTCGATAAATGCCTTTTCTGGCCGATAATAAAAAATACCATTTTTTGACTCTACCCGATCAATGCCACGAAGAAAGAGGTAATAGACGCCACCAAAATGAACATCATACTGATAGTTAGGTAACCGCTGTTTAAGGTAACGATGCAGCGCTAATGAATATAATTGATATTGAAGATCATAACGGTGGTCAATCATCGCTTCAGCCATCGCAGATTGCGTATAGCTAGCCGCATCATCACCGAGGTAATTTGATTTATAATCAAGGAGATAAAATTTCCCCTTCCATAAAAACGTTAAATCGATAAACCCTTTTAAAATACCTTGTACTTTTTCAAAATTAAGCGGAGGGCAAGCCGCAGATAGCGGATCATATCGATGAGTAATGCGATCAACATCTTCAGCTTGAAGCAAGTTATCAATAGGAAGATAAAACTGTAGTTCATCTAACATATCTTGAGGCGCTAATGCAGACAAGCATAAACCATCATCTGCCAGTGGCGCATCCACAATAGCCGCCAGCCATGCCTGTAACATGTCAGCCCATTTGGTATCAAACCCTGCTCCTTGCAATTTCTCAACTAACCATTCAAGGGGGATCTCTTGTGAAAAGTCCATTTCTTCCATAAGTTCATGAAGAAAAGTTCCCGGTGCAGTTCCGCGGGGAAACAGATGTGGTGTCAACGTAAATTCATCGATTTCTGGTAAAGTGGCATCTAAGCTAGCTTCCACATCTATTTTAGGTGCCAGTGAGGTCGCAAGCTGCTCAGCACTTATCGCTTGCTCATTACCACTGCCACTATGACCACTGCTATAGCTCAACCCTGAATAACTGGTTACTCTCCAATGGTAGTCAAAGAAGCGAGTAATATCCCTAGCTGACAATGACTCATTATCATCTTGATCAAAAGACATTGAGATAGATTCTGTATACTCAATGCGCTCCACACTAATCGCTGTACCGGCAAGCTCTGCTAATCCTTTATTGAGTAAGCTAAAATCCCCTGCTTCTCCCTTTTGAATTAAATACCCCAAAGCAGATAAGTGTAGGTCGGTTTCACCACTTTTCTTGCGGTTACCTTTAATTATTGGCGCAATACCAACACTACAATGATAGATTGCACGTGTTAAGGCAACATAGAGTAGCCGTAAGTCTTCCGCCAAACGCTCTTCATCCGCAAGCGCAACGTTCTCTTCACTATCATCTAAGTCTAAATGAGTGCCGTAATTCTCCCTGTCATGGTACAGCGCCTTTGATTGTGGTAAAAAATTACTCGCAAATGGCAGCCAAACAATCTTGTATTCAAGGCCTTTTGATTTGTGGATGGTACTGATTTGAACTAGGTGTTTATCACTTTCTAAACGCATTTGCTGTGCGTTCGATTGATGATCAGGATGAGCAATTTGCTGTGTTAACCAACGCACTAATGTGTGCTCTCCTTCTAATTGAAGAGACATCTCTTGAAGCAGTTCACCAATATGCATCAAATCCATTAAACGACGTTCACCTTCCACGGCAGAAAGCAATGATTCTGCAATATGGCGCTCCGCCATCAGAACCCGAAGCATCGGCAGAACCCCGCGCTTACGCCAAATTAGCGCGTATTGAGAAAACTCATCCACCAGCGCTTCCCATGCCTTTTCATCGTAATTTAGCGCATCAATCTCTTTGGCGTTTAGCCCTAAAGTTCCCGTTGCTAGTGCACTACGTAAAATACGCTCTTTTTCTGGCGACAGTACCGCTTGTAAAATCCATAAAAGGTCACGCGCTTCTTGGGTCGCAAAAACACTTTCTCTATTCGATAGGAAGACAGATGGGATACCCAACTGATTGAGTGCATCACGGATCAGTGTTGCTTCACGTCGGCTTCTCACCAAGACTGTAATATCAGCCGCAGAAACCGGATGTTGTTTTCCATCACTATGCTGAAATAAGCTTGTTCCCTCAGCTCCCCCTTGTAACCATTGACTGATCTGTGCGGCGCATTGTGATGCCATTGTTTGCTCATAATCAGCAATAGAAACCGCTTCTGCATCAATTTGCCAAAATGTTAGCGCTTTTACTGCTTGACCATGATGCTTTAATATCTTGCCCGCATTTTTGGCTGCAAAGTTGACAGGGTTAAATGGGATCTGCTCAAAAATAAAAGGTTTTTCGCAATGGCTAAAAATACGGTTAACAGCTTCAACCATTTGCTCGGAGGAGCGATGGTTAGTTTCTAGTGTATAGTGAGCACTAACCTGCTTTTTCGCTGCAATGTAAGTAAAAATATCAGCGCCGCGAAACGCATAAATAGCTTGTTTAGGGTCACCAATAAATAACAATGCACTATTTTCAACCTCATGATAAATCCGCTGAAAAATACGATATTGTTGAGGGTCGGTATCCTGAAACTCATCAATCATCGCAACAGGGAAACGCTGGCTAATGGCTTTAGCTAAGTAATCTCCGCCCTGCTTTTTTAATGCGTTATCTAAGCGAGTGAGCAAATCATCAAACCCCATTTCGCCTCTACTGTGTTTTTCTCGGGCAATGTTTTGCCTAACTTCTGTTATGGCAACGGGAATAATCAGATCTTTAATGGTTAGGGATTGCGAAAGAAGTTCATCAATGAGCGCGAATACCTCGTGCTCAGGGCCTGAGCCACTTTTCGATTTATCATGTAAGGCAGCTTGCGAAAACCGAATAATTTCTTTTGGCAGTTGGTAATCTTGTGTTTCTTCCTCTGCCCAGCGTGCCATTTTATCTAACCAGCTCGGTAAAAAGCGCGAGCTATAACTACGTTTATCAACATCTGAGCTAACAATCCGTTTTTCAATCTCAGAGCACCCTACTAGCCATAAAGACTTCACTTGAGTAATGAGTTCGATTAAACGCTGGTGACGCTCTTCAAAGGTTTCTTTATTTGGCGTTTCATTAACTATGTATGGCATATCACCTTGTAAAAAAGGCTTAATATCCGCCAGTAATGCTTCCGGACTATTCCATTGTGACAAAACAACTTTTGCCATTGAATAATCGAGTGGATAGAAATGACGCCGCCAAAAATCAGCACAAGCTTGCTTTTGAATCGGAAGTTCATCTTGGATCATCGTCTGTTCAAATAAAACGCCTGATTCAAAAGCATTGTGAACTAACATTCTCTGACAAAAGCCATGAATGGTATAAATCGCAGCTTCATCCATTTGACGCTCAGCGGTAAGTAACCAATTTATGGCAAACTCACGTTGCTCTGGTGTTGGAATTTGCGAGAGTAGCTCTAAATATTCCGGCTCTTTTTCGAAACCGACCCCATCACGGATACAAGCAAGGCGCATTTTATGAATTCGCTCACGTATACGCCCTCGTAATTCATTAGTTGCGGCTTCTGTAAATGTCACTACGAGAATTTCTTCAACTGTAAGAGGTCGGGGGAAAGCATTCTCCCCCCCTAACCCTAATAGTAAACGCAGATAGAGTATCCCTATCGTATAGGTTTTGCCTGTACCCGCAGAGGCTTCAATTAACCGTTGGCCTTGTAATGGTAACGAAAAAGCATCTAACAATTGGGAACTTATCTGCATTTTACTCACTTCGCATCTTCCTTAACTGGCAAGATTTTTTGAAATTCTGACGCATTCGGATAGAACACCCAGCCTTTTAGTGGTGCATATCCTGTTTTTTCATTGACATCTTGACCAATAACTTGAGATGCCAACGCTAACCCTTGACGTTTCATCACCGCTTTTTGGTAGTACTCAATCACTTGCTGCTGAGTCACTTTCTCAAATAACGCGAGTACTTTCTCTCGGGTATCGAACGTAAAAATATTGCGGTTAAAGTCTGAAGAATAACGTCCAACCTCTTCATAGAAAGTTTGTGGAGGTTGTTTCATTTCAGTAATAATCGATTGTTTATACTGTTCAAACTCTTGGGCTGGTAGTTTGTTCAGCTTATCGAGCGCAACTTGATAAAACTCTTGGTAACGAGAGTTCAAGTAGTCCGGTGTTTTTGCGTTACTTTGCAATAAGAAACCAATTCCCCACTGGTCACCTAACCCAACTTTGAAAGCAAAAACCGCATACCCAAGTTGCTCATTTGTTCTTAGTTGATCGTAAAACCAAGGCTGAATGATATTAGACAGAAGGCCAGACAATACCGCCCCTTCAATACGGCTGTAACCTTCAGGGATAAATATCTCTGCCAAAGCGTTATCTGTACTTTGAGCTTGGTGATGGAAATCCGCTAAATATGGTTTATCAACAACGACGATATCACCACGCCACCAATTTGTTCCTTTGCTCTTAAGTAACTTTTGGGCATCTTGGATCACTTTCACGCTTTGTTTATCGGTTAAATTACCAATAACCATCGCCTGTAGCGCTGCACTATCCACAACTTTGCTACGATAATCTGTAATATCTTTTAGCGAAATGCTATCAAGCACTGATAACCGTTCTTCTTGCTCAAAATAAGGTACGGTATCGATACGACGCAGTGGTTGCATCGCTAATTCATAAGCTTTGGCATTATTAGCAACTTTAATTTGCTCCTGATACCAAGATTTCGCCTGAGCCAGTTCCCTTTCGGTAGGTTCAAAGCTGACATAAAGCTTGGTCATTGATAAAAACAACTCAGGTAAATGCTGTGTATAACCACTCGCATTAAACTGTAAGCCAAGTCCTTGGGAAACAGAAACAGACATCCCAGCAACGGATGCTTGGTATTGCAATTCATCCATTTTTAAAGAAGCGATATATTGCAGTAACGCGCCTGTCACTTGCGATTTAGCATCCTGCATCCCCTCTTTCGTTCTAAGAGATAAATTAATTGTTGCCTTCGGTTCGTCCGCGAAATATTGGCTAGGCATATAGAGCACTCGAGTGTTATCTGTTTGATAGATAAGCTCTGGGTGCTTATATGTCTTATCAACCTTAATTAATGACAAGTTATCAGGAATGTATGGGTTTAATTCAGGCAATCTAAATTTCATTTTAGATTCCAATTTATCCCATTGTGCTAACTGCTTTTCTGTAATTTTATCAACCTGATAAGGTGCATTCACAAAGTAAGCTTTTTTGTTATGAGGCTCATCCGGGCTAATAAACCAAATCCTCGCATCTTTTGCCGTTAATTCAGATAGACGAGCCTTAATGGCAGCAGGATCATACTTGTCAGCAATATAATCTGAGTCCAGTACATGCTTCACTGGTACATTGATCATTTGGTCTGATAACCACTCAATGTAATTCATATCTCTGACAATGGAGCCATAACGAAAAGAGAGATTCAGTACATTGGCAATTTCTTCAAAATAATTTTTATTAATACCGTCTTTTTTCAGTAAATCGATATAAGAGAAAACAGCCGCAATAATCTGATCGCGCTCTGCTAACCCTTTATCGGTTAACGTAATATAAATTGAGAAAACACCATCATTGCGATCTGCATTTGGTGTTGATGACGCACTGATCCCTTCGGCAAGCCCTTGAGATATTAACCAATCAGCAAGCGTACCTGGGCTGCGATTCCCAATTAGGTAACCAATATACTCATCACTTTTACTACGAAAGTCAGCCATATTGTTTTTTATGCTAAACTCAAGCTGAATTGCTTTTTGTGGCTGAGCGGGAACATAGTGAATGATGATCCCCTTTTCGTTATCTGTAACGGCTGGCACATCTGTCGATGGTGCAGTGACTTGACGATCTGGGATGCGTCCAAAGGTTTCTGCTGCTATTTTTGCCAATGACTCTATAGACTGGTCGCCATAAAGCACACCATTCATCAAATTTGCAGAGTAGTATTGCTTATAAAAACCCACCAGCTCTGCTTGTAATTTACTGTTCGGTTTATCTTGTAGCGTCTCTAAGTTCCCACCGGAAAAACGTGAGTTCGGATGCTGAGGATTTAACGTTTCCGAACGAACCTGCCATAACCGCATGCCATCACGGGAGCGCGCCATCGTCAGTTCAGCATTGACCGCATTACGCTCTCTGTCTGCATTAGTTGGGTCGAGCAATGGATCTGCCAATGCATCAGCCAATCGATCGGTTGCTTGTTGAAGTGCACTATTTTCAACTTCCAAATAATAAGCAGTACGATGAGCGGCAGTACTTGCATTATGACTACCACCGTGTTTTTGCAAAAACTCAGACAAACTGCTTGGTTCTGGATATTTTTTAGATCCCATCAACACCATGTGTTCTAAATAGTGCGCTAACCCCAATTGACTATCTGGATTTTCTAGACTTCCAACAGGAATGGATACCGCCGCTAATGACTTTGTCGCTTTAGGATCGGACACCAATAGAACAACCATGCCATTATTTAACTTGATGGCTTGATAAGTTCTTGGGTCATTTTCACTCTTATTGATAGTCTCAGGTAAAACTTGCCAAAGGGGTTGTGCGGCTACCGCTCCCCCCCAAGCCACTAAGGCCAACAACAAGAAAAATTGAGCGATACTTTTGGATAAACGTAGCATCCTTTAATGCTCCCCTTTTTATTTTAAATGTTCTGCCATTGGCAGAAGGTAACGCTGAGTATTTTCCAACAGCGCCTGAATTAAGTTCTGATCGATGTTTCTACAAACTCGTAAAACATAATCGTCTTCCATTTCACCTCTTTTCATTGAAGAACCTTGAAGACTTTGCATTAATGCGGACAGTGCTTTTTGCTGAATCTCCTCAGAAACAAAGTCATACTGTTTGCTCTTTTTATCAAAGCAAGCGGACAACCAGTTCCAACCGCTTTGATTTAACAATAATAGTGGTGAATTTAGCCCATCACAGTAACCTGTGATTAATTGCTCTAAGTATTTTTTCGCATCGTCTTGTTTTACACTAGAAAAGTGCCAAATGCTATTCTCTCTACCAAGCGCGATACTCTCACCTTCAGCGATAGCAAAATTAAATAATAAGTGTTCAACCCACAGCTGAACGCCATCATTTGCGGTTAAATAGGCAGGCCGATAGCGCAACACCCCTTTTTCATGAATATTCTTTAATACCCCATTAATTTTGATGCCATTAATTTGAATATCAATAACGTGATCAAATAGTTGTGCATTCTGCTCTTTAATCTTCTCCGCAAGTGGCGCAATATCCTTAACTTGCTGCTCCCAAAAAAGCTGACCAAATTGTTTTGCGGGTAACTGCCCCGCCGCCCTTAATGCCTGATATAAAGGTGCCGGATTCTCATCTTTAATGAGTAAGGCTAAAAGTCGCTCATTCACTTTATAGCGCTGTAACCTATCCAGAATAAAAGGTTCATCTTCTGGTAGCTCTGTTTCTTCAATCGTAAAATGAATTTTTAAGCGCTGCTGGAAAAAAGCCCTAATTGGGTGCCGATAGAAGCGTAACAGTTGTTCAATCGAAATATCGGTCACTGGCTCTCGTTCATCCAAGATAGAGATAAATGATTTGTTCCCTTGAAAAGTTGTTTTGGCCGCTGGTAACCACTCACTCGCAAAGCTTTGATAGGGTGAATTAGCTATAAAGTTTTCTTTCGCAAATGGCACTCTATTGTGTTGGAACACCAAATGCTCTTTTAATTTTATCGCGCTGTCATCAATATTAAGGGCTTCATCGCCTTCCAGACAGAAACTCTGGCAAATATAATCTAACAACTCGGTAACCAATACCGATGGGTTACACACCTGATTATCCTGGATAGATAAGCCGATATAACTGATATAGAGCTGTTGTGCAGCTGAATTCAATGCTTCCAAAAACAGATAACGGTCATCATCCCTACGCTTCCTATCCCCTCTAGCTGGTTTTTCTGCCATTAAATCGAACCCTAATGGCGGAATTGTTCGAGGATAGATACCATCATTCATGCCTAGCAAGCAGACCACCTTAAAGGGCACTGAACGCATAGGCATTAGTGTACAAAAATTGATAGCTCCCGCTAAAAAGCGTTGGCTGATCTTCTCTTCATCGAAACAGACTGCCAATTCATCCCGAATTAAGCGTAAAGGCACCTGTTCATCATAGCCAGAGCCCTGCGCATTTTGGATAATTTTATGCCACTGCTCTGTAACAAGAGTAAGTACTAACTCAGCATCTCCGTCAACGTGAAAGAAGCTGTCAATTAGCTGCTGGCAAACCTCTTTCCACTCATCAAGAGTTCTTTCAACGTCTAGTAAGGTTCGCCATTCTTTTAGTGTATTCACTAATAAAGCGAGTTTACCTGCTAATTGAGCAGCTAAACCACTACTTTCATCATACGGTAAAACATCATGCCAAGGGCCATATCGACTGTCCATCGCATAACCTAACAGCATGCGACTTAAACCAAACTCCCAGGTATTTTGCCCTATCACTGGAAGCGATAAAGCGCGAACGTTATCATCATCCAATCCCCAGCGGATACCTGATTCATTAACC
This sequence comes from Providencia sp. PROV261, assembly GCF_028477945.1. Lineage (NCBI taxonomy): Bacteria > Pseudomonadati > Pseudomonadota > Gammaproteobacteria > Enterobacterales > Morganellaceae > Providencia > Providencia sp. PROV261. Next base: position 29,096 of record NZ_JAMPMC010000030.1, on the reverse strand, counting down.
CACCTGCGTAACAAGCCTAATTCCCTTTCATCAATATCAAAGCGTGCAGCAAAAGCAGAGACCTCAAGTAATGTGAGTACTTGCTCCGTTGAAAAACGGCTTTGAGGCAGGTCGAGTAACAGTATAAATGCCTGTAAGATTGGGTGTGCTTGTAAGGCTTTTCTATCTGAAATAGAAAACGGGATATATCGCTTAGACGCGGTATTACCAAAGACGGCTTGGATAAATGGAGTATAACTATCAATATCCGAAACCATCACAATGATATCCCTCGGGGTCAATGAGGGGTCTTGTTCAAACAGCGCCAATAATTTGTCTTGTAAAACTTCCACTTCCCTTTGAGCACTGTGGCAAGAATGAAATGTGACGGATTGATCAGATAAGGTTAATACCCGCTTATTTTGACTTGTATTGTAATCCGTTAATGTGGTTCCTAGCTGAGCATGGTTTTCGAGATCTAAAATGTCTTGCTGCAAATGCTCTAGTAAACAACTACGATCGGTATCCACAAATGCTGAAATTTCATTTGCACCATCGATTTGTGAAATAAAATAGAGGTTATCTCTCCCCAATTTTCCCCATGATGCCAGCAGTGGGTTCGCTAACTCTTGCTCTCCCTCTGCATTAAATAACCCTTGAGCATGCTCATCTATTTTAAAACGTGATATTTCATGCTTATCAATATAATGATGCAGTTTTCTTTTTTGAAGTTTTGCGAGAAAAGCGTGGCTATGGATATCCCCCCAATAGTAGCGGCAAGGGTTAGTAAACATTAAATGGATATCTGTGTGTTCTGCAATGGCATTCAATGCTTGCAGGTAAACAGGTGGTAATGAAGAGATACCGCAAATAAAAATGCGTTTTGGTAGAGCATCTCGTACGCCCTGAGTGGTGGACAATTTATCGATAAAGCTCTGATAAAGATTCGCTCGGTGCCATGGGGATTGCCCAAGTGAGTCAGTATAAGCAACTAACCGCAGCCATAACCGTTTCTGCCATAGCTGATTGGTTCCTAAACCATCAATAAGCTCATTTTGTTGCCATTTTTCAATCCACTGAGGCCGATATACTAAATATTGGTCAAATAGATCCGCGACACGCCCAGCAAGTTGATGTAGCTTACGTTTATCTAAGTCATTATGAAGGTAATGGCGTAGTGGCTCAAATTCATCTTCATCGATCACTTCAGGTAAGATTTTCATCAACTTCCATGTCATCGCCTGCTTAGTGTAAGCGCTCTCTTTTGGTATATCCGGTAATACCCGTCGAAACATATCCCAAATAAAGGTTGCCGGTAATGGATAATAAATATTCGCTGCTATTCCGAAGCGTTTTGCTAATTCTATCTGTAACCATTGAGACATACCGGGGCTTTGTACCAAGATTATCTCTTGTTCGAACGGGTGAGAAAGAGGCTCATTCTCCATTAAGTGAGCTATCAGTTCCTTTAACAGCTCTAACTGATTAGAATGATAAACCTGAAACATTGTTATCTCCTGTTCTACAAAACCAGCGGTTTAGAGAAAGTGCTTGCCTAGTCGTTGATAGGGTTACTTTGATATCACGACAACCATCTAATACGGTGAATGTCTGTGAGCTTAGCTGCCAATCGGGGTACATACCCCCTGAATTTTCAGGGATGGGCACCACACCCACCGTTGTGCGTTCCAAATTGCTCTGTAACTCTCTTAATGCTATTGAATTATGAAATATCCAATTGAAATTCAAGGTAATATATTGGCTGTAGTTTAACAGAGCAATTAACAAAATAGCAAAAACAACGAGGGCGATCATTGATTCTATTAATGCGAAACCTTCCTGTTGACTGGTGGGCGACCTCATGAACAAAATCCTTTTTGATTAACAGGGCAATAATCCAACCAACCTTTTATACGTGGCCTGACTTTTTGGGTTTTAGAGATAGGCGCGACCCAACGATAAACCGTCACATAGTGCCGCCCTTTATATAGACCTTTGCCCGATAAAACAAACTGCCCACTCTTATAATGTTTAATACAGCTCACCCACGTTTGAGTTGGTGGTCGTTGGCATTGCCAATTTGCCCCTCTGTACGTCGTTAACCGCCAAGATTGCTTTAACCCCCACGCTAGCGCTGATTCTGCTTGGTTAAAAGCTTCGATATAGTTTTTTTCACGAAAAAACTCATCACGGGCATTATCTTGATAAAAATGTAAGGTTTTTAATAATAATAACCCCATAGTCATCAATACAATGACCATGACTAACGCAATGTTTCCTCTTTGCTCCCTAACTCGCCTCATCGTAAGTTTCTCAGCAAAACAGCGGTACGATAATGCAGCACTTTGTGAGGCAAATGAGGGCTTTCAATATCAAGGCTCATTTCAAGTATTGATTGTGATTGATCCCAAGTAAATCTCATTGAATTCACTTTAATCATTAAGGGGTCAAACAAGGATAACCACCGATTGCCATCACAATCCATCACATTACGGTTTGACTCTAATTTTCTATCATTGAGCCGGTAACCAAAAAAATCAGACTCCTTATTTCTGCCTCTGACAGGTCTCCATGTACCTGATAAATTTTGATCGTAAGCGAAAATAATGCAGGAATTAGGGTGACGACCTAAAAATTTAGCACCGATCTTGATAGGCTCTCCTTGGCAAGAGAAACTACTACAATAGCCAATACGCCTAAAATCCTTTTCCATATTAATAAGCACCTGCCTAACCTCCCTATCTACCTGATACTGAATATAAGATTGGTGAGTCTGTTTAAACAAATTCGGGAGAACAGCAATGGCAGCAAGACAAACTAAGCTACTGATAGCCATTGCTATCAATGTTTCAACTAAGGAAAAACCGTGTTGTTCATTGATTTTCATAAGAGAAACTCAACAACGCGGAATTCCAGTCAGTTTATCATTGCTACACACCCTGATCCGCCCCATCGCTGACATGAATACCGTGATCTGCCCAAAATCATTTTTCAATTCAAGACGAAAAGAGTGGCTAGTCCCTTGCTTCCCATAAAAATCAACAGATAAACGAGAAGCCGTTTTAATTTCAATGCCTTCAAATTGGGTCGATGCTAATGCTGCAATGGATTTTCTAGCTCCGGCCTCTTTGATGCTTAACGTCCATTCTCCTTGAGAGAGTGCTATCGATAAAATGCGATGTCGATTTAAATAAACACTCTCCATCAAATGACGGTAAATAAATACGGTAACCTGCCGTGCAGCATCAATTAAGCGTAACTTTTGCTGTTGTTGCTGCCAGTTATATAACGCGGGTAACAAAGCTAAAGAACAAATAAATAACACCACTAAAAGCTCAATGAGCGTGAAGCCTTTCTCTCCTTTCACTATTCGAATTTCCATATATCGCCGCCATTATCTTCGCAAAATGTGCACTTAATATTGTCGACGATGGCAAATAAAAACAGCGTGATTAGTTCACTCTACATAGCCTTTCGCAAACTATTATGAAATTCATAATAGCTGTTTCGTTATTTTAGGAAGCGCTTCGCAAAAAATGATGAGGGCGAAAAAAAGAGGTAACAAACTGAATTTGGAAAAGGTAAAAAAAAACCAAGGCGCGGTTCAAAATGACCATACGCCTTGGTTTATCAACGTATCTCTAGGTTGCGTTATACCGTAAATGGATACTTGATAGCTTCGTGGCACTGATACCCCTCTAGGGTGAAGTCATCAGTGCTAACCCAAGTTTCAATATCTTCCAACGTTTTAATTTGAGGGTTTATCGATAATGAAGGCAAAGGGAAAGGTTCACGCTTCAACTGTACATCACGCATCAATGGCAATTGGTTTTCATAAATATGCGCATTCACAATTTTATGGTACGCCTTACCTGCTTTATGACCCGTAATTCGTGCCATTAATGCCAATAATACAAAGCACTGCACTTGGTTAAAGTTTAAACCTAGTGGTACATCACAACTACGTTGATAAGAGGTCAAATGGAGGGTATCACCTAATAATGAAAATGTATGGGTGTGCATGCAAGGACGCAGACACCCCATTTCAAATTCACCGGGGTTATAAAAAGTAATGATTTCAGCGCGGTCATCAATACCATTTTTTAGGTTATTAACTACCTTTTTAAGCTGATCAAGGTGTGAACCATCAGGACGTTGCCAAGAGCGACCTTGGACACCGTATACACGTCCCATATCATCTTCACCTTTTCGATGGGGGTTATTTAGCCATGCTTGGTTTTCATTGGCATTAGCATTCCATGTATTACAGCCAATTTCACGAAACTGAGCTGCGCTATCATAGCCACGTAGGTAGCCTAATAGCTCGGCAATAGCTGCCTTATAAAAGCTTTTTCGGGTCGTGATTAATGGAAACTGGTTATTCGCAACATCATATTCCAGATCAGCATTAATCACAGTTAAACAACGTACCCCTGTACGTTTATTTTCAACCCACTGGCCTTCATCAATGATGCGCTGACATAACTCAAGATACTGCTTCATAATCACTCTCTTACTCAATAGGCTACAAAATTGCCGATAACTGTAACCTTATAATATTAATAGATTTTAACTAACGCGAAGTACCGCTTGGCGGCAAATAAATCAACCATTCAGGTTGTGGCTAAATGTGAGGAAACTTAGCCGACAACCTAACTACTTGGAGTATGACAACCCTATATTGATTTATTTACTTGGCTGCTGCTCTTTATTATCAGGCTTATGTGCGGGAACATTTTTACCATACTTATATGCCCAAATGATCATCAACACACCAATAATAATCATCGGTATTGATAAAATTTGGCCCATACTGATCCCACTGAATAAGCCTAGCTGAGCATCAGGCTGCCTAAAGAACTCAACGATAATGCGGAATGCACCATAACCAATTAAGAATAAACCTGAAACACTGCCCATTGGGCGAGGTTTACGGACAAATAAGTTAAGGATAAGGAATAACACAACGCCTTCTAAAAACATCTCATAAAGTTGAGATGGGTGGCGAGGAAGCACGCCATACTGCTCTAGAATAGGGATTAATGAAGGGTCTTGTGCCGCAAGTTGAATATCTTCACTACGGGAATTAGGGAATAAAAATGCCCATGGGGTATCAAGTGTTACACGCCCCCACAACTCACCATTAATAAAGTTACCTATCCGCCCCATGCCAAGACCAAATGGGATCAGTGGAGCGACAAAATCTGAAACTTGCAAAAAACGACGGCGTGTACGATGCGCAAACCACATCATTGCACAAATAACACCAATTAAACCGCCATGGAACGACATACCGCCATCCCAAACCTTAAATAAATAAAGGGGGTCATCTAAAAATACAGGAAGGTTGTAGAAGAAAACATAGCCGAGTCTTCCACCGACAAAGACACCTACAAAGCCAATATAGAGTAAGTTCTCAACCTCATTTTTTGTCCAACCGCTATTTGGTTTGCTTGCACGGCGACTAGCAAGCCACAATGCGAAAACAAACCCTACAAGATACATAAAACCATACCAGTGTAGTGATACTGGCCCAATTGAGAACATTACGGGATCAATTTCCGGAAATGCTAAGTAGCTGTTACTCATCGTTCCCCACTTTATTTGTTAATCTAAAATCATAGCGCATCATAGCATAGCTCATACGCAGGTGAATAAGGCAGATTAGATCCCGCCTCGAGCAAAGCCACCAAGCCCATTTTTCTCCATAAATAGACTTATTATTTGCCTAATACTGTCGCTTGTTTCCGCAGTTAAAAGCTCAGGCACTAGCTGCTCAACTTTTTCAGGCTGTAGCCCTCGAATAAGATACTTCACTCTTGGTACGCTTCTTCCACTCATACTTAAGGAACGATAGCCTAATGCAATTAACGCCATCACCCCAAGGGGTTGCCCCGCCATTTCACCGCAAACACTGACTGATATCCCAACCCGTTGACACTCTTCATGAACTTTTGCTAAAAAACGGATCATTGAAGGATGGAGGTTGTCATAAATGGTGGCAACATGCGTATTGTTGCGGTCAACTGCAAGTAAATATTGCGTCAGATCATTCGTTCCAATTGAGATAAAATCTATCCGTTTTTTTAACTCAGGAAGAAGAAACAGTAAAGACGGAACTTCAAGCATTACCCCAATTTCCGGCATAGGAACGGTTTGCCCCGTTGCTAAACTTACTTCTTCTTTTGCCCGCTTAATCAATGTGAGCGCTTCATCCACCTCATTGATACTCGTGATCATCGGCAGTAATATGCGCAAGTTTTGTGTTGCAACATTTGCATGTAGCATAGCTCTAAGCTGGATTAAGAAAATTTCTGGCTGATCTAGCATCACGCGAATGCCTCGCCAACCTAAGCATGGGTTTTCTTCATTTATTGGCATATAAGGTAATTGCTTATCTGCACCAATGTCTAATGTCCTCAATACCACAGGCTTATCGGCAAATAACTGCAAAATCTCTTGGTATAACTGCTTCTGCTCATCCTCTGACGGGAAGCCATTATGGAGCATAAAAGGGAGTTCTGTGCGGTATAACCCAACACCATCAACAGCGACATTGATCTGCTGTTCATAACGGGGGCTTAAACCTGCATTCAGATGGATATGTACGCGCTCGCCATTTTTTAACTCTGATTCCTGCTCAAGTGCACCTTCAGCGAGCCGACTCAGTACATCTTCCTCTGCAATAATTTGTTTATATTCCTGAGCAACAATATTTTCAGGCTCTATGAAAATTTCACCACGATAACCATCAAGGATCAAAAAGCGGTTGTGAAGCAATGAAGGGTCAATATCCGCCCCCATTATCGCGGGGATCCCCATTGCCCGTATCAAAATAGCCGAATGAGAGTGTGTCGCGCCATCTCGCACGATAACACCTGCAAGTTGCTCTAATGGCATTTCAGCTAACAAACTCGCGCTCAATTCGTCCGCCACTAAAATAAAACGTTCAGGCCACTGATCCATTGAAGTCAAGCTGTCATCCAGATGGAATAGCAAACGCTGTCCTAACGCGCGTAGATCGGCTCCTCTTTCGCGAAGGTAGAGATCACGTAAGCGTGAAAACTGCTCAACATAGTCTTCAATAACGATTTTAACCGCCCACTCCGCCATTGAGCCTTGTTCGATTGCGGAAAATAAGCGTTTTTTTAGTTGAGGGTCATGGAGTAGATGATTGTAGAGGTCGAAAATCGCAGCACTCTCTTTTTGGGAGTTTGCAATAAAACGTTTGCTGATACGGCGGCATTCTGAGGCGGCATTTTCTATCGCAGTTATTAAACGCTGTTTTTCCGCATTTTGGTCTAAGGCACACGCCTCACAAATACTGTCGAATGACGGTTGTGAGCTATCTTGCCAGCCATATGCCATGACAATTCCCTGAGAAACTGAAATGGCTTTAATACGGCTTTGCCTATATTGACCAAACACCCCTTTGGTTTGCGCTTGCGACAATATTACGGCTAATTGCATGGATAGCGTCACCATAAAAGATTCTTCGGTTTCGCTAAAGAAACGTCGCTCACGTTGTTGAACGACTAACACCCCAAGTAATTGGCGACGATATACGATAGGGACACCTAAAAAGGCTTTCAATCGCTCTTCTTTTAATTGGGGAAGGTATTTAAATTCGGGATGTTCACGGATATCGGCAAGATTCAACATCTCAGACTGGCGTCCAACCGCACCAACGACTCCCTCATCAAAACCAAGGCGAATAGCAACACCGCTAGGCTTTTTTAACCCGCGGGTTGCCATTAGGTAATAGCATTGACGTGAGTGGTCTGCCAAATAAATTGAACAAACGTCAGTCTGCATGGCATGACAAGTTTCATTGACCAAAACTTCTAGCGCTCCGGTTAAACTTGTCGCCATGGCAACTTTTTCAACAATCTCACGTAGACGCGTCAACATGATATTATCTCGCTCCACGCCTACGGTGAGTAAATGCAGGTCTTTGTACTGGCTTTTGTTCCTGTAATGACATGACAACAGGTGCAAATTCTTTCATAACACGGCGATACACTTCCCGTTTGAAAGAGACCACTTGCCTCACAGGATACCAATAACTGACCCATCGCCAGCCATCAAATTCTGGCGATTTACTGCGCTGAACGTTTATATCTGCTTCATTGCATTGAAGTTGTAGTAAAAACCAACGCTGTTTCTGCCCGATACAAACAGGTTTTGTGTCCCAACGCACCAAACGCTTGGGTAATTTGTAACGCAACCAATTGCGAGTTGAAGCTAACAACCTAACATCTTTACGTTGTAGGCCAACCTCTTCGAACAATTCACGGTACATAGCCTGTTCTGGCGATTCCCCTGGGTTGATTCCTCCCTGAGGAAATTGCCATGAATGTTGACCATAGCGGCGGGCCCATAAAACCTGCCCTTGCCGATTACAAATTACAATTCCTACATTCGGGCGGTAGCCATCATCATCGATCACCAGACTACCTCAATAACCAAATTTGAAAGATAACTAATTGTTTCACACATACCCTAACTGGTAAACCTATATCAATAGAGTTTGCAGATATGAGTAAAGACACTACAATAGCGTCTATCTCAACGGGGTGCCAAACATTATTTAGGCTGAGAATTAACCCGTAGAACCTGATCCGGGCAATGCCGGCGTAGGGATTTGAGCTACCATCAACATAATTTGTTATGGTGCCCTCTCAAATCCTGTGTGCTTTCTCTCTAACGCAGGAAAAAACATGTTTAAAAAATCGCTCATTCAGTCACTCTTTGCACTTACTGCTCTCGGTATTACCCATATAGCATGGGCAGAAAAGCCGACTTTAACCGTTTACACCTATGACTCATTTGCTGCCGAATGGGGACCTGGGCCACAAATTAAAAAAAATTTCGAAAAACAATGTCATTGTGAACTTAAGCTCGTTTCGTTAGGAGATGGTGTCGCTCTTCTCAATCGTTTACGTATGGAAGGGAAAAAAAGTAAAGCGGACATCGTGTTAGGGCTAGATAATAACTTGATAGATTCTGCCGAGAACACAGGGTTATTTGCGCCAGCAGAGATCAATACTGATGCAATGAAATTACCTATTGAGTGGAATAATTCAACTTTTATCCCATATGACTATGGTTATTTTGCGTTTATCTATGACACAGATAAAATCAAAAACCCACCCAAAAGCATGAATGAGCTACTCAATAGTGAGCAGCCATGGAAAATTATTTACCAAGACCCTCGAACCAGCACACCCGGCTTAGGCTTAATGCTGTGGATTGAAAAACTCTATGGCGATAAATCTGCCGATGCGTGGCAAAAAATAGCGAATAAAACCCTAACAGTGACAAAAGGTTGGAGTGAGTCCTATGGCTTATTCCTCAAGGGCGAAGGTGACTTTGTACTTAGCTACACTTCATCGCCGGGTTATCAAATACTCAATGATAATAAAGATAATTATGCGGCTGCCTTATTTGATGAAGGGCACTATATGCAAGTGGAAGTTGCAGCAAGATTGAAAAATAGCTCGCAACCTGAGCTGGCAAAGCAGTTTTTACAATTTATGTTAACGCCTGAATTCCAAAATACACTCCCTACGACTAATTGGATGTATCCTGTCATTGATACACCACTCCCTGAAGTTTATAACGTCCTTCCTGTGCCTAAAAAATCACTGCAATTTAGTGCACAAGAAGTTGCCAAAGAACGTCAGTCATGGGTCCGTTTATGGCAATCCGCCGTCAGTCGTTAATTAATTTATCACTTATACCGGGGGCTTTGGCCTCTGGTTTATTAGTGTCTGTTGCACTATTGGCTTTTGGTGCACTGTGGCTTTTTTCGCCTGAAACTTCATGGAGTGAGATTTTTAGCGACCGCTACTTATGGCATGTGATCGGCTTTACTTTTTGGCAAGCCTTTTTATCAGCGCTGTTCTCTGTACTGCCTGCCATTCTCCTTGCCAGAGCGCTCTATCGACGCTGCTTCCCCGGTAGAACGCTATTTTTACGCCTCTGTGCAATGACGCTTGTTTTACCCGTCCTTGTCGCTGTTTTTGGTATTTTATCTGTTTATGGAAAAACAGGCTGGCTCTCATCACTCTTTCAGTTGGTCGGTATCGAATACCAATTCACCCCTTATGGCCTAAAGGGGATCTTACTTGCCCACATTTTCTTTAATATGCCACTTGCTACTCGTATGTTGCTGCAATCGCTCGAAAGTATATCAATAGAGCAGCGGCAAATTGCAGCACAACTCGGGCTTAATGAGTGGCAACAATTTCGTATTTTAGAGTGGCCATATTTGCGTAGACAGATGCTACCTACCGCAGCGTTAATTTTCATGCTCTGTTTTGCCAGCTTTGCAACGGTTCTTGCTCTTGGTGGTGGCCCCGCAGCAACGACGATTGAACTGGCTATTTATCAAGCTCTTAATTACGACTTTGATCCGGGGCGTGCTGCAATTTTGGCGCTCATCCAGTTATTTTTCTGTGTTGGATTAATGTTTCTCAGTCAGAAAATAAACAGTTTGTTTTCTATTGGTCATAGCCAACACAATCATTGGTATGATCCCGCAGACAATATTTTTCGCCGAGTACGAGATGCCCTTGTGATCACCGCCGCTATTTTGCTGCTGCTTCCGCCCCTGCTCGCAATTATTGCTGATGGGGTTAATGGCCGTTTGTTGGATGTTCTTAACCAATCCGCGCTTTGGCAAGCCGCTTCCACATCGCTATTTATCGCGTTATGTGCTGGCCTATTGTGTGTCTTGCTCACCATGATGCTGTTATGGAGTAGCCGCGAATTACGCTTACGCCATGCAATAAAATTAGGGCAAGCGATGGAATTAAGTGGGCTTGTGATTTTAGCCATGCCTGGCATCGTACTTGCGACTGGTTTTTTTATTCTCTTTAATGAAACGATTGGTATTCCTGAATCGCCCTATGCGTTAATCATATTGACTAATGCCCTACTTGCCATCCCTTATGCATTAAAAGTCTTAGAAAACCCAATGCGGGATCTGGCTGAACGCTACAACCCTCTTTGCCAATCACTAGCGATTGGTGGCTTCAATCGATTACGGATCATTGAATTAAAAGCGTTAAAAAAGCCCCTCGCTCAAGCTCTCGCTTTTGCTTGCGTTATTTCTATTGGTGACTTTGGGGTCGTGGCGTTATTCGGTAATGAAGATTTTCGTACTCTCCCTTATTACCTTTATCAGCAAATAGGGGCTTATCGAACAAATGACGGTGCCGTAACAGCGATGTTACTCCTTTTATTATGTTTTACTTTATTTAGCCTACTCGAACGTATATCAGGAAAAGATTATGATAAAGTTAAATAACATTGATTATCAATATGATAACCTGAATATGCAATTTGATTTCTCCATCAAAGTAGGCGAGCGCGTTGCTGTAATGGGGCCTAGCGGTGCGGGCAAAAGTACACTGCTTAGCCTTATTAGTGGCTTTCAATTTGCCAAAAGCGGCTCAATTCAGCTAGCAGGGGCTGATCATACCTTCACGCCTCCTGCCAAACGCCCAGTTTCGATGTTATTTCAGGAAAATAACCTATTTGCTCATTTAACGGTCAGACAAAACATTGGATTAGGGTTACATCCGGGGCTGAGGTTAAGCCGAGAACAAATACAACAGGTTGAATTAATTGCTACGCAAGTTAGCCTCGATGAGTTTCTTGATAGGTTACCCGCCCAATTATCAGGGGGGCAACGCCAGCGGGCCGCACTGGCTCGCTGTTTGATCCGCCAGCAGCCAATCCTCTTATTGGATGAACCTTTTTCAGCTCTCGATCCCGCCTTACGCAATGAGATGCTATTACTCCTTGATGAGATCTGCCAATCACGAGATATCACGCTGGTCATGGTATCGCATAATATTGAAGATGCACTACAAATCGCCCCAAGAACGCTAGTGATTCATGAAGGTGCTGTGGCGTATGACGGCTGTACCAAAACACTGTTATCAGGTAGTAATTCAGCCTCTGAATTATTAGGCATAACAAAAAATACTGTATAAAACCCCACCCATGTCGTATAGTAGGCTTGTTAATTATTGATGCGAGCCTCTCTATGCCTCAATTTATGTCTCCTGCTGAAAAAGGCTTTATTTTAAGTCGTCATTGGAAAGACACCCGCCATGGGGTTGAGGTTAGCTATTGGCTTATCACTGATAATGGCCCTCGTAAAGTGACGGTTCCTCTGCAACAAGCCATCGCTTTTGTTCCCCTTTCATCACTACCGGCGATCAAACCTCTGCTTGATGAACAAGCAAACTTATCCTATCGCCCCGTTGAGTTATCCGATTTTCGTCGTGAAAAAGTTGCGGCTATTTATTGTCAACAATATCGCCAATTACAAAATCTGGATAAACGCTGCCAAGAACTCGGTATTGAATTGCTTGAAACGGATATTCGCCCCTGCGAGCGCTATCTTATGGAGCGTTTTATCACTGCGCCTGTATGGTTTTCACAAAATCAACAAGGTGAATACCAACTCAAACCTTGTGATAGCTATCGTCCACTGATTAAAGCTGTATCGTTAGACATAGAAACCAGCCAATACGGTGAATTATATTCAATTGGGTTATCCGGCTGCGGTGATAATGTGGTTTTTATGTTAGGGCCAGAGCAAGGTTCTGCACTCAACAATACCCATCGGCTTGTTTATGTGAATAGCCGCCCACAATTGCTTGATAAACTGAATGAATGGCTACAACAGTATGACCCTGATGCCATTATTGGCTGGAATCTCATCCAATTCGATTTAAATGTACTCCAAAAGCACGCCGAACGTTATGGCATCCCACTCCAGCTTGGTCGCCAAGGGAAAAAGCTGGAGTGGCGTGAACATGGCTTCAAACAAGGTGTATTTTTCGCTTCGGCAGAAGGTCGTTTAATTATTGATGGCATAGATGCGCTCAAAGCAGCGACATGGAACTTTCCCTCATTCAGTCTTGAGTTTGTTGCGCAAGATTTACTGGGTGAAGGGAAAGCCATTGACAGCCCTTATGACCGTATGGATGAGATCAATCGCCGCTTTCATCATGATAAGCCCGCGTTGGCTCACTACAATATTCAAGACTGCCTATTAGTCCATCGTATTTTTGAAAAAACCGATTTAATGGCTTTCTTGCAAGAACGCTCGACTGTCACTGGGCTGGCGGTAGATCGTATGGGTGGCTCCGTGGCGGCATTTTCACATTTATACATTCCCCGCCTGCATCGCTTAGGGTTTGTGGCACCAAACCTGACAGAGCAAAAGCTACAACATAATCCCGGGGGCTTTGTGATGGATTCACAGCCCGGTTTATATGACTCGGTATTAGTACTCGACTATAAAAGTTTGTACCCTTCGATTATTCGTACTTTTTTGATTGATCCTGCCGGTATGATTGAAGGGTTAGCTCACCCTGATCAGCAACATTCCGTTCGCGGTTTTCGTCAAGCTTGGTTTTCACGTAAAACACACTGTTTGCCTGATATTGTCAGCCATATATGGCAAGGCCGTGATAAAGCCAAACGAGAAGGTAATGCGCCATTATCTCAGGCACTTAAAATTATTATGAATGCCTTTGCTGGCGTCCTTGGTGCTGAAGGATGTCGTTTTTTTGATCCCCGTCTTACCGCATCCATTACCATGCGGGGTCATGAGATCATGAAAATAACCAAGCAATTAATCGAAGCCAAAGGCTATCAAGTAATTTATGGGGATACTGACTCCACTTTTGTCTGGTTGAAAGAAGCCCATACACAGGAGCAAGCACAAAGAATTGGCTTCGAGCTGCGTGATTACGTGAATAATTGGTGGAAACAGCATTTGCGGGATGAATGGCAGCTAGAAGGGGTGCTTGAGTTAGAGTACGAAACCCACTATCGACGTTTTTTAATGCCGACTATTAGAGGTTCCGAGTCAGGCAGTAAAAAGCGTTATGCTGGACTTAGTGGGGATAAAATGGTGTTTAGGGGATTAGAGACAATCCGCTCCGATTGGACCCCGCTAGCACAATTGTTTCAAAAAGAGCTGTATACACGTATTTTTCATCGGCAACCCTACCGCGAATTTATCCGTGACTATGTGCAAGCGATTCGTAATGGCGAATACGATGAACGCCTTGTTTACCGTAAGCGTCTACGCCGCAAATTATCTGATTATCAACGTAATGTGCCGCCTCATGTAAGAGCCGCTCGCAAAGCCGATGAATACAATTTACAACAACAGCGCCCACAACAGTATCAAAATGGGGGATGGATAAGCTATATCATCACTCTCGCGGGGCCTGAGCCTTTAGAAATTATCACGGCAAAGCCTGACTATGAGCACTATATTTTGAAGCAGATAAAGCCTATTGCCGACGCCATTTTACCTTTTTTACAAGATGATTTTGATACTATTTTAACGGGTCAGATAACTTTACTCTTTTAAGATTGGGGTTAATTTTTACTCAATTTTTTGCTAAAATGGGAAACCATCAACCAAACTTCTGGTTGAAAACCTTCATTGCTAGAATCAAAAGGGAAAATACCTGATAGCACAATAGTGAGAAACACTATTGCTTTGGTATTGTTGTTTTTTTAACAGGTGACGATAAGCCTTGCTTGAATTAATATAACGCCCCTTTGGTATCTCGCACTTCGTTTCTACACTATGTTTGCGAGACAATTAACAATAATTGTCCTTTGGGCAGCGACTACAATTCATATTCACATTGCCCTTGTTTACTAACACAGAGTGAAGGCAAATATATAATTTGTCTTAAAAAATCTAAAAATAAACTATTAAATTTATGGAACTGAGTTAAACCTATGCCATTTACTCTTGGTCAGCGCTGGATAAGCGATACAGAAAGCGAACTCGGATTAGGCGCCGTTGTGGCTATTGATGCCCGTATGGTGACTTTACTTTTTCCCGCCAGTGGTGAGAATCGTCTCTATTCACGTAATGATGCACCTATTACCCGAGTTATGTTCAATGAAGGTGATATCATTACCAGCCATGAAGGCTGGCAACTCAAGGTCGAAAGCGTCACAGAAGATGACGGCCTACTCACTTATATTGGTACTCGCCTTGATACAGAAGAGCAAGGCGTTAGCCTAAGAGAAGTTTTTCTCGACAGCAAACTCACCTTCAATAAACCTCAAGATCGCCTATTTGCAGGTCAAATTGACCGTATGGATCGCTTTGCTTTACGTTATCGCGCACGTAAATTTCAAAGTGAGCAAGTTAAGCACCAAGCGACAGGTTTACGTGGTATTCGCGCAAGCCTTATCCCACATCAGCTACATATCGCTAATGAGGTAGGTAAACGCCACCACCCTCGCGTATTACTGGCCGATGAAGTGGGTCTGGGTAAAACCATTGAAGCTGGGATGATCATCCATCAACAGTTAATGGCAGGCCGTGTTGAACGTGTGTTAATCATTGTGCCTGAAAGCTTGCAACATCAATGGCTCGTTGAGATGTTACGTCGTTTCAACCTCCGTTTTTCACTGTTTGATGATGGTCGTTATAGTGAAGCGCAACATGACAGCGATAATCCATTTGAAACAGAACAGTTGGTGCTGTGCTCATTAGACTTTGTACGTCGCAACAAACAGCGCTTCGACCAGCTCGTTGAAGCGGGTTGGGATATGATGATTGTCGACGAAGCTCACCATTTACAATGGAGTGAAGCAGCTCCTAGTCGTGAATATCAAGTGATTGAAACCTTGGCAGAGAATATCCCTTCTGTTCTGCTGCTAACCGCAACGCCGGAGCAACTGGGCCAAGAAAGTCACTTTGCACGTCTTCGCCTGCTCGATCCCAATCGTTTCCATGATTATCAAGAGTTTATTGATGAGCAAGCCAACTATCGCCCTGTTGCGGATGCGGTCGCACTGCTATTAACTGGTGAGAAACTCACCAATGACCAACAAAATCTACTCAATGATCTGATCAAAGAGCAAGATATTGAGCCGTTATTGAAAGCCGCTAACGTTGACAGTGAAGATGGCAACGCGGCTCGCCAAGAGTTGATCAGCATGTTAATGGATCGCCATGGTACTAGCCGTCTTCTATTTAGAAATACCCGTAATGGGGTTAAAGGCTTCCCTCGTCGTGAATTGCATTCGCTGAAAATGCCGCTTCCTACCCAATACCAAACAGCAATCAAGGTTGCAGGTATTATGGGGTCGAAAAAAGATCTCGAAACGCGCGCTAAAGAGATGCTCTATCCAGAGCAAATTTACCAAGAGTTCGAAGGTGAAAATGCAACTTGGTGGAACTTTGACCCTCGCGTTGAGTGGCTCATGGGCTACCTAATGGCTAACCGTAACGAAAAAGTTTTGGTGATCTGTGCAAAAGCCGCCACAGCGTTGCAATTAGAGCAAGTATTGCGTGAACGTGAAGGGATCCGCGCCGCGGTATTCCATGAAGGTTTGTCACTACTTGAGCGTGACCGTGCGGCAGCTTACTTTGCTTCAGAAGAGGATGGCGCACAGGTTCTACTTTGCTCTGAAATTGGCTCTGAAGGACGCAACTTCCAGTTTGCTAACCAATTGGTGATGTTTGACCTCCCCTTCAACCCAGACCTATTAGAGCAACGTATTGGTCGATTAGATCGTATTGGGCAAACACGCGACATCGTTTTAAGCGTACCTTACTTAGAAAATACTGCACAAGCCGTGTTATTGCGTTGGTATCATGAAGGTTTAGATGCTTTTGAGCACACTTGCCCTACCGGACGCTCCATTTACGATAAATATTATCAACAACTGCTGCAATATATGGCTGAGCCAACGGTAACCGACGGTTTTGAAGAGTTCTTAAAAACCTGCCGTGAAGAGCACGAAGCATTAAAAGCACAGTTAGAACAAGGCCGCGACCGTCTACTTGAAATGCACTCCAACGGGGGGGAATCAGGTATTCAATTAGCCGAAACGATCGGTGCGGAAGACAATGATACTGAATTGGTTAATTTTGCCCTTAACTTGTTTGATATTGTTGGCATTAACCAAGAAGATAAAAGTGATAACTTGCTGATTTTGACCCCATCCGATCATATGTTAGTTCCTGATTTTCCAGGGCTACCGCAAGATGGTTGCACAATCACTTTTGACCGTGAGCAAGCGTTATCTCGTGAAGATACCCAGTTTATTAGTTGGGAGCACCCGATCATCCGCAATGGCTTAGATTTAGTCTTGTCTGGTGACACAGGGAGCTGTGCCGTTTCTCTGCTTAAAAATAAAGCGCTTCCTGTTGGAACATTACTTACCGAATTGGTGTATGTCCTAGAAGCACAAGCACCGAAGCACTTGCAGATTAGCCGTTTCTTGCCTGCAACCCCGATCCGCTTGTTGATTGACTTAAAAGGGAACAACCTCTCTTCACAAGTTGAGTTTGAAAGTTTTAACCGTCAGCTCAATGCGATTAATCGCCATATGGCAAGTAAATTGGTTAATGCAGTACAAAATGAAGTGCATTCGGTCCTGAAAATGTCCGAAGCGATGGTGGAAAAAGAAGCCGAAACGCTTATCGCGAATGCGAAAGAGGCCGCGGATAAAGCTCTTTCACTAGAATTAGCTCGTCTTGAAGCACTGAGAGCGGTTAACCCAAATATCCGTGATGAAGAGTTGGATGTGATCGAGGAAGAGCGTCAGCAACTGCTCACCAATATTGGGCAAGCAACATGGCGTCTTGATGCTATTCGTTTAGTGGTTGTCACTCACCAGTAGTCACACGTTTTTAATTAAACTAACACCGCTTGGTTATTTCTCTCACTAAGGGAGAAATAACCTTGCTGATAACGCAATGAATTGGCTTTTGGCGTTTATCCACGCGCGATGCTGATCATTGATTTAGTGAGATCTTGGAGCCTTATTGTCTATGATGGAGCCTTACCATCCCCCTACTGATCCTTGGCTATATGTTCTGTATCAAGATGAACATATCATTACGGTGAATAAGCCAAGTGGGTTACTGTCTGTTCCCGGTAAAGCCCCTGAACACCATGATAGTATTATGAGTCGCATACAGCGCGACCATCCACACGCTGAGTCTGTCCATCGCTTAGACATGGCAACCAGTGGCGTCATGGTTGTCGCACTAAATAAAGCCGCTGAACGGGAATTAAAGCGCCAATTCCGTGAGCGAGAGCCTAAAAAACACTATATTGCCCGAGTTTGGGGCCATTTAGAGAAGCAGGAAGGTTTTGTGGATTTGCCGCTTATTTGCGACTGGCCAAATCGACCAAAGCAAAAAGTCTGCTTTGAAACAGGAAAAGCCGCACAAACAGAGTATCAGGTCTTGGAATATGAAGAGCAAGCAACCCGTGTAAAGCTATCCCCTATTACAGGCCGCTCTCATCAACTCCGCGTACATATGTTAGCGCTAGGCCATCCAATTCTTGGAGATAGGTTTTATGCCCATGAGCAAGCGCGTGCACTTGCCCCTCGCTTACAGCTTCACGCCCAAGAGCTTTACATCACGCACCCTGCCTATGGCACACCGATGCATTTTAGCTGCCAACCCGATTTTTAAATTTATTCATCAACTATTAGGCCGTAATAGCAACAATGCTACGGCCTATTGGCTAAATAAAAACCACATCGCAGAGTGCGATATGGCGAGAAAATTTATTTGAAGCCGCGCTCTTTTTTGATTAAATCATAAGCCGCTTGTATTGACTGAGCCTTCTGTTTCGCAAGTTCCATCATCTCGGGGGGCAACCCTTTCGCTATCAACTTATCAGGGTGATGTTCACTCATTAATTTACGATACGCCCGTTTAATTTTCGTTGGTTCATCATTAATAGAAACACCAAGTACTTTGCAAGCATCTTCAAGAGTTGGGCCATTCGATGATTGATAGTATCCGCCTGATTGCTGATGAGAATAGCCGTGACCAAACTGTCGGCCACCTTGGATCATATTTAAAAACTGTTCAAATTGTGTTTTAGAGATCCCTAGCTCTTCTGCAATAATAAACAGAACCTTTCTTTCGTTTGGGTGCAAGCTGCCATCGGCAAATGCCGCCTGTAACTGAATTTCCAGAAACATCTGAATTAAGTCGAAACGACCATAGCAAGCCATACGTAATTGCTTCAGTACATCACGTAGTGGAAAGTCCGGTGATTTACCTTCCCTAAACGCTTGTTGCGCCGCTTTTCGTGTTTCCCCATGTATTTGCATTCTATCCATCAAATTTGATGCTAACTGAATGTCTGTCTCGGTTACACGGCCTTTTGACTTAGTTAGATGACCCAATATTTGGAAGGTACTGGCGAAAAAAATAACCTGACGATCACGTTTATTCATTGCACTAGCAAACTTACGTTGTGCCAAGGCCTTATCAAAACCATGCCCTAAAATTAAACCAATTAGCGTGCCCCAAATGCCAAAACCAGAGGCTATTGCCAGTACGACACCAATAATTTTGCCCCAATAGTGCATATATCCCTCAATTCTTCAATGCTCAGAATCCAATTTTGCATTATCATACTATCCATTCTGCTCGGTGCATAACTACAAGCGCGTAAAGTTTTATACATTATACTGGCGCAATGTAGTTGGCTAAGTTAGTCTTTGAGCGTTTGTCGGCTATGCCAATTACGACGGAACCGCATATTTAATGATGAAAAAAAGTTATCCAACACTACTTGCATCCATGGTATGGATGGCAATTTATAGTCAGCAAGCGCATGCTGACCTAGCAGCACAATGTATGCTGGGCGTCCCGGTTTATGACAAACCACTAGTTGAGGGCGATCCCAAAGATTTACCGATCCGTATCACCGCTGAAGATGTTCAGGGCGAATACCCTAACTTTATTGAATACAGCGGCGATGTGGATATCCAACAAGGTAACCAAACGCTGACAGCCGATAGCGTTAAATTGACGCAGGTTAACCCTGATAGTGCTGATCCAATCCGTGAAGTTACTGCAACAGGTAACGTTCACTATGATGACCCACAAATTATTCTCAAAGGCCCTAGTGCTTGGTCTAACCTGAATAATAAAAATACTGACGTGAATGACGGCAACTATATGATGGTGGGTCGTCAGGGTCGCGGTGAAGCGAAAAAAATGAAAATGCGTGGTGAAAACCGCTATTCCATTATGGAAGACGGTACATTCACCACCTGTTTACCGGGCAATAATAGCTGGAGCGTTGCAGGCTCCGAAGTGATTATTGACCGTGAAGAAGAAGTGGCTGAAATTTGGCATGCACGTTTTCGCTTGGGTGATGTCCCGGTATTTTATAGCCCATACATGCAATTACCTATCGGTAACAAACGTCGCTCCGGTTTCTTAATTCCAACAGGAAGCTACTCTAATAATGATGGCCTAGAGTTTTCACTGCCTTACTATTGGAATATCGCGCCTAATTACGATGCGACAATTACCCCACAATTCATGACCCACCGTGGCATAAAATTAAATAACGAGTTTCGTTACTTGGTCACGCCGGGAACGGGAACTATCGCCTTCGATTTTATTAATCACGACCGCGCGTATGTGAAAGATAAAGAGCGTAATAAACGTGATGCACGTGACAGTGATGACCGCTGGTTATTCTACTGGCGCCATTCAGGAACTTATAACCAACATTGGAACTTCAACGCCGATTACACCAAAGTAAGTGATCGCCAATACTTTACGGACTTTAGCTCGCAATACGGGAATACAACAGACGGTTATGCGACGCAAAAATTCAGTACTGGCTATTCGGCTGAAAACTGGAATGCAACCCTAACGCATAAGCAGTTCCAAATTTTTGTGGAAGATCCCAATCGCCGTGCTTATAAAGCTGAGCCGCAGTTGGACTTTAACTACTACAAAAATAATTTAGGTGCCTTTGACTTACACACCTATGCGCAAGCTGCTCGCTTTACCAGTGTTGGCAAAAATAACCCAGATGCAACGCGTTTGCATATCGAGCCTGAATTAAGCCTTCCGCTGTCAAACGGCTGGGCGAACATGAACAACAGCTTCAAATTGCTGGCAACCCATTATGATCAAGATATTCCTAAAGCGAATAACAACGCCAGCTTAGAGAAAAATGTCACACGTGTTCTTCCTATATTTAAGAGCGATGCCAAAGTCGTTTTCGAACGAGATCTACTTGAAGGCAGTGACTTTGTTCAAACCTTAGAGCCTCGTGTCCAATATCTCTATATTCCATATAAAGATCAGGACAACATTAACAACTATGACTCGGCCTTACTCCAGTCAGACTATAATGGTTTGTTCCGTGACCGAATTTATAGTGGTCTTGATAGAGTCGCTTCCGCGAACCAAATCACGACAGGTATCACAACGCGTATTTATGATGAATCCTTGGCCGAACGCTTTAACTTCTCTGTCGGGCAAATCTACTATTTTGAACGTCCGCGTGCGGGTAACTCCAGCCTGAAAATCGACGATAAAAGTAATACTGGCTCGTTATTGTGGGCAACAGACTCTTACTGGCGTATCAACGATAAGTGGGGGATCCGTGGTGGGCTACAATACGATCGCCGTTTAGGCAACGTCACCATGGGGAATGCTGTGACCGAGTATCGCATTGATGCTGATCGTTTGTTACAGTTAAACTACCGTTTTGTCGACCGTGACTATATTCAAGCGACCTTTCGTCGTGATGAATCAGGTGGCAACACTTATACCCTACCAGAATACCAAAAAGGGATTTCCCAAGTGGGTGCGGTATTAAGTTGGCCATTAAGTGAGCGTTGGGGCTTTGTTGGCTCTTATTACTATGATACTAAGCAGCAACAATCCGCCAGCCAATTAATTGGTTTACAATACAATACTTGTTGTTGGGCGTTCAATGTAGGTTATGAACGTAAGATTGTTGGATGGCAAGAAGACAAGTTCAGCAGTGAATATGATAATAAATGGTCATTCAATGTGGAACTTAGAGGCCTAAATAACAATCATAGTTTAGGTAGTCAGGAAATGCTTAATAGAGGTATCATCCCTTATCAGCGTGCTTTCTGATAATAAACACAAGCTATTTGATGCCGCTGCTTACTCACAATAAGGCGAGTTATCTGCTCGCCAAATAGTAAGCAGTGTCGCATAAATAAAACGATTAACCTGCCTCTGGCGGAACCTAAATCAATAGATAGGACCATTATGAAGAATTGGAAAACGCTTATTCTGGGACTGATGTTTGCAAGCTCCACAGCATTGGCTGCACCACAGCAAATGGATAAAGTTGCTGCTGTAGTCAATAACGGAGTTGTGCTGGAAAGTGACGTCCAGAATATGTTAAACACAGTAAAACTGAACGCACGCAATGCTGGCCAACAAATTCCAGATGATGAGACTCTTCGTCACCAGATCCTTGAGCGTTTGATCACTGATAACATCATGTTACAGATGGCAAATCAGATGCAAATCAATATCCCTGAAGAAGCCGTTAATGCCACAATTGCGGATATTGCTCGCCAAAATGGTTTAACTTTTGAGCAGATGCAAGCACGTCTAAAAGCGGATGGTATTGATATGGCAAAATACCGTAGTGAGATCCGTAAAGAGATGCTGATCGCTGAAGTGCGTAATAACGAAGTACGCCGTCGCGTGACTATTTTACCCCAAGAAGTTGAGTCTCTCGCAAAACAGATCAGCAGCCAAGCAGACTATGAAGCGAGCGTTAACCTAAGTCATATTCTCATTCCATTACCTGAAAACCCAACTCAAGAGCAATTACAAAAAGCAGATGCGATTGTTGCTAAGATCATGGATGAGATCAAAAAAGGCACCAACTTCGGCAAACTGGCTATTGCTTACTCCGCAGATCCACAAGCACTGAAAGGCGGTAATATGGGATGGTCTCGCCTACAAGAGTTACCAGTTGTTTTCGCTGAACAGTTGAAAAGTGCGAAGAAAGGCGATGTTGTAGGCCCTATTCGTTCTGGTGTTGGCTACCACATTTTGCGCGTTAACGAAATGAACAGCGCCAATAAAACCATTTCAGTCACCGAAGTGAAAGCTCGCCATATCCTTATTAAGTCATCACCAATTATGGATGATAACCAAGCGAGACAAAAGCTCACTCAGATCACACAGGATATTCGTAGCGGCAAGACCACATTTGAAAATGCGGCAAAAGAGTTCTCTGAAGATCCGGGCAGTGCGCTTAAAGGCGGTGAGTTAGGCTGGAATATGCCAGATGTATACGATCCCGCTTTCCGTGATGCCTTGATGAGACTTAATAAAGGCGAAATCAGTCAACCTGTTCGCTCAAACTTTGGCTGGCACCTTATTCAGCTAGAAGATACCCGCAATGTTGATAAAACAGATGCGGCACAAAAAGATCAAGCCTACCGTTTATTGTTCAATCGTAAATTCAACGAAGAAGCACAAAGTTGGGTACAGGAGCAACGTGCGGCGGCATATGTTAATGTCATCGATGGACGTGATAACCAATCTAATGACGAAAAATCTCAATAAACCAATCGTAATAACCCCCGGCGAGCCTGCCGGGGTAGGCCCAGATCTACTTATTCAACTTGCCCAAGAGTTTTGGCCTGTTGAGCTTGTTGCGTGTGCTGATCCTGAATTACTACTCGCTCGAGCCAAACAACTCAACCTGCCACTGTCATTAAAAAACTATCAATCAGGTAATGAACATGACGGCCAAGTACCGGGAACTCTGTCTATCCTTCCCGTCAATTTGAAAGCACCAGCGCAAGCCGGTGTGCTAAACATTGCCAATGGGAAGTATGTTACTGAAACATTAGCAAGGGCCTGTGATGGTTGCCTAAGTGGAGAATTTTCTGCCATTGTGACTGGCCCTGTCCACAAAGGGGTGATTAATGATGCGGGGGTTCCATTTAGCGGGCATACTGAATTTTTTGCCGATAGGAGCCATTGTCACCGTGTGGTGATGATGTTAGCCACAGAAGAGTTACGTGTGGCTCTCGCCACGACCCACTTACCCTTAAAAGATGTTTCAGCGGCAATCACTCAACAAAGTCTGCGGGAAGTGATTACAATCTTAAATCACGATTTACGTACAAAATTTGCGATTGATACACCAAATATCTATGTCTGTGGCCTAAACCCGCACGCGGGTGAAGGAGGACATATGGGAATGGAAGAGATAGAAACCATTATCCCAACACTTGAGAGTCTTCGTGCTGAAGGTATGAATCTCATCGGGCCGCTGCCCGCTGATACCCTATTTCAGCCTAAATATTTAGAAGATGCGGATGCCGTACTCGCAATGTATCACGATCAGGGTCTTCCTGTGTTAAAATACCAAGGTTTTGGTAGAGCCGTGAACATTACGCTGGGTCTGCCTTTCATTCGTACTTCTGTTGACCATGGCACTGCGCTAGAGTTAGCAGGTACGGGTCGTGCCGATGCGGGCAGCTTTATTACCGCATTGAAGTTAGCTATCCAAATGACATATAAGAATTCATGAATAATCGAGTCCATCAGGGGCATCTTGCCCGCAAACGTTTCGGGCAGAACTTTTTAACTGACCAATTTATTATCGACAGTATTGTAGATGCAATACATCCACAACCAGGGCAAGCTATCGTGGAGATTGGCCCCGGTCTTGGCGCACTAACTGAACCTGTTGGTAGTAGAATGGATAAGATGACGGTTGTTGAGCTAGACCGTGATCTCGCTGCGCGCTTGCATGTTCACCCACAGTTAAAAGATAAGCTTACAATTATCCAGCAAGATGCCATGACAGTGGATTTCGGTGAATTAGCGAAGCAGGCAGGGCAACCTTTACGTGTTTTTGGTAACCTGCCTTATAATATCTCGACCCCGCTAATGTTCCACCTATTTACCTTTACAAACTCTATTGCTGACATGAACTTTATGCTGCAAAAAGAGGTTGTAAACCGCCTAGTTGCAGGTCCTGGGAGTAAAGCCTACGGCCGTTTAAGCGTTATGGCGCAATATTACTGCCAAGTTGTTCCGGTGTTAGAAGTGCCACCAACGGCCTTTGCACCGCCACCAAAAGTTGATTCTGCGGTTGTTAGGCTTATACCTCATCGCGAGAACCCTTACCCGCTGAAAGATATTAAAATGCTCAGTCGTATTACCACACAAGCATTTAACCAGCGTCGTAAGACGATCCGCAATAGTTTGGGGGATTTACTCAATGTTGAGCAGCTCACAGAGCTAGGCATTGATCCCGGTACTCGCGCTGAAAATATTTCCGTTGAAGCTTATTGCAAAATGGCGAACTACCTAGCAAGTTTGTCTGAATAAGTATCGAAAAGGAGGCACTATGCTTAACGAACCTAATGTTAGCATCCAAGTACAGAGTGTCTATATCGTCAGCCAGTCTCAACCTGAAATAGGACGATATGTATTTGCCTATACCATATCTATCCGTAACTTAGGCCGAGAGCCACTACAGTTAATGAGCCGCTATTGGCTCATTACTAACAGTGATGGTCATAAAACTGAAGTTCAAGGCGAAGGCGTTGTCGGTGAACAACCAATCATCCAGCCCGGTGCGGTATACCGTTATACCAGTGGAGCAATATTAGAAACTCCCATGGGTACAATGGAAGGTTATTACGTCATGTTAAACAGCCGAGGAGAACACATTCATGTGGATATTCCTCCATTCCGCCTTGCTTTACCTACTTTGATTAATTAATTATGTCGACATATCTTATTGGTGATGTACACGGCTGCTATCGCGAATTGCGTGCATTACTCGAACAAGTGAATTTTGAGCCGCAAAAAGATACTTTGTGGCTCACTGGCGATCTGGTTGCCCGAGGGCCTGACTCATTACAGGTCCTTCGCTATGTCAAAAGCCTCGGTGATTCCGTACGCATAGTGCTAGGTAACCACGATCTGCACTTATTAGGTATTTACTGCAAAATCAGCCGGAATAAACCGAAAGATCATCTCGATGAGCTACTCAATGCGCCCGACGCTGATGAATTAATCAATTGGTTACGCCGCCAACCGCTGCTACAGGTCGATGAAGAGAAAAAGATCATCATGGCTCACGCTGGGATCACACCACAGTGGGATCTGCCGACAGCACGCATGTGCGCACGGGAAGTAGAATCGGTTTTATCAAGCGATGCTTATCCGCTATTCATTGATTCTATGTATGGCGACATGCCAAATAATTGGTCTGAGAATTTAATGGGGCTACCGCGTTTACGCTTTAGTACAAATGCATTAACACGGATGCGCTACTGTTTCCCTCATGGTCAACTGGATATGATTTGTAAGGAAAGTCCAGCCAAAGCCCCTTCTCCCCTTAAACCTTGGTTTGCACTGCCCAATAAACTCCCTGAAGGCTATTCTATCTTTTTTGGTCATTGGGCGTCTTTGGAAGGGAAACATACGCCAGAAAATGTGTATGGGCTAGATACTGGTTGTTGCTGGGGGGGAGAATTGACGCTGTTCCATTGGGAAGCAAAACAGTATTACCACCAAAAATCACACCAAAAACGCCGTAAAGATTAATCATTAAGTTATGTTTATTTCCCTTAAATAGACATAACTTAAAAGCTATTCTTTTTAATTTAAACTGAATAGTGGTAATAAATTCATTAGATTTATTTTTGAATAGTGATTTAATTCGCTGCTTTCATATATTAATAAGCAAAAACGGAGCAATACGCTCCGTTTTTAAAATTACGACGCTATTAAATTCTTTTGGTTAAAATCTCAAAACAATAACCATGTGAATTGTTCTCATCCGCCTCATGGTACTCGGTGAAAATAGAATCCCACTCATCTGGCTCGTAAATTGGGAAATGAGTGTCGCCAATCACTTCTGCATCCACGTGAGTTAAATACAGCTTATTCGCCAGAGGTAAAAACTGTTGGTAAACTTTTCCGCCTCCAATCACAATGACTTCGTCATCGTCAGAGCCTGTCTTGGTTTGCTTAGCCGCCGCCAATGCTTCTTCTACGGAGGAGACCCAGATAACATTTTTATCCGAACCCGGCTTACTACTTAATACAATGTTGACGCGCTGTGGAAGCGGACGACCAATTGATTCGTAAGTCACTCGACCCATTATGACTGGCTTATTTAACGTATTACGTTTAAACCAAGCAAGATCACCGGGTAAATGCCAAGGCATCGCTTTTTCCATGCCGATAACCTGATCAATCGCCATCGCTGCGATTAAACTAATATTCATTGAGTCACCTTAGAGGCTAATATACAAATTTGTGCTCACTATACGTAAACAGAAATGCTTCGTCGACTAAATTTAATCTTCCTTAAAAAGTGATTATTAATTTATACTCAGTTAGTGATAAAGCCGACTAAAAATAACATTAAAAATAAAATCAATATAGAGAGTGCAAATGTACGAGACCTCCCTTTTAATTGCCACTATCGCCACATTAGGCATGCTTTCCCCCGGGCCAGACTTTTTTCTTATCGTTAAAAACTCAGCGCGCTATCAGCGTTCAGCAGCGCTCATGACTGCAATGGGCGTCATTTGTGCGGTTGCCCTACATATGACTTATTGTGTCGCTGGGCTTGCGGTTCTTATCACCACCACACCTTGGTTATTTAACGTATTAAAATACGCAGGAGCGGCTTATCTGATTTGGATTGGTGTTAAAAGTTTGATGCCAAATAAAGGACAAAACCTAGACCTCAACAATACACAACACGAAATCGTCACTTTCAAAAAAGCATTTATGCAAGGTTTCCTTTGTAATGTTTTAAACCCTAAAGCAACATTGTTCTTTCTTGCTGTTTTTACTCAAGTTTTAAGTGTTGATTCGACGTTTGGTGAAAAGCTGTGGATCGCCTTTATCATTTGGGGGCTTGCTGCTATTTACTGGCCACTGCTGGTGTGCTTGATCCAGAGTGCTCCTGTAAGAAAAGGGTTAGCTAAAGTACAAAAATATGTCGATAAAGTGCTTGGCGTTGTACTTATTGCTTTCGGGGTTCGAGTTGCACTCAGTTAATCAGATGAATAAAAAAATCCCTCAGCCATGATTGTTTAATGTCTGGGGGAAATACATAAATGGTTTTTAAACCATGCTCGCCTATTGTTAAAAACTCCCTATCAATCACGCTTATTTAACGATAGCTAATATAAAAATATTCACAAATAGCTTTAAACCCTAACTCTAAGATTGAAAGATCTGATCTCCTCCTACAGTTAATTAATTCCCCTATCGAATTACTTAATTATTTAACTCATACTTTTCATTATCATCAGTAAAAAGCATCGACTTAACTAAAACCAAAAACAAGAATAATCTTGTTCAGCCTTTTCATCAAATTGTATAATTTAACTTTAATAGATAAATAAAATTAAACATGGGCCTTATGATCATGGAACAAAATACGACTCTTTTTGATGAAGATGAAATGGAACAAATCAGTACTCTTGCCTCTTCCATATTACCGCCTTCCGAACTCGCTGAGTGGAATTCACTTTTGCAAAAAGCTATTCATCATCCCGATGATGTTTTAGAAGATGAAAAATATTCAAACTATTCGGATTTAGAAGCTGTGTTTGATGAAGATGACGACGATAGGTTACAACTACTGTTTGATATCTTCTGTCACAGTCATAATATCGTTGTCGCTATTGATTGGCGTGGTGAAGATGATGATGATCAGTTAATCACCTTTTTGTCTCAGCGGATCTCCCAATTTGATCCTACCCTTGAAAAAGAACAGCTGTTCAAAACGCTTAAAGAGCATGTTGATAACAGTGAATTAGAGAATGAAGAGTTTGAAAGCAGTACGGATTACTTCGCAGAAAAGTTTAGCCTCTTACAAGATTTTATTGAAAAGTATGGCTATAAAATGTGGGTGCTACATGTGGATTATGATTCATACCCTATCTTTATTACAAGTATCGAGAATAATTCGGTCATAGAAACTGAAATGTTTATGGATTTTATTCCGAACTAAATCAGTAAATCCCCCCATTATTTTAGCGGTGCTTTAAGGCTTGAAATTAGCTTTAAAGTACCCTTTTTCTATACAATGACTGATAACACGACTCATTGTCAGCCCCCACAACCCGACAAGTAGCCTCACTTAACTTGCTGCACCTTACTATCGTGCCTTGATTTGGTATTCAATAAAAATGACCAATATCCCATCATGCATCAACGCTATCACGACTAAAATAACGTCAGCAAAAACCCGTTTTAACCGAACTGTACA
>NZ_JAMPMC010000029.1:0-56696 GCF_028477945.1 Providencia sp. PROV261 | reverse complement strand
CACGGGGATTTTCAATCCCCTGCTCTACCGACTGAGCTATCCGGGCAACGAGGCGTATTAAACCTGATTTCACAGTTGGAGTCAAGGAACATTCGAAAAACTTTATTTCGTATGCGCTTTTTTTCAACAGGTTAGCTGATTATTGAACAGTAAGGCTAATAAAAAGACGATAAAATAAAAAACACTCGCCAGTTATATACTGAAACGAGTGCTTTTTGTACTAATATTAATCGCCTTTAGAGACGGTAATTCTTCTGAGCCTTATCGACTTTTATCAGATAATTACGCGATTCGGCAGCAGGATGCTTTGTTGATAGCGTTTGATAAACTTCGCCAGGGGCGAGCTGATTGATCTTCTGTGCAGCCACTTTTTTATCGCTGTGGAAGACTCTAAGGACGCTACCAGCACCACCGTTATAAGCGGTTATTACGGCATAACGGCGTGACACTGGGTTTTGAATATCACCTAAATAGCTATTTTGTAAAATTGCCAAATAAGCAGTTCCCGTATCAATATTTTTTTCCGGATCGAAAAGGTAACTACGGCTCGGAACCCCTGACTTACCTTGCGAACGGAAAACATCTTTACCCGCGGTATTTGGCATGATTTGCATCAAGCCTAACGCATCGGAACGACTTACCGCGTAGGGGTTAAAGCTCGATTCGATTTGCATAATGGCTAAAATAAGTGACTCATCAACCCCATATTTAGCCGATGCCTTCCTGATAAAAGGAAGGTACTTATGAGCGCGTTTATCAAGGTGGTTAGGAACCAGTTGCATGGTCACAGACCAAATGACATTCATACCTGATTGCCGGCGCTGCAACTTATTATTAACAAGGTATTCAGCGTATTTATTTGCGCGCCATTCCCAACGAATGGGTTCACCTGTGTTATCTAATACCTGCCCAAATAGAAAAGGCTCTTGGCTGTGAGGTATATCATTAATATCAGAATACAAATCGATAGAATTTGGGTCATCACCCATTAATAGGGTAGTGATGATAGCCTTTTTCAAATGTTCTGAAGGCTCTACGGCGGAGATGGTTTCTACTGTAATCGTCCCAGCATCAAAGTTGATATGACTACGGGTACGATACTCATCGGTATACTTAACATAATCTTTAGGGCCTGCAATGAGAACTTCTTTGATCCCCCAGATATTTTCGATATTGTGGGCAAATTGCCCCATAAGGATATCGAACCCATTGGTGTCTTTCACATAGTTAGGATTAAAATCAGACTCTTTATTGCTGGAGCAGGAGATAAGAAGAGGCACCAGCAGCGTTAAGGCTAACAGTTTTTTCATACATTCCACAGTATTCAAGCTCATGGTCTACCTAAGATAGGTAGACCAATCAATTATTTTTCAGGTGTGTAGCCGTCGATATGAATATCGTGTCCCTCAAATAGGAACTTAACCATTTCTTGCTCTAGCATTTTACGGTCATCAGGGTTCATGGTATTGAGCTTTTTCTCATTAATTAGCATGGTTTGTTTTGCCATCCACTGACCCCAAGCCTCTTTCGAAATCTCATTAAAAATGCGCTTTCCTAGCTCACCCGGATAGAGCTGAAAATCTTGCCCCTCAGCGTCACGTTGTAAAAAAGTACAAAAAATTGTTCTACTCATTATTTTTTCCTCAGAATATCAGGCGGCACGGCAAGCTGTTGAAGTAAGCTTTCAACCGGCGCAGCGAGGCCGATTGTTGCACCGAGATTTAAGTTATACCAAAGTCCTTTACCTTCATCCATGGCTGAAGTAAATGCCTGAATATTAACTTTAACAGGAATAATATCCAGATGAAAATGGCTGAATGTGTGGCGAAACGCAATTAATTGTTCTGGCGTATCATGTTGAATACCGGATTGAGAAAGCCACGCATTCATTTGCTCTTGGGTTTCAAATTGAGGGAAGGCAAATAGCCCTCCCCAAATACCTGAAGGTGGTCGCTGTTCAAGCCAAACATGATCGCCTTGCTGCATAATTAGAAACCAAGCTGTCTTTTCAGGGATCTTTTGTTTCGGCTTTTTACCGGGGTAATCCTGCCATGAGTGGTTAGCATAGGCTATGCAACCTAAATGCAGGGGGCAAAGTTCGCATTTCGGTTTACTACGGGTGCATACCATAGCACCTAAATCCATCATAGCCTGATTAAAGAACTGGACGCCTTCTTTAGGGGTAACCTCAGTACTGATATCCCATAAGCGATTTTCGACCTCTTTTTTCCCCGGCCATCCTTCGACGGCATAGCAGCGAGCGAGCACGCGTTTAACATTACCATCTAATATTGGATAGTGCTGTTGTTGTGATAACGACAAAATAGCGCCTGCTGTAGAGCGACCAACACCAGGAAGGGCCACAACATCATCGAATGTAGTTGGAAACTGCCCATTGAAACGTTCTGCTATGACTTTTGCGGCCTTATGCAAATTGCGAGCGCGTGCGTAATAGCCCAGCCCCGTCCATAGATGTAATAC
The DNA here is from genome assembly GCF_028477945.1 of Providencia sp. PROV261. Classification (NCBI taxonomy): domain Bacteria; kingdom Pseudomonadati; phylum Pseudomonadota; class Gammaproteobacteria; order Enterobacterales; family Morganellaceae; genus Providencia; species Providencia sp. PROV261. The sequence goes on along the minus strand of NZ_JAMPMC010000029.1, from coordinate 54,215 downwards.
TTCATCTAAGGGGGCATTCGCGAGGTCTTTTACATCGGGAAAACGGCGAATAAATTTTTCGAAATAGGGGATAACCGTACTGACTTGAGTTTGTTGTAGCATGACTTCCGAGAGCCAGACATGGTATGACGTTTTTTCTTTTTGCCACGGCAAAGTTTTCCGGCCATATTGGTGATACCAATTAAGCACGGCGAGCGAAAATTGTTGAGCTTCCATTGAGTATATTATTTTTATCGGTAATTCTATTAAAATCAGAGATAGTCAGGATTGCAACATAGACCGGACAAGCTGTAAACCGCTTATTGTGTGCTGGAGTGTAAAGTTATCCAATTTTCACCTGCAACCTTGGATGAGTTTTGATAAACTCCCTGCACTTTCATGTGAAGTTTGTATTATTAATCGTTTTACTAACTTGTTGAAAATAGTCGGCAAGGGTAGTCATTTTCGCTTATTTACTTGATTAGGCAATCAATTCGTAGAATTTTTATATTATGATCAATAACGTCATCTCCCCAGAATATAATGAAGAAGGGCGGGTTATGCGCCGCGTTCGCAGCTTTGTCCGTCGTCAAGGACGTTTGACGCAACGCCAAGAAGATGCGCTACAAAGTGAATGGGCAACGATGGGGATCGATTTTGTTGCACAGCCTTTAGATTTTGCCGCAATTTTTAATAACCAAAATCCTGTTGTACTTGAGATAGGGTTTGGTATGGGGGCCTCTTTAGTCACAATGGCCTCACAAAATCCTGAAAAAAACTTTCTAGGGATTGAAGTCCATGCGCCTGGTGTTGGAGCATGCCTTGCTTCCGCAAAAGAAGAAAATGTGACAAATTTACGTGTCATGTGTCATGACGCAATTGAAGTGTTGGACCGTATGATCCCCGATGAAAGTTTATCTATGGTTCAGCTATTTTTCCCAGATCCATGGCATAAGGCAAAACATAACAAGCGCCGTATTGTGCAAGGGCCTTTTGCCGATAAAATTCGCGCTAAACTGGTGAAGGGCGGTGTTTTTCATATGGCGACGGATTGGGAGCCATATGCGGAACATATGTTGGAAGTGATGAGCCATGCAGATGGGTATAAAAACTTATCTGCATCAGGGGATTATGTACCTCGGCCTGAAACACGACCTGAAACAAAATTTGAAAAACGCGGCCAGCGGTTGGGGCACGGTGTATGGGATTTAATGTTTGAGAGGACAAAATAATGGCTAAGCAACAACGCAGTCGTCGTTTACGTAAAAAACTACGTATTGATGAATTCCAAGAGTTAGGGTTCATTGTAAAATGGAGCTTTGAAGAAGGTACGCCTATCGAAGAAGTCGATCGTACCGTTGATGCATTGATTGCTGAAGCAATTGAACCTAATGGCTTAGCGTTTGAAGCAAGTGGTTATATGAGCTGGGAAGGTATTGTTTGCCTGCAAAAAATCGGTAAATGTACTGAAGAACACCGTACCATTGTCGAAAACTGGCTAAAATCAAAAGGCATGAAAGATATCGTTGTTTCAGAGCTATTTGATGTTTGGTGGGAATAATTTCTTAAGTCGGTAATCGATTTATTGGGTTTCTTATTTGTTTTACGAACTCTAATGGTCATTACGACCAAAGGCATCCTTTTAGGATGCCTTTGTTTTCTGGAGTGAAGTACAGTGAGCCGTCTATTTTCTAATCAACTACTGAACGATATCTTAGACCAAGTACGGCCTTTAATTGGTCAAGGCGCGGTCGCAGATTATATTCCTGCTCTCGCGAATGTCCCTCCTCATCAATTGGGGATTGCGGTGCATACTGCTGACGGTGAAATTTTTATGGCGGGAGATGCTCAGACACGTTTTTCTATCCAATCAATTTCAAAAGTACTGAGCCTGACTTTAGCGATGACGCGTTATGAAGAAGATGAAATTTGGCGACGCGTCGGGAAAGAGCCATCAGGATTACCATTTAACTCCTTGATCCAACTTGAAATGGAAAAAGGTATTCCGCGTAACCCTTTTATTAATGCGGGAGCGATTGTGATTACAGATATGCTGCAATCACGTTTAAGTGCGCCCAAGCAACGCATGCTAGAGTTTGTCCGAAAACTTGCTTGCGAGCCAGATATTAGCTACGACATTGCGGTTGCGCGTTCGGAACTTGAACATGCCAGCCGTAATGCCGCCATTGCCTTTTTGATGAAATCATTTGGTAATTTTGAGAATAATGTCCTTACAGTTCTAGAAACTTACTTTCATTATTGTTCTCTAAGTATGAACTGTGTAGAGCTGGCACGCTGCTTCTCTTACTTAACATCACAAGGGATGTCATCTTGCTCTATCGACCCTATTATTACGCCACTACAGTCGCGGCAAATTAATGCCTTAATGATGACTTGTGGGATGTATGATGGTTCTGGTGAATTTGCCTTTCGTATTGGCATGCCAGGGAAATCGGGTGTTGGTGGTGGGATCGTTTGTGTCGTACCGAACCAATTTTCTGTTGCGGTATGGGCACCTGAATTAGATTCGGCGGGGAACTCGCTGGTGGGTTGCGCAGCTCTTGAATTATTATCAAAACGCATTGGTCGTTCGGTGTTTTAGATATCATCAATCGGTAAAACGATCTAATAGGAGTTACTATGTTACGCCGTACTTTAATTGTTCTTTCTTTATTGGCTAGTGCAGGCACTCAGGCCGCAGATTATAAATGTTCAGTGACGCCTAAAGACGATATCTTTCTGACCCCAGCAAGTGTTCAAGTGGTTGGGCGCAGTGGCGACTTGAATATTACGCCTAATGGTGATGTGACTCTTAATGGCAAAAAAATTGAGGTAACCGAGCAGCAAAGGCAGCAAGCTGTTCGTTACCAAGCCGCTATCCGTAATGATATTCCATGGATCAAATTGGAAACCCAAAATAAATTATCGGCCTCGAAAAATACCCTTGATAAAGTGGTGATCCGAGTAATCGGTAATGATAGCAATGTACGTAAACGCTTAACAAAGTTAGAAAGTGACCTTAATGGTCAGATCAATCAAGTCATAGAGACACGCCCTGATGGTTATGCTTTCCATCACCAAGCAATGAGCAAAGTTGAAACGCAAGGGCGTCAATTGGTCAATGAGAGTCTAGGTGGCATATTACAGGACAGTATTAATGAAATGGGGCGTAAGCAACTGCTCTCTGGCGGTGATAGCAGTAAAGCGCTGCAAGGTCTTTTAGGGAATTTAGGTGGGCTTCAGCAAGACCTCGAAGCTGAGTGGAAAAAACAAGAAAATAGCTTCCAACAGTTTGGTCAACAAGTGTGTGGTAAAGTGACTTCCCTTGAACAGCAACGTATTTCATTAATGAATTCACTGAAGTAAGAGATATTCTCTTCTTTTTTAAGAGGCAGAGGCCTATTTTGGGCTCTGCCTCTTTGTTATTTAGCACAGCAAAAATGTGATGTTTTTATCAATAATAATCAAAATGAAATTGATTCTTATTTGATTGACTTATTAATGGCTCACTCTAGAATGCAAGTTTGGTTTAGTGACTAACTGGTATTGTTTAATATGAAAAAATTCATTCCTGCTGTACTTGTTTCCTTACTCTCTTTTTCCGCGCCATATGCACTGAGTGCTGAATCAGCGGCATTTACCCCTAACGCCGTCATTGCACAAGGCACTGAAAAAGTGAATATCAAACATTTGTCAGGTGAGACTGAAGTGAATAAGGCTCCACAGAAAGTGGTTTTATTCGACTTTGGTGTTTATGATTCAATGCAAAAATTAGGGCTTGGCGATAAGGTCATTGCGCTGCCAATGGGCAATGCGCCTGCTTACATTAAAGGCAATATTGCTGCTAATGTGCAAAATGCAGGTGGAATGAAACAGCCTGATCTTGCAAAAATTGCAGAATTAAAGCCTGATCTGATCGTGATCACTGGCCGCCAAGGTAAGTCTTATGATGAACTATCTAAAATTGCTCCAACCATTAATTTAGGTACAAATAGCCAGCATTACATTGATTCAGTGAAAGCGAATATCAATTTAATCGGTGAGCTGTATGGCAATCAAAAAGCGGTAGAAGAGCAACTGGCTCAGTTGGATAAATCTATTGCGGTAGCCCAAGAAAAAGCGAAAAAATCACAGTCTAAAGTGTTAGTTCTGCTGCATAACGATGGCAAATTGATCCCAAATAACCAAAGTGTTGTTTATGATGTTGTTAAAGCACAACGCGCAGAGTTACCAGAGCCAGCAGAAGCGGATAAGTCTAAGCGCCGTGTCGTTGATACGAAAACCATCGCACAGGCAGATCCCGATGTGATTTTAATCGTGGATCGCAGTGAAGCGATCGGGGCAGGTAAGCTGGATAAAACCGTTTTCGAAGATCAAAATATTCAAGAAACGAAAGCCTACAAAAATGGCAAAATCACATACTTGCAGTCTGATTTATGGTATTTGTCAGGTGGTGGTTTAGTGAGCCTAACAGAACAAGTTGATGCAGTCGCTAAAGCACTATAAGTGATCTAAAAAAGCCCGCACCAGTTAAAAGCGCCCAATTTTATGGGGCACTTTAATCCGCGGGCTTTTGTGATTTATGGGGCGGGATAGGGATATTTTTATTGCGAAAACAAATTACTCTTCATCAAGAAAAAGCTCTAGTAATGAGTTTAAGAATAATTTGCCATGTTTGGTAATTTGCCACTCATGCTCATTTTCAGTGATATAGCCTTTATTTAGCGCTTCATTAAGTGAGTCTCTTACCACCGATTCAGGCAAGCCCGTATAGTCACTAAATTCTTTTCGGGGCATTGGCTCCAATAACCGAAAGCGGTTCATAAAATATTCGAACGGCCTATCTTGGGCATCGACATCGTAAGATTTTTGCAAATAGCGCCCCTCCATATAACCACGAGGATGCTTAGTCTTGATGGTACGCATAATACGTCCATCAGTGAATGAGATCTTACCATGAGCGCCACAGCCGATACCGAGATAATCACCAAAACGCCAATAGTTGAGGTTATGTTCACATTGAAAACCAGGCTTAGCATAAGCCGATGTTTCATATTGCTGATACCCTGCCGCAGTGAGCAGCTTATGCCCTTCGGAATAAATTTCCCATAATGTATCATCATCGGGCAGGGTCGGAGGGCGCGAGCCAAATTGTGTATTAGGCTCGATAGTCAATTGATACCAAGATAAATGGGGAGGGGAAAGCGCAATTGCTTGGCGCAAGTCAGATAACCCTTCATCACGAGTTTGTGAAGGCAAGCCATGCATCAAGTCTAAGTTAAAACTACGTAAATTAAGCTGTGTCGCAAGCTTCGCAGCCCGTTTCGCTTCTTCAGCGCCGTGGATGCGGCCAAGAGTAATCAATTTGTCATCGCCAAAGCTCTGTACACCAATAGAGATCCGGTTAATCCCTGCTTTTTGGTAGCCTGAAAAACGATCGGCTTCCACAGTACCCGGGTTAGCTTCCATCGTGATTTCAGCTTGTGGGTCAAGATGAACTCGTTGACGTACACCATCCATCAGCGCTTGCATGGATTCCGCACTTAATAAGCTTGGTGTACCTCCACCAATAAATAGTGTTTTGATGGCGCGATCACCGATGAATTTTGCATCAATCTCTAAGTCGTGCAACAGGTGCTCAACATACTCTCGCTGGGGGATATCACCTTTAAGAGTATGCGAATTGAAATCACAATATGGGCACTTTTGTACACACCAAGGAATATGGATATATAGGCTTAGAGGTGGCAACTTAAGCATTCTTGAGTGCATCCAATAGCATTGCTAAGGCTTTGCCTCGATGTGAAATCGCTTGTTTTTCTGATTTCGTCAGCTCAGCAGAGGTACAATTCAGTTCTGGCACATAAAAAATAGGATCATAACCAAAACCGCCTTGCCCACTTGGTTCATGAGTGATGATGCCATGCCAGCGTCCATGGAAAACCAAAGGTGTTGGGTCTTCTGCATGGCGTAAGTAAACCAACACACAGTTAAATTGTGCCTGACGTTCCCCATCAGGCACCGATTTCATCGCATCGAGTAATTTATGCAGGTTTTGTTCATCCGTTGCTTCTTCACCAGCATAGCGAGCGGAATAGATCCCCGGAGCACCACCGAGTGCGTCAACGGAGATCCCAGAGTCATCCGCAATAGCAGGGAGACCAGTTTGCTGAGAAGCATGGCGAGCTTTTAAAATCGCATTTTCGATAAATGTTAATCCTGTTTCCTCGGCAGACTCAACGCCGAGAGAAGTTTGGGCTACGATATCCATCCCAAAATCACGTAACAGGTCAGCAAGTTCATTGACTTTTCCCGGATTACCGGTAGCTAAAACAACCTTTTGCATTTTTAATCGCTCTTATTACATTACGCCAACAGCGTAGAGAATGCCTGTTAATGTTGGATCAATCATCAGTGAAATATCAGAACGTAGATAATTCAGCGCAATTAAGATGAACATGACAATCATTGCTGAGAAATCAAGCCCACCCATAGCAGGGATAATGCGACGGATTGGCGCCATTAATGGTTCTGTTAATTGATATAACAAATAGTCGACAGGATTACGGCCTTGGCTAATCCAGCTCATGATCGCTCTAATCAATATCATCCAGAAAATTAATTTTCCGGCGTAGGTTAGTAACAGAATAATACTGATTGGAATAACACTAAAACTGAGAAGGGCCAATGTATGGGTGATCCACAAGCTAAAGACAATAGCAACAAGTGATAAGATAAATGCGATAGTAACTGTTGCTGTATCAATAGGCCCGATAGAAGGGATAACACGGCGTAATGGTGTAATAACAGGTTTCGTGGCTTTTACCACGAACACGGAGAAGGGGTTATAGTAATCTGCACGTACCCACTGCATCCAGACTCGTAGCAGTAAGATAAAAATATAAAGTTGAATAATGGTTGTAACGACAAAAAGTAAAGTCTGCATGTCTCGTCCCGCTGTTAATTAAAAAAGTTTTTCCATCTCTTCTGCCCGAGTGATAGCACGTTGCATCGCTTTTGCTACCATTTGCGGAAGACCACTATCGTAAAATTGCGCTAATGCCATCGCTGTCGTTCCTCCCTTAGAAGTCACTTGTTCGCGCAATGTGGAAAATGGGGTGTCGCCTTGTGATTTCGACAACGCAACAGCACCTTCCGCGGCATTTAAGACCAATTGACGGGCTTGATCGGGCGTATAGCCTAGTTTCTCGGCTTCTTGCTGCATGGATTCCATAAATAAGAAGAAGTAAGCAGGAGAGCTTCCAGTAATCGCAATAATATTATTGATCTCTTGCTCTTTTTCGCACCAAATTGTCGAGCCAACACTTTGCATCAATTGCTCTGCAAATTGTTTGTCTTCGGCGTTAATACTCTCTTCTGCGAATAAACCACTCACGCCTTTACCGACGAGTGATGGCGTATTTGGCATGATACGAACCAACTGCAATGGTTGGGCTAAATAATCGGCATAGCGGTGAGCGGGGATACCCGCAGCAATGGTCAATACCAGTTTTTTACTGAAATCCACGGCATGCTGTAAAGGTTGACACACCTCTTCCATCATTTGTGGTTTTACAGCAAGTACAATCACATCGGCGTGTTGCACAGCGGATACATTATCACTACTGCTGATAACGCCATATTGTTCGGCGATTTTTTCTCGGCGAACAGGGGTTGGCGAACAGACGGTGATCATTGAGGCGGGGTAACCGTGGCTAACAAGCCCTGCAATAATAGCATGGGCCATATTTCCGGCACCTATAAATGCAATTTTGCGATGTTGCATGTTATACTCCTTATGATTTGTGATAGTCACGGGCACCAAAAATAGCCGTTCCGATACGAACGAGGGTCGACCCACAATGAATGGCAGCAGCCATATCATCGGTCATCCCCATAGATAGGGTGTCGACGCTAGGGTAGTGTGTTTGTAACTGTTGATAGGCTTGCTCCATTTTGCGAAAAGCTTCGCATTGGCGCTGGTAGTCGCTTTCCGGTGCTGGAATGGTCATCAAACCACGAAAAACTAGGTTAGGCATTTGGCTAACTTGTTTTGCTAGCTCATCAAGCTCTTCAAGTTTTATGCCTGACTTACTGTTTTCATCACTGATATTTATTTGGATCAGCACATTTAGCGGTGCTTTGTTGCTTGGACGCTGATCATTTAGACGTTGGGCGATTTTTTGCCGATCCAGCGTATGGAACCAGTCAAAATACTCGGCGACAAGACGGCTTTTGTTTGATTGTAATGGGCCAATAAAATGCCAAACCAGATCTTGTCTATCCGCGAAAAACTGAATTTTCTCAACGCCTTCCTGAACATAATTTTCACCGAATTGACGCTGTCCAGCCTCGATAGCCTCCAAGATAGCGTCACAAGGTTTGGTTTTACTTACTGCAAGTAGTGTGATGTCCTGTGCAGAGCGATGACATTCTGCTGCCGCTCGTTCAATACGCGCTTTTACATCAGAGATATTACGTTGAATGGTCATTATTCTGTTCAATTACGTTAGGTGGATAATCATAATGCCCATAGTGTAAAGCATATTGCTTGATAACGGCACCTTTGCATGTGTAGATTAAAAAAAATTACATTTCGGAAAACATTGTGCGGCTTAAAGGTGTTGCTCAAACCAACTTTCTAAGATCACGACAGCAGATGCTGAGTCTACTTTGCCTTTACTCAGTGCTCGGTAACCACCACGCTCAAATAGTTCTGCTTTTGCGGCAACCGTGGATAGGCGTTCATCGTGTAGCTCGACTTTGACACCAAATCGCCCATGGATACGATTAGCAAAGTTACGCGCTTGGCTGGTGACAAGTTGTTCAGTGCCATCCATATTTAAAGGAAGGCCAACAATGACCAATTGAGGTTGCCACTCTTTTAGCAACTTTTCGATCTGTTGCCAATCAGGGCGGCCATCATTGGCTTTCAGTGAGGCGAGGGAGCGGGCTGTTCCTGTGATTTCTTGGCCAACAGCAACACCAATACTTTTCGTACCAAAATCAAATGCAAGAAGGGTTCTGCTAGACATCACGCGTGCCCTGCCTGCATGGAAATTGTATGGATATTCACGCCTAGAAGGTTAGCAGCAGCTTGCCAGCGATCTTTAATAGGGGTATCAAACACTAACTCTGGTGTGGCTTCTACCGTCAACCAACTATTTTCCATAATTTCATTTTCGAGTTGACCGGGCTCCCAGCTTGCATATCCCAGAGCGACTAATGATTGCATAGGCTGCTGGTCCTTGCCGAGTGTTTCTAAGATATCTTTAGAGGTCGTTACCATCATGTCATCATTGAGATGCAGACTTGAAGCAAAGCCTTTAATCGGCGTATGGAGGATAAAACCATGCTCTTCAGCAACAGGGCCACCAGCAATCACTGGTTTAGCAAGGTTGCTGGTATTGGTTGTTGAAACCGCTATCTCTAATTTCTCGAGCATGGTACTCACAGAAAAATCATCAATAGGTTTATTGATAACGATCCCCATAGCGCCTTTTTCATTGTGTTCACACACATAAACAACAGACTGCTCAAAATAGGGATCAGTAAGAGATGGCATTGCTATCAAAAAATGATTTTGTAAATTCATAATTTTTAGGCTCAGTGTAGTAAGTAACCTATTTTAATGATAAGAATTGCCTTTAAAGGTTGAGAAAAGGCACTTTAATGAGCCTTTTCTCATTACCAATACGCTATTTTTAGCGCTGAAGGCACTATTTTTTTATATCGCGCTCAATGGCATCCATCAACATACCCGTGATAGAAATATCGTAAGCGGCTTCAATTTCGCGGGCACAAGTTGGGCTAGTGACATTAATTTCAGTCAAACGATCGCCTATAATATCAAGCCCAACAAAGTATAAGCCTTTTGCTTTTAAAGTTGGGGCAACGGCGCGGGCAATTTCCCAATCGCTTTCACTTAATGGGCGAGCTTCTCCGCGACCACCTGCCGCCAAATTACCACGGGTTTCCCCCTGTGCTGGGATACGAGCTAGACAGTAAGGCACAGGCTCACCATCAACGACCAGTACACGTTTGTCACCATCTTTAATTGCTGGCAAATAGTTTTGTGCCATGCAGTAACGGCTAGCATGCTCGGTGAGCGTTTCGATAATAACCCCAACGTTAGGGTCGTCTTGCTTCAAACGGAAAATAGACGCTCCGCCCATTCCATCAAGTGGTTTAAAAATTACATCGCCATGCTTTTGATGGAACTCACGTAGCTGTTTAGCGCTACGTGTGACTAATGTGTGTGGCGTTAATTCAGGGAACCACGCTGTAAACAGTTTTTCATTGCAGTCGCGTAAACTTTGTGGCTTGTTGACGATCAGTGCGCCAGCCTGCTCAGCTCTTTCAAGAATATAAGTTGCATAGATAAACTCAGTGTCGAAAGGGGGGTCTTTACGCATTAAAATAGCGTCAAGATCACCGAGCGCGATATCTTGCTCAGATTTGAACTCATACCATTTGTTTGGGTTTTCTTCGACAGTGACGACTTTTGTCGTTGCGCGAGCTTCACCTTGATACAGATAGAGATCATTCATCTCCATATAATGGATTTCATAACCACGACGTTGAGCTTCCAGCATCATAGCAAAACTAGTATCTTTCTTGATTTTAATGGATGAAATAGGATCCATTACTATACCGAGCTTGATCATTTTTTCTCCTTAACCTAGGTCACCTAGGCGCACTTGCAGTGCGGTGATTGCAGTTAGCGCAGTCGTTTCTGTTCTTAACACTCTTGGCCCTAACAGAATATCGGTAAATTGATAATTAGCTGTCATGGCGATTTCTTCTTCACTTAGCCCACCTTCGGGGCCGATTAATAGCCGAACTTTATTTAATTCGGCAGGTAATGTATTGATACTTTGTGTTGCTCGTGGGTGTAAGTTGACCTTAAATGCCCCATCTTCCTCAGCACACCATGCTTCGAGTGACTGTACAGGACGAATTTGTGGGATCCGATTACGACCACACTGCTCACACGCAGCAATGGCAATCTTTTGCCATTGTTGTCGTTTTTTCTCTAACCTTTCAGGATCTAAACGAACACCACAGCGCTCAGAGAGTAAAGGGGTGATTGTATTAACACCTAGTTCCACCGATTTTTGGATAGTAAACTCCATTTTTTCACCACGCGACATGACTTGCCCAAGGTGTAAATCTAATGGCGATTCTCTATCATCAACATGGCTATCGATAATATTGACGGAGACTTTCTTTTTTGTCGCCTCTGATATTTCAGCGCAAAATACCTGATTACTGCCGTCAAATAATTCCAGTTTTTGGCCCGCAGTCATGCGAAGCACTCGCCCCACATGGTTGGCTGCATCATCGCCAAGAGCGATTGTAGTGTTAATTTGTAGTGGCTCAGGGTGATAAATGCGTGGAATGCGCATACAGTTTCCTTAAAAAGAACAAGGTTAAAAAAGAGCAATAGCAGATCAAAAATATGGGGATGCAATCGCCAAAATCAAGAGCTAGCTCAATTTTATAGTGGTTTATGGTTTTTTTGTAGTCTAGCCTGTGTGGTATTGGTGTGATGAATGATAATATATTATCAAATACGACAAAAAATCATCGCGGTTAAAACGATAAATTGTGTCGGAATTACTGTGTAGGGAAATAAATAGAGGTACGGTATATTTGTATATAACTCCATAATGGAATAAGGAGAATATATGATATTACCGATTGAAAGGATCTATCATAAAATTATCCATCATCTCTCTTTTTTATCTTTTAGTGATCTTAATGATTTTATTACTTCAACTTTTCCAATGCTAACAGTATGCCGAGGCAACTTAAGTTCAGGAAATGTAACTATCGATAATTCATACTGTTTTTTGGGGTATGTATGTGGCTATAGGCTATTACTTATGGCTTTTATTATTGTTATATCAGCGAAAATTTCACAGTTGATGTTACAACATATTCCTAAAAAATATTTAAATAAAGATGGAATAAGGATAGGTTATAAATGGCTGGTACTTATTTATTTTCCTTTATTAATATTTAATTTTTCATTAAATGATGAATTAATTATTGTTATTTTATTTAGTATTTTCTTCAATTTAATAGTTTGTCTATTTATTATTGATATGAAAATAGGCTATTTACCAGACATACTTGTTTACCCACTATTATGGGTAGGGTTAGTGTATCAAGTGTGCTCTGAGCAAGGTAATGTGGTTTCGGCTATCTATGCGGTGATCACCAGTTACCTTTCCATCATGCTGTTAACGGTAATTATGGAGAAGATCCGCCAATCCCCGCAAATGGGGCGAGGGGATTTTAAACTGATTGCCGCATGTGCAGCTTGGCTCGGGCTTATGAATTTACCTCAGTTTTTTGCGTTAGCGGCGGGCATTGGCGGGCTTCACTATTGGGCCATTTATTTACGTCATCGGCACAAAGCTATCGCCCGTATCCCCTTTGGCCCAGCTATCATTTTGAGTGCAACTTATTGGTTATTTGCGCCATTGGTGTGTTTAGTGATGTTCAATGGCGCGATGTCGTAGCGCATCATTGATTGGCTGCTACTAGTGAATCCAAAAATTGTTGCCATTTTTGAGGATCACCTAAATAGTTTTGTAACGGTACGCGCAGCCACTTATGCTGCTGTTTTATGAGTAAGGTCGGGAAGCCGGAAGATCCGGATTGAGCCAGTAGCTGGCGGCTATAGTGAATATGGTGTTCAAGGTTATTCCCTCCTTGTTCGGCATAATCAAACTGGTATTGCTCGCTATCTAACCCGATTTCTTGTGCGATCGCTAATAAGACATTTGGGTTGCTGATATGACGACCAGAGACGTAATGAGCATGCTGAACTGCTTTTAACATCGCTAATGCTTTTTGTTGCTTTTCAGAAGCAAGAATGGCTTGTAAAGGTGGTGCTGAATCAAGAACAAGATTTGGCTCATCCAGCATTTTTAAATAGTCATCACCAAAAATTTGCCCTGTCATGGCGGCAATGCGTTTATCGGATTGTTTGATGTGCTCACGGAATTGATTATCCATATGAAGGCGTGATGCGCCTGCCAGCATGCCTCCGCCATGTAATTCTAACACAATGTCAGGGTGAGAATTGGCAATTTCAATCAATGGTGAAGCACCGTAACACCAACCACATAAAGGGTCATAAATGTAATGTAAGGTGATTTTATTCATGATAGCTCCTTAACTATTCAGTGATTCAATTAGCCTATCCATTATAGAGATAGGCTAATTGAGATTATTTTATTGTGGCCACTGCATTTCGCCTTTAATGACTTTGGCACTTAGCTCTAAGCTCGATTTATCATCAAGATGAGGGTAAGCCTTCTCCATTTTGCTCGTAAGCTCTTTGGCATCCTTACTTTGTTCAGCCATGGCCTCAAAGGTATTCAAGTAATTTTGAGTAAAGGTAACAGAGCTAAGATCCATTTTTGATTTGCCAGTAAAGTGCCCAGGTACAACGGTTTTAGGTTGTAAAGCTTGAATGCTTTCTAAAGTTTGTTGCCAGTGTTGTCGCGATGATTGAGTTTGAGTATCTGCAATCCAAACATGGATATTATCAGAGACGACGACTCCCCCAACGACAGCTTTCAATGATGGAACCCAAACATAAGTACGCTCTGGAGCTGGACCATCACTTCCTTTAATAAAGAGAGTTTCACCATCGACAGTAAAACTATTGCCTTGTATCACATCGGGTACGATAAGTGTTGTTGGCGCTTCGTTTTTAAGCACTTCACCCCAATATGCCAACTTGCCATCTTTCGATGCTTTGATAGCTTCAACGGTTTCTTTCGTCGCTATCACCTTAGCTTTAGGAAATGCTTTCGTGATCGTATCTAATCCAAAATAATAATCGGGATCAGAATGGCTGATATAAATGGTTGTTAGGGTTTTATTGAGCGCTTTTATCTTTTTCACTAAGGCCTGTGCATCATTTTTTTGAAACTGTGCATCGATCAGCACAACTTCTTTATCACCGCTGATAATTTCAGAGGAAACGGGAAATACACTGTTATTTCCTGAGTTATAGATATCTAATTTAAGCTCTGCTGCATGGGCAAATGTAGCGCTCATTGCAAGTAAAGTGGCGGCGGCGATAGCATGTTGTTTCATCATTAACTCCTAATTGTTAGCCATATTTTAAAAACCTCGTTAAGTTGGGTGTATATTAAATTGCAATAATGATGAGAAAAACGCCATAATTAGCAAATGTTTGTTGCACAAATCGGTCAAATAGATGGATAGATTAACGGCGGTACAGGTTTTTATTAGTATTGTTGAGCATGGCAGTATGAGTGCTGCCGCAGATAAACTCGATATGTCACGAGCGATGGTGACCCGATATCTTGCTGAAATGGAACAGTGGGCTGGGGTACGTTTATTAAACCGTACGACAAGGCGGCTGAGTTTGACATCGGCAGGAGAAGGGGTTTATCAACAAGCGCTAAAGTTAAATGCACTCTCTTTAACTCTGCCTGTACAACAGCAACATGATGCGACTCAATTGACGGGGCTAGTGCGTATTAGTTGTGCTCAGTCGATTGCCAGCCAAGCGCTTTCTGTCGCAATAACCGAGTTTTTACAACACTACCCGAATATGGCGATTGATTTAAGTATTACAAATAAGGCGGTGAATCTGATTGAAGATAGGATTGATTTGGCTATCCGTATTACGAATCAATTAGAGCCGAGTTTGATAGCCAAGCCGCTTTCAACGTGCCACTCTGTGATTTGTGCAGCGCCATCTTTTTTCAAAGATAAAAAAATACCGACTAAGCCGGAGGATTTAGCGCCACTGGAATGTTTGACCTACAATTTTTTTGGGCGCAGTTTATGGCGTTTTGAAAAAGATGGGGAGCCTTTTTCCGTATTAGTAGGAGGGCGACTCAGTGCCGATGAATCTGTATTTTTGGCTCAAGCGGCATTAAATGGTGCAGGTATTGCTATGCAGCCTTATTTATCGGTCAAAAAATACTTAGAATCAGGGGAGCTGCTCCAGCTATTACCCGACTATGTGCCGCAGCCATTAGGAATTTATGCAGTGTATGCCAGTCGCCAAAATATGCCGACAACATTAAGAGCTGTACTGGATTTTTTAGGTAACTGGTTTACAACTTCAGAATATTGGCAGTCACTGATGCAGCAACGCGCTACTTAAATCCTGCTCAGTTTTGGCAAATGAAGCCCGTAAGTATTGGGTAAAAATATCTAATAGTTGTGATGATGGCCGGTGAATCGGCTTAATTAAACTCACCGTAAAAGGAATCGAAAAACTCAATGGGCGAATGATCAGCTTACCTGCTGATTGCTGGTGGAAATCCAAAGCGGTGATAGGGTTGACGATTGAAATACCGATGCCTTTTAACGCCATTGCGCAGATAGACGATGCTGAATGCGTCTCCATCACCATTTTTCGCTCAATTTGATGTTGGGCAAAAATGGTATCGATAATCTGCCGATAGCTGTCTGTTAGTGACAGGCTAATGAAGTTTTGTTGCTGAAAATCAATCGGTGTTAAAACGGGTTTATGCTCAAGGGGATGACCCGCCGGTAAGACACAAACCTCATTCAGCGAGCCTAATGTGAGTTGTTCTGTGCCTGGTGGCGTTTGTAAGTGTTCGGTTAGACCAAAATCATAACGTTGAGCCGATAGCCACTCTTCGAGGATTGGTGATTCTTGAGGGATCACTGTCAGATTGACGTCAGGATAATCAGCCATAAATGTTTGGCACACTTGTGGTAGTAATGATTGGGCGAAGGCGGGTAAGCATATGATGGAGATCTGTGCATTATCAAAACGGCGGATGGTTTGTACTGAGTTTTTTATCCGCTCTAAACCATAATAAGAGCGTTCAACCTCCTCAAAAAAGCGCAATCCCTGTGCTGTCGGGCGCAATCGGCCTTTAACGCGATCAAATAATTTGAACTGTAGCAGATGTTCAAGGCGAGCAAGCTCTCGACTAATGGTCGGTTGTGAGGTATTTAGCAATAACGCTGCTTCTGTTAGATTCGGCGTCGTCATTACCGCCCGAAAGATTTCAATATGTCGCCAAGAGAGAGTTTGCATGATGTTTTTCTTTCTATATCAAAAATGAATAGACTTTAGCAAAATGGATATTTTTTTTCCCGAACTTTCTCTGAATAATAGGACAATATAAGAAAAAATTTACTTGCGAGAAAAACATGACCTCATTTGCCACCACTACTAGCCAATATTTAACGCCCGAATACTTATCGACGTTACCTGAACAGTTTGGTACCCCTGTTTGGGTGTACGACAGCTCAGTGATTATTGAGCGAATAAATCAGCTCAAACCCTTTGATACCGTGCGTTTTGCTCAAAAAGCTTGCTCAAATATTCATATTTTGCGCTTAATGCGTGAGCAGGGAGTCAAGGTTGATTCTGTTTCGCTAGGTGAAATAGAGCGTGCGCTTGTGGCTGGTTTCCAGGCTGGTCGTGAAAACTCAGAAATTGTTTTTACTGCTGATGTACTGGATAGAGCCACTTTGGCACGGGTGACTGAGTTAGATATTCCGGTGAATGCTGGATCTATTGATATGTTAAGCCAGATTGGTGAGCAAAAATCGGGTCATCCTGTTTGGTTGCGTATTAACCCTGGTTTTGGTCATGGCCATTCACAAAAAACCAATACAGGTGGTGAAAACAGTAAACACGGTATTTGGTATCAAGACCTACCAAAAGCACTGGAACAAATTCGCCGTTATAATCTGTCATTGGTTGGGCTACATATGCATATTGGCTCTGGGGTCGATTATCAACACTTAGCAAATGTCTGTGATGCAATGGTTGAACAAGTGATCTCGTCAAATGCGGATATTCAGGCGATCTCAGCCGGTGGTGGGTTATCGACACCTTATCGAGAACAAGATGAAGTTATCGATATTCAGCACTATTACAGCCTTTGGAACACTGCTCGCCAACGAATTGAGCGTCATTTAGGTCATTCTATTGAACTGGAAATTGAACCGGGTCGCTATTTGGTTGCTGAATCGGGGGTATTGCTCGCGGAAGTGAGAGCGGTTAAAACGATGGGAAGTCGCCACTATGTGTTGGTTGATAGTGGATTTAATGATCTGATGCGTCCTGCAATGTATGGGAGTTATCACCATATCTCTGTATTACCTGCTGAGGGGCGCTCATTAGAAAATGTACCTTTAAAAGAGACTATTGTTGCGGGGCCTTTGTGTGAATCGGGGGATGTGTTTACCCAGCAAGAAGGGGGAATGGTCGAGACCCGTTTACTGCCTGATGTGCAAGTAGGGGATTATTTGGTCTTCCATGATACTGGTGCTTATGGGGCGTCGATGTCATCAAACTACAATAGCCGCCCTCTGTTACCTGAAGTGTTATTAATTGAGGGTACGCCAAAACTTATCCGCCGTCGCCAAACGATTGAAGAATTATTGGCATTAGAGCTTTAATCTTTTTTGACGATACTGCTTTTTAAAGCAGTATCGTTACCAACTAATATTAAAATTCGTTTATTAAAATACTATTCCTGACCTATTTTCTTTCGGTTTTTAACTCATCCTATCTCAGAAATTAAGCGATAAAAAATAAGTTTATATGTTGAAAAAATAAACATATATTCATTGTAATAACTAAGGTTAATTTATTATTGCTTGAACCTATAACTAAAATTATTTGTTTATATTGAAATAAGGCCACCTATAAATAAAAAACGGCCAGTTTATTGAATAATGATAAATATTACTTTTGTATCGTGAGTTTAACTATTTTTATCGAGAGCAGTAGGTTTCCCTATTTTAGAGTAAACCAATAGATTGTTTTTTATCCAAAGTAGACGTATGTCCAATTAACCTGTAGGGATATTGGTATCTATCTTTTGAGTTTCTATTATTAGGGCGCTTTCAGGTAGGCGGATTAAAGTTATTACTTTTACATTCAGACTGCGGTTTATGGGTTGAAAAAATAAGTTGTTATTTTAAAATATTATAAATTCTGGATAGTGTAGATGACTTCACTTAGTGAATTCTAGATTGCCATAAAATTAGCCGTCATTATTGTAAAGAATTGAATATTACCCTTGATCCATTCGTTCAGATGCACTTTAATGCTCACCATTCATTTACTGAATGGACGAATGGTAACCTTCAGTGTTTTAGAGAGTTTTTTGCTGATTTAATGATTAGATAAGTGAATGGCTGTCTAAAGTTGCTGATATTAATTATCATAGATAATGAATTCAACAATGAAGAAAAAAGCGTTTTGTTAAATACCCTTAAACTAGACGATATCTTTGAGGACGAGCATTAATCTGTGGCGCAGCAAATACGTTGGTGTAATTTTAGCGGGAGAGTCTCTGACAAACTGACTCATTTCGTATTTAGCTTATTCATCACCTTCATGACATTGTTAAGTCATGGAAAGGATGTGGTACTAAAATAGGTTAATGGCGCTGAATTTACTCCGGTAGCCTCTGAATATAGGCTAAAAAACCATAGTTTATGTCTGGTAAATATATCGCCAAATTAAAGGTAAATTTGACAACATAAATATTGCAGTAAGGGATAATATCTCTTAAGCACTTAGTGGATATCTTTTGAACTGAAATAGTAAGAGATAAACACATAAATGTTATGCTGCTTTGATGACCATTTTTATTATGGGCAAAGTGGCTTCTTATATGAATGACTGATGAGAAGGTGTAATGGCATCTTCACTAGAGGTCATTTCTAGATTTTATAAAAAGCAATATCATAAAATAGGGAACTGAATATGAAAAAAGCATTACTAATTTCAGCACTATTAGCCAGCAGCGTAGCGATGGCTGATAATTCTTCAATCGTTCGTACCGCAGTACCTGACTTCCCAATCTCGAGCGTAGTTGAAGTACCTGCGAATATGAAAACCTATTATTTCAGCGGTGTTGTTCCATCAAAACAAGCTGATGGTTCATTCGGTAAAAACACAGAAGAACAAACCGTCAATGTACTTAACTCAATTAAGTCTGCATTGGAAAAACAAGGCCTAGGATTAGGTGACGTTGTTAAAATGCAAGTTTTCCTTGTTGCAACACCAGAAACAGGAAAAATGGACTTTGACGGCTTTATGAAAGGTTATACTCAATTCTTCGGTACTAAAGCTCAGCCTCTGACACCAGCTAGATCAGCAATGGAAGTGAAGGCTCTGGTTCACCCTGAATGGTTGGTTGAAATTGAAGTTACTGCGGTTAAAAAATAAGCTGTTTTAGCAATCAATTTCCAGCCTTAATATAGGCTGACCGCCTTTTGATGATAAAACTCTCGGTAATATTTATCGGGAGTTTTGTATTTTAGCACTAAATAAAAACGCCGCTGTAATTATCTACTAACCAAACTTCTTAGTATTTCGACCTAAAGGCAATAGTCACATAGCATCTGCCGTTTGAAGGGGAGTGGTGTCGAACAGTGAAATGCCCATACAAACGGCCTTATAGCAGGAATGGGTAGCGAGCGTGATTGCTCCACTAACAAAATGATTATTGTATAAAAAGACACACCATCCTCTACCTTATGACTTTTTAATAAATATTCAGTTTCCTTTTATGAGCCAGTTTCCATGCAAAAAATAAAGCCCCAATATGCTTGGGGCTTTATGGCGCTGACAATGTAGGCAGCTAATTAAGCGGCTTGCTTTTTCTTAGCTTGCTTTTCATTTTCCTCGCGAGGGTTTTTTTCACTGTGTACGCCTAGAGCATCAAACTCAAATTCATCAACATTGATGGTGCGTAGACGGCTTGCCTCTGCTTTACGTAAAATATCAGCTTCTTCTTGTGTGATAATATTTTCAGGCAACATCTGCTCTGCCAATTTATCTAAGCGAGTGAAGCTAAACTTGCGCTCTTTCAGACGGCAGATGCGCTCAAAAATTGGCTCTGCAGCGATGATGTCATACAGCGCCTGATTCACTAAACCATGCGGGTTATGCTCTGTTGGTGTCAGATATTGCCCACGACCGATCCTGTCACGAGTTTCAGATGGCTCCATTAACAGTTGTGCTAGTTTGTGGTCTAGGCGATCAGAAGGGGCAGACATAGCACGACCAGTCGGGAACAAGGTAATGCGCATTAAACCTGCAACCATTCTATTTGGGAAGTTTTTCAATAAATCATCCATCGCCTTCTCAGATTGATACAGACAATCTTCTACAGCCCATTTTACCAGTGGTAAATCTGCTTTTTGACGACCTTCATCTTCATAACGCTTAAGTGTTGCGGTTGCTAAATATAAGTGGCTGAGAATATCGCCTAAGCGTGCAGAGATACGCTCACGACGTTTTAAGCTACCACCTAAAACAGCCATGGAGATATCGGCAAGTAAGGCAAGGTTAGCACTTTGGCGATTTAACATTTGATAGTAACGACGCGTTTCATCTTTTGTTGGCGCGCTACTTCCTCGACCATTGGTTAATCCCAACCAGAAACTACGGACTTGGTTGCTAATAACATGTCCAATATGACCAAATACTGCTTTATCAAATTTGTGCAGATTATTGTCTTGTGCTGCCGCCATCTCTTCGAGCACATAAGGATGGCAACGAATAGCCCCTTGACCAAAGATGATCATGCTACGGGTTAAGATGTTGGCACCTTCAACGGTAATGGCGATTGGCGCACCTTGGTAAGCTCGACCAACAAAGTTAGATGGGCCAAGACAAATGCCTTTACCACCCGTAATATCCATGGCATCGATGACTGAATGTTGCCCACGATGAGTACAGTGGTATTTAACGATAGCAGATAGCACGGCAGGTTTTTCACCTAACATGATACCAGAGGTAATCAATGTAGCAGCAGCATCCATCAAATAGGCATTACCTGCGATACGAGCGAGCGGCTCTTCAATCCCTTCCATCTTACCAATAGGCAATTTAAATTGGCGACGGATATAAGCGTAGGCTCCTGTCGCCATTGCAATGCTCTTTAAGCTACCTGTCGAGTTAGATGGCAGAGTAATTCCACGACCTACAGATAAACACTCCACAAGCATACGCCAGCCTTGGCCTGCCATTTTAGGGCCACCGATAATGTAGTCGATAGGAACAAAGATGTCTTTTCCGCGCGTTGGTCCATTCATAAATGGAATATTCAGTGGGAAGTGACGATGGCCTATTTCGACGCCTGGGGTATTAGTGGGGATTAACGCACAGGTGATCCCTAACTGTGTTTCACCACCCAATAAACGATCGGGATCCGATAATTTGAAAGCCAACCCAAGAACTGTCGCGATGGGGGCAAGAGTGATATAGCGTTTGTTCCAATTTAAACGCATACCTAACACTTGCTCTCCTTGCCATTCACCCATACAGACAACGCCAGTATCAGGGATAGCACCGGCGTCAGAGCCAGCTTCTGGGCTAGTGAGTGCAAAACAAGGGATCTCTTCACCTGTTGCTAAGCCAGGGAGGTAACGTTTTTTCTGTTCATCAGTACCATAATGTTGCAGCAACTCACCTGGCCCCAATGAGTTAGGAACACCAACGGTGATAGCTAAGATACCGGAGACACCCGCCAATTTTTGTAAAACTTGGGATTGCGCATAGGCAGAGAACTCAAGGCCACCATACTCTTTTTTGATGATCATGGCGAAGAAGCGGTGCTCACGTAAATATTGCCAAACTTCTGGGGGGAGATCGGACAATTCATGGCTTACTGCAAAATCATTCACCATGCCACAAACCGTTTCTACAGGGCCATCAATGAAGGCTTGTTCTTCAGCCGTCAGCTGTGGTTTTGGGTAATTATGTAATTTATTCCAATCCGGTGCGCCACGGAAAAGGTCACCTTCCCACCATGTTGTTCCTGCATCAATGGCTTCTTTCTCTGTACGAGACATGGGAGGCATGACTTTTTGGAACAGTTTCAGTGCACGTACTGAAACCAGTGATTGACGCACGGGAGTGAAAACAAAAGGGAATAACACAAGAGCTACTGGCAGTAACATCCAGTAACTCCATACATCAAGTACCCCCATAACGGCGGTATAGGCAAGTAACAGAACGGTACTCAATGTTAACGAAGTCTTGTGGTAACAGAGAATACCGATTAATGCGAGAAATAGAATTATGCTGAGTAGGGTCATAGGGAAACTCCTGTCTACTTGTAAGAGGTCTGACCTGTTGTTTCTCTTAATCTATATCCAGTAATAAACAATTAGCAAGACATTTACATCTTAATTACAACTTGGCTCACAAAATCACCAAATAATGTTTGGTGATTGTTTCATAAAAAAATTTGTGAGATAGATGAAGTAGGCGCAAAGGGAGAAAAAGAGGCAAAACGCATTGATTAGCCCTAAATGCATAAATCAAGCGTAATCAGATGTAGAAAGAAAATGTACCCTGTGTAACAATCTGAGTAGTAAAGATTAATTACCTATCTTGATGCCGTTTATCATGGCACAAAACTCGTTAAATTTAAGGGGAAATCTCATGTATCAAGACCTGATCCGTGGTGAATTATCAGAAGCGGCCGATACGTTGGCAAAATTCCTTAGTGATGATGCAAATATTCAGGCTATTGAGCAAGCGGCGGTGTTACTGGCAGATTCCTTTAAAGCCGGAGGAAAAGTGCTTTCGTGTGGTAATGGTGGCTCCCACTGTGATGCCATGCACTTTGCTGAAGAACTGACAGGGCGTTACCGTGAAAATCGCCCAGGCTATCCTGCTATTGCCATTTCTGATGTTAGCCACTTATCTTGTGTCAGTAATGACTTTGGCTATGAATATGTGTTTTCTCGCTTTATTGAGGCTGTAGGTAAAGAAGGGGATGTTCTTCTGGGCATTTCGACTTCTGGCAACTCAGGCAACATTATCAAAGCTATTAGTGCTGCGCGTGAAAAGGGCATGAAAGTGATTACGCTGACTGGGAAAGACGGCGGCAAAATGGCGGGTAGCGCAGATATTGAAATTCGTGTACCTCATTTTGGTTATGCGGATCGTATTCAGGAAATCCATATTAAAGTGATTCATATCCTGATCCAGCTGATTGAAAAAGAAATGGTAAAGTAGTTTCTTAAACTATAGAGGGTCTTGTAATGTGCGAATTACTTGGCATGAGTGCAAATGTGCCAACAGATATTAACTTCAGCCTAAGTGGACTGATATCCCGTGGGGGGCAAACTGGCCCACATAAAGATGGTTGGGGGATCACGTTTTATGAAGGGCTGGGGTGTCGCACTTTTAAAGATCCTCAACCTAGCTTTTTATCCCCAGTGGCACGCTTTGTGCAGGAGTATCCAATCAAATCGGAAACGGTGATAGCACATATTCGCCAAGCGAATCGAGGTGATGTCACACTAGCAAACACGCATCCTTTTACGCGTGAATTGTGGGGACGTAATTGGACCTATGCACATAACGGGCAATTAAAAGGGTATCGCTCACTAAATACAGGGCATTATCGACCGATAGGTGAAACAGACAGCGAAAAAGCATTTTGCTGGATTTTGAGCCAACTTGCAGCGAAATATCCGAAAACCCCCTCGAATTGGCCCGCTGTTTTCCGTTTTATTGCGGTGCTGGCTGAGCAGTTACGTCGTAAAGGCGTATTTAATATGCTGCTATCAGATGGGCGTTACGTAATGGCATTTTGTTCAACCAATCTTTATTGGATCACTCGTAAAGCTCCATTCGGTAAGGCGAAATTACTCGATCAGGATATTGAAATCGATTTTCAAAGTTGCACAACACCAACCGATATTGTTTCAGTGATTGCCACGCAGCCGCTAACAGGTAATGAAAATTGGCACAAAATTGAACCGGGTAGTTTCGTGCTATTTCACCTCGGCCAACGTATATTGTGATCGAAGTCTCAATAAAGTATCCGACCTTTCTGGCAAGCTATTCACAGCATACTTTCCTGATGTTACAGAGATTTGTGCGGGCTTGCCTACATCCTGAAAGTAATCATAAGCCGGTTTTAGTTGCTGCCAGAAAGCGTAATGGCTGGAGTTTCTGTGGATCAACATATTTTCTTTTGTCATTCGAAACGGGTAAATACTGACATCAATCGTGCTTTGTCCACTTTTAAAAGCACTTTCAACAGTTTGGTAGATTTCACTCATGTATTTATCTGTCATCGCATAGCAACCAACAGAAACACAGTCGCCATGTATCATCAAGTAGTTACCTTCATAGCCCTGTGCTCGATCATATTCATTAGGAAAACCTAAATTAATAGATCGGTAATACCGACTGTTTGGATTTAGTTGGGAGGCGGTTATTTGATAAAAGCCTTCAGGGCTTTTTAGATCACCTTCGCGCTTTTTAGGGCCTAGCCCGCCCGAAAACTTACAAATTGGATAAGTTTTAGATAAGTTATATTTTCCGTTCGGCGCTTTTTGATATAGCTCCAAGACGCCTTCTTGCTTAAATATCTGAATAAAGATCGCGGAATTTTGCTGGTTAGTTGTTTTACTATTAAGCAAAAATGAATGGTTATTCGCTTCAGCAACCGTAATTTGCAGAAAAAACAGGTTGAAAATAAAGCTAATAAGGATATTTTTATTCATACTTAAACCAAATTTAAATGAGTATTTTTGCCTAAAAAAAAGACATTATGGCGCTATTTTAAATGAGCTAAAAGTAATTTGATATAGCCTATTAATAGTTTCGTACGGAATAGATATTGTGTGAAAATCGCACAGCGTTCGATAAATATGATGTAAATGCTCGTTTTTTACGAATAATTATAAAGAAAGTTGAAAATTTATTGTAATTTGCTTGAGCTAAGTCACTTGAATATCCGGACAGAAGTCGGGGGAACTGATAAAATTACGAGCGGCAGAAAGAGAATAGCTTCACGATATCGAGAGAATTATTTGCTTGAGTTATGTGAGTAACTTGAGCTGTTTTTATTTACTGAGTCGCTATGGTCTATGTCAGGATCATTAGCTTAGGGTTAACTTAGAAACTTGTGCAGATCTTATGATTAAAATTAAAAAAGGACTCAACCTTCCTATTGCAGGTGAGCCAGCCCAAGTAATAGAAGACGGCCCGAAAATTCAACACGTAGCATTGCTAGGTGAAGAATATGTCGGAATGCGTCCTTCTATGCTGGTTAAAGAAGGTGAGCACGTTAAAAAAGGGCAGGTTCTTTTTGAAGATAAAAAGAACCCTGGTGTCTTATTCACTAGCCCAGCCTGCGGTAAAATTATTGCTATTCATCGTGGTGAGCGTCGTGTACTCCAATCCGTTGTTATCGAAATTGATGGTGACGAGCAAGAGGCCTTTGCTGCTTATAAGCGTGAAGAGCTTGCAGGATTGACTCGTGAACAAGTCGAAGAAAACTTGGTTAAATCAGGTTTATGGACAGCATTGCGAACGCGTCCATTTAGCCGCTCACCGGCACTGGGTTCCTCACCCGCCGCGATTTTTGTAACGGCGATGGATACCAACCCACTTGCTGCTGACCCACTTGTGATTATTCGTTCACAACAACAAGCTTTTAATGATGGTTTAACCATTATTAGCCATTTAACCGAAGGTAAAGTGCATGTTTGCCATGGCGCGGGGGATTTAGCGAAATCTGATAATCACCCACAAGTGAGCTATAGCGAATTTGCAGGCCCTCATCCCGCAGGCTTAGTCGGTACTCATATTCATTTTCTTGAGCCTGTGAGCCTCAATAAAAAAGTATGGCACCTTAATTATCAAGATGTCATTGCGATTGGTAAGTTATTCACAACAGGCTATCTATATACTGATCGCGTGATTGCCCTTGCGGGGCCTCAAGTTGAGAAACCACGTTTAGTTAAAACTCGTCTTGGTGCGGATCTCTATGAGTTAACAAAAGGTCAGCTCAAAGAGGGAGATAACCGCATTATTTCTGGCTCTGTACTGTGGGGCGTACCTTGTGATGATACACATCACTATTTAGGGCGTTTTCATAATCAGGTTTCAGTATTACGTGAAGGGCGTGAAAGAGAGCTTTTCGGCTGGATTTGGCCGGGCTTTAATAAATTCACCATTACACGTACAACGGTTGGCCATTTCTTGAAAGGCAAACGCTTCAACTTCACCACAACCATGAATGGTGGTGAGCGCTCAATGGTGCCAATTGGTAATTATGAACGTGTAATGCCTCTCGATATTATGATAACTCACCTGCTACGAGACCTCCTTTCTGGAGATACGGATTCATCTCAGGAATTGGGGTGTCTAGAGTTGGATGAAGAAGATCTGGGACTGTGTACTTATGTATGCCCGGCTAAATATGAATATGGCCCTGTACTTCGTGATGTACTGACCAAGATTGAGCTAGAAGGGTAATTCCATGGGTTTGAAAAATTTATTTGAAAAGCATGAGCATCATTTTGAGCCTGGTGGAAAGTTAGAAAAACTCTATCCATTGTTTGAAGCTGTTACGACAGTCTTCTATACGCCAGGAACGGTGACTAAAGGTCGTTCTCACGTTCGTGACACAATAGACCTGAAACGCATGATGATCTTGGTTTGGTTATCTGTATTTCCTGCGATGTTTTGGGGGATGTATAACGTTGGTAACCAAGCCATTCCTGCACTTTACCACTTATACAGTGGGGCTGAGCTACAGCAAGTTTTAGCGAGTGATTGGCACTATCGCTTAGCTCAATTCTTGGGGGCATCATTAACACCTGATGCAGGCTGGGGTAGTAAAATGCTGCTTGGTGCAGTCTATTTTCTACCTATCTATGCGGTTGTTTTTGCAGTCGGTGGTTTTTGGGAAATTCTGTTTTCTCTGATCCGCGGTCATGAAATCAACGAAGGTTTCTTTATATCGTCCATCCTATTTGCCCTGATTGTGCCGCCAACTATCCCATTATGGCAGGCGGCGCTCGGTATTACATTTGGTGTGGTCATCGCTAAAGAAATTTTTGGTGGAACAGGGCGCAACTTCTTAAACCCTGCACTTGCAGGCCGTGCTTTCTTGTTCTTCGCTTACCCTGCACAAATTTCGGGTGATCTTGTTTGGACAGCGGCGGATGGCTTCTCTGGTGCAACCCCACTTTCTCAATGGGCTGCGGGCGGTGAGCGCGCGTTAATGAATACGGTATCTGGTGAGCCAATCTCTTGGATGCAAGCATTCCTAGGGAATATGCCTGGCTCTATCGGTGAAGTTTCCACATTGATGATTTTCATTGGTGGTGCCTTCATTATCTTCTTCCGTATTGCATCATGGCGCATCGTTGCTGGCGTTATGCTTGGGATGATTGCGATGTCTTACCTGTTTAACTTTATCGGGTCAGAGACGAATCCATTGTTTGCAATGCCATGGTACTGGCACATGGTTTTAGGTGGTTTTGCATTCGGGATGATCTTTATGGCGACGGACCCAGTTTCGGCCTCGTTTACAGATAAAGGCAAATGGGCCTACGGTATTTTGATCGGTGTAATGTGTGTGCTTATTCGTGTTGCAAACCCGGCATATCCGGAAGGCATGATGCTAGCAATCCTGTTCGCCAACTTGTTTGCTCCTCTGTTTGACTATCTGGTCGTTCAAGCAAATATTAAACGGAGAAAAGCCCGTGGCTAATGAAAAAACAACCAATAAAGATAGCGTCGGAAGAACGTTCATAGTCGTTTTTATTCTATGTCTAGTCTGTTCTATCGTCGTAGCCGGTTCTGCTGTAGGATTAAAATCTAAGCAGCAAGAACAAATTTTATTAGATACGCAACGTAATATTTTGAGTGTTGCAGGTCTATTGCAACCTAAAATGACAGCGGAAGAAGTTCAAAAAGTTTACAGTGACCGTATTGAACCTAAGCTGTTGAACTTCCAAACTAATGAGCTTTCTGATAGCAAGAGTCGCTTTGATCTCAATAGTGAATTACGTAGCGATGAAACCAGCATTGCACTTTCACCTGAAGAAGATATCGCCAAAATTCGCCGTCGTGCAAATACGGCTGAAATCTATCTTGTGAAAGATGAACAAGGCAAAATTTCACAAATTATTCTGCCTGTTTATGGGTCAGGACTATGGTCGGTGATGTATGCCTTCGTTGCGGTAGATGTGGATGGCGTGACTTCCCGTGGTATCACATATTATTCGCATGGTGAAACGCCAGGTCTTGGTGGTGAAGTCGATAATCCACAATGGAAGGCGCAATGGCCGGGTAAAAAACTGTTCAATGAGCAGGGGGTACCGGCAATAAAAATTGTCCGTAGTGGCTCTACAGATAGTCCTTATGGTATCGATGGCCTTTCAGGTGCAACGCTAACATCAAACGGCATTCAGCATATGTTTGATTTTTGGTTAGGTGATAACGGTTTTGGTCCGTTCCTGAAAAAAGTTCGTGAAGGAGCGCTGAATAATGGCTGATTCTAAAGAAGTAAAACGCGTCCTACTTGGGCCTTTGTTTGATAACAACCCAATTGCGTTACAGATCCTCGGGGTGTGTTCTGCACTGGCAGTAACGACTAAGCTGGAAACGGCTGTCGTCATGACCATCGCAGTAACTTTGGTTACCGCGTTCTCTAACTTTTTTATCTCATTAATTCGCAACTACATTCCAAGCAGTGTGCGGATCATTGTTCAGATGGCAATTATTGCTTCTTTGGTTATCGTTGTTGACCAAATTTTGCGTGCCTATGCTTATGAGATATCTAAGCAGCTGTCGGTGTTCGTCGGCCTTATCATTACAAACTGTATTGTTATGGGTCGTGCAGAAGCCTATGCCATGAAAGCGCCACCGGTAGAAAGCTTTATGGACGGTATTGGTAATGGCCTTGGTTATGGTGTCATTCTGATCCTCGTTGGTTTCCTACGCGAGCTGTTCGGCTCTGGCAAATTGTTTGGTATTACCGTTATGGAATCATTGCAAAATGGTGGTTGGTATATGCCTAATGGTTTGTTCCTGTTAGCGCCTAGTGCATTCTTTATCATTGGTATGCTGATTTGGGGGTTACGTACCTTGAAACCAGCTCAGGTAGAGAAGGATTAAGTCAATGGAACATTATATTAGTCTGTTCGTAAAAGCCGTGTTCATTGAAAACATGGCATTGGCATTCTTCCTCGGTATGTGTACATTTTTGGCGGTATCGAAGAATGTTAAGACAGCTTTCGGTTTAGGTATTGCTGTTACCGTGGTGTTAGGTATTTCTGTACCTGCCAACAACCTTGTGTACAACCTAGTACTGCGTGATGGTGCATTAGTTGAGGGGGTCGATTTATCTTTCCTTAACTTTATTACCTTTATCGGGGTTATTGCAGCACTGGTGCAAATTCTGGAAATGATTTTAGACCGTTATTTCCCGTCACTTTATAACGCATTGGGTATCTTCCTGCCGTTGATTACCGTTAACTGTGCAATCTTTGGTGGCGTCTCTTTCATGGCTCAGCGCGATTACAACTTTAGCGAATCTATCGTTTATGGATTCGGCTCAGGTATCGGCTGGATGTTAGCAATTGTGCTGTTAGCATCGATTCGTGAAAAGATGAAATATTCAGATGTTCCGGCGGGTCTGAAAGGCTTAGGTATTACCTTTGTCACCACCGGTTTGATGGCACTGGGCTTTATGTCCTTCTCCGGTGTGCAGCTATAAAGGCGAGAAGAATTCATGGATATTATTATTCTAGGCGTAGTGATGTTTACCCTGATTGTCTTGGTGCTGACAGGTCTGATCCTGTTTGCTAAATCCAAGTTAGTCAATACAGGGAACATCAAAGTTGAAGTTAACGGCGACCCTGATAAGAGCTTTGAAGCTCCCGCAGGTGACAAGCTGTTAGGTATGTTATCTAACCAAGGGATTTTCGTTTCATCTGCTTGTGGTGGTGGTGGCTCCTGTGGTCAATGCCGCGTGAAAATCAAAGAAGGTGGTGGGGATATCCTGCCAACAGAGCTTTCTCACATTAATAAACGTGAAGCGAAAGATGGTTGCCGTTTAGCTTGTCAGGTGAACGTTAAACAAGACTTAAAAATTGAGTTACCAGAAGAAATTTTTGGGGTGAAAAAATGGGAATGCGAAGTTATTTCTAATGATAACAAAGCAACTTTCATTAAAGAACTGAAACTGAAAATTCCTGAAGGTGAAGTCGTACCATTCCGTGCAGGTGGTTACATTCAGATAGAATGTCCACCACACGTAGTGAAATATGAAGATTTTGATGTTCCAGAAGAGTACCGTGAGGATTGGGATAAATTTAATTTGTTCCGCTATGTTTCTGAGGTAAAAGAACCCACAGTTCGTGCTTATTCAATGGCTAACTACCCAGAAGAACACGGGATCATCATGTTGAACGTGCGTATTGCTACACCGCCACCACGTAATCCGGATGTTCCACCGGGCATCATGTCATCTTATATTTGGTCGCTAAAACCGGGTGATAAAGTGACAATTTCTGGGCCATTTGGTGAATTCTTCGCTAAAGAAACCGATGCAGAGATGATCTTTATTGGTGGTGGTGCGGGGATGGCACCAATGCGTTCACATATTTTTGATCAGTTAAGACGTCTAAATTCGAAACGTAAGATCAGCTTCTGGTATGGTGCTCGTTCTAAGCGCGAAATGTTCTATACAGAAGACTTTGATCAATTAGCGGCTGAAAACGAAAACTTTACTTGGAATGTTGCACTTTCTGACGCATTGCCGGAAGATAATTGGGATGGTTATACCGGGTTTATTCATAATGTATTGTATGAAAACTACCTGAAAGATCACCCAGCACCAGAAGATTGTGAATTCTACATGTGTGGGCCACCAGTGATGAACGCTGCGGTTATCAAGATGCTTAAAGATCTTGGTGTAGAAGATGAAAACATCTTGTTGGATGATTTCGGTGGTTAAGTAACCCTAGAGTTGTTTGTATATACTTTAAATAATTCGAGGTACAGCGAGACGGCAGGCCAATGAGTGACTAGGAATTTAAACAGCTTTGTGACTCGTGTGAATGAATGCCATCAATAATGTTGAAACTTGAAGTATGGCGAGTATAGCGCCCACTTGTGTGGGCGCTTATTATTGAAGCAGAGAAAATTATGCTGAACAGAAAAGTGATTACCCCAGTGCTGCTATTTGCAGCGACACTATTGTTGGCTGCCTGCGGTGGGCCTGAACAGGCAAACCTTCAGGGTCAGACAATGGGAACCTACTATTCCATTAAATATGTTGCTGAATCTTCATCGCCAAGCAGTGAATCTATCCAAGCTGAGATAGATAAGCGCTTAGAAGAAGTGAATGATCAGATGTCAACTTATCGTCCAGACTCGGAATTAAGTCGCTTCAACCAATTTAAAGAGGTTAATGTTCCTTTTCCTGTTTCAGCAGCAACAGCGAAAGTTGTTAAAGAAGCCATACGCATTAATGAATTAACTAATGGTGCATTAGATGTCACGGTAGGGCCGTTAGTCAATTTATGGGGCTTTGGGCCAGAAGGGCGAGTAACCAAAGCACCAACAGATAGTGAATTGGAGAAACGTCGTGCATGGGTTGGTATAGAAAAGCTGTCTGTGCAGGGCAATAACTTAATTAAAACTATCCCTGAATTGTACGTCGACCTTTCTTCGATAGCAAAAGGCTATGGCGTTGATGTTGTAGCTGAATACTTGGAGTCAATTAATATCAATAATTATATGGTTGATATTGGTGGTGAAGTACGTACAAAAGGGAAAAATGGTAAAGGTGCACCTTGGCGGATTGCGATTGAAAAACCACAAACCGATGGCGTAAACCAAACGGCTCAGGAAGTGATTGAACCTGGTGATATGTCTATTGCTACCTCTGGTGATTATCGCAACTATTTTGAACAAGACGGTGTGCGCTTCTCTCATACCATCGACCCGAAAACAGGGATGCCAATTAAACATAACCTCGTTTCGATTACGGTACTGGCACCAACTTGCATGAGTGCTGATGGGCTATCGACTGGGCTTAATGTATTAGGGCCTGTTGAAGGTTTTGCCTTAGCTGAAAAGCTCGATATTCCTGTGTTTATGATCATTAAGACAGAAAAAGGCTTTGAAGAGCGTTATACTAAGGCATTCGAGCCATTTTTACAGAAAAAGCAGTAATTAGGAGGATGTAAGAATGCTAAATGTTTTTATTGCAGCTTTCGTCCTATTCCTACTGGCATTTCTCGGTATGTCACTAGGGTATATTATTAAGCGCAAAAGTATTCAAGGTAGCTGTGGTGGGTTAAGCAGTATTGGTGTTGAAAAAGTCTGTGATTGCCCTGAACCTTGCGATGCCCGTAAAAAACGTATGGCACGGGAAGAGGCTCGCCAAAAGGCACTTGAAAAACACCGCATTATTTAAATAGTCGATATTAGTATGATGACAGCCTTAACTGCGAACATTCACAGTTAAGGCTTATTTTTTATTTGGCGGCCTAATTAAGACAGATAGCTTTAACGTAAAACCGATTAGATAAAGCCAGCTAAAATTTACTTAATGATTTCGCTTTTAAAAGTTTTAGGGGAATCAACCATCACGGCATCCGCACCAATTTCTTTAGCTAATTGATAATCTGCCGCACTATTGACACCAAATAGAACAATGTAGGCCTGACCATTTTTTCTAAAGCAATCAATGGCTTCTTTATCCCATGACAACGTTGCAGGTGAGCGAGCCTCTCCTAACGTATATTTCTCTACAACCTCGACTTTACGGTGTAATTCAAAGCCATACCAACGCGATTTAGATTGTGCATCACTGCTGACTGAACAATGATGATTCATCGCGCTATTCGCTAAGATAGTGCGTGTTTCATCACGGCTTTCAAAGGTATTAATTTTATCGGAGCGCTTGGTTAGGGCTTTTACAAATGCATCATTGGTTGAATAAAACCGAGTATTTTTAAAAGCATTATTTTTTTCGAGCAGGGAGTACACCGCTTCTGCTTGAGTATCTGGATCGGCGTCAGGTGATTTTAAATCAATATAAAACGCAGTATCTGGATATTTTTTCAGGACGGATCCAAGTGTTGGGATCGTGGTTTGCTGTAAAGGTAATTGAAGATGAGCCTTTTTATTAAATTGATGGGCGGCATTGAACGTTGTGAGTTGTTGAGCGGAGTAATCGGAAATAACCCCTTTTTTATCGGTTAATGCCTCTAACTGGCTTGGCCGATATAGAACAAGTTGATTATCTTTAGAGAGTTGGACGGTTAGCCAAATAATATCGGCGCTATTTTTTTTAGCCAGTTCAATTGCATAAAGCGTATTTTCTGGCGCATCTGCCGTTCCTGCTCTATGGGCAACAATTTGTGGTGATTGAGCGGCTGCACTGTAGCTGGCAAGAAACAATAAACTGATAGCCACCCCTTTTTTAATAGATGGCATTGCTGTTTTTGTCATATTTATTACCTATAATAATAGTTATCTCAATGAGTTAAATACGTTTCAGTGAGCTCTTTTTGTAATACTTTTCTTGCTACTTGTAAGTAGTACTTGATTGAATTAGGACTAACTTTTAACTGAGTTGCAATTTGTTGGTAAGTCATCCCTTCAAATTGCGCGAGTAAATAAGCTTGTTCCATATTTTCAGGTAGTTTGGCAAGTTGCTCAGACAGTAATTGCAATTGCTCTTCGACTACTAACTGAGTTTCTAAATTCCACTCTGGCTCAGGCTCCACCAGCAAACGTTGATATTCCGCTTCGATGCGTTGCCGACGATAAAAATTGGCGATGTTGCGTTGTGCCAGTGTGTACATAAAGGCTCTCGGAAATTGCAAAGTTTGGCAGCGATATGTTTCAATCGTATGAACAAAGACATCCTGTAAAATTTCGTTTGCGATATCGCTATCAGGTGTGCGCGCAAGAATATAGCGAAATAGGCTAGGGGCGTGCTGTTGCAAAAGTTGGCTTTCTTCTGCCAAGTCGCTATTTTCTATAGAGGGAGTGTGTGTTGTCATAAATAAAAATAATTATTATTATCATTTTTATTTTATTGTCAATTATGGACTCTCAGAGATGAGAGTCCATCGATTGCTTAGAAGTACTTGGTGATACTTAAGCGAACATCACGACCAACGCCTGAGACAGACTCCCCTAAGTAGGGATAGTAGTCACGGTCAAAGAGGTTAGTCGCGGTCACTCTAATATTGGTATCTGGAATAAATTCAGGCTGCCATTGCGCAAATGCACCATAGAGTGCATAGCCTTTCGACTTTGGGTATCCCCATGAATCGGCTTTAGGATCTCTATCTGCGGGAGAGCGGACTTGATGACCAACAAAGTCACCGGTGAGACCAAAGTTGGCATTCCATTGAGGGAGTTTATACCCCAACATAACATGTAAAGTATCTGGTGGGATCTCACCAATCCATGTTTTTTGCCCAAACCAAGGGTCTCGAGGGGAAGCGTCACGTTCACCCCTGATGGCGGAGTAGGCCATTTTACCGAATACATTCGGGCTATCATAAAATAGCTCAATTTCTAAGCCCTCAATGGTGTAACCGGGCAAGTTACGGTAATTGGATAAGGGGCGACCACAATCGCCAGTACCATTTTTCTTGGCTTCACAGTATTCACCACGGCGGCGGAATATCTCATCCTTTCCTCTGTTACGAAAAAGCGTGGTTCGTATTTGCAGCTGATCATTGGCCTGTATGACTTGATCAAAGTCGAGTATTGCGCCTAAACGTACCCCATCCATGCGCTCCTTACCCAAGTTTCGACTACTTCCGGTTAAACTACTATTGGCAAATTGCACCTCATATTGTTCATCAATAACAGGTGCACGCCATGTGCGGCTAACATCCCCGAATAAAGTGAGATTCGGTGTCGTTTTCCAAAGAATGCCTAAGTGAGGTGAAATACCACTATAAGTGACAGAACGGTAGTCATGACCAATTAGCGGGTCTTGCTCCATATAGGTTGCGGCTAAGTTTCCTTTACCTTTGTTCTGCACATAGTCATAACGTAAGCCCGGTGTGACAGTGAGTGTGTGCCAACTAATCGCATCTTGGAGATATACACTAGTGGTTTCTTGAACACCTGCTGGCATAAATTGTGGCTGATAATAACCATAGTTATATTTAGGGTTTTTCGCTTTTCCCGCATCAAACATCAAAATACCGCGATCATTTTTATGCCAACGAGCACCTATAGTAAGTTGATGTTCTAAACGACCAGTATCAAATAGACTTTCATTATGGATATCAAATAGCTGATCGGTATAGTCAACCCAACTTTTATTCCCTAAGCTGGAGGTTAAGTATTTTGAAGCATTTTCTGGTCGGGTATCATGCTGTTGACTCTTAGACCAAGCATAAGTTGTCGTTAGGTTTATCCAATCACTATTTTCAGGGATATAATTCCATTTCACACTATAGTTTTGATCTTGTTGATCCCGTTGGACCAATTTGCGTTTTATCGCACCGTCAAAACCATATTGCTCAATCTCTTTTTGCGTTGGTGTTGCTAACTCATCTCGTTTGGCTGCCCAAGGAACTAAGTTATCCGATTCGGAGCGCATTGCCGATAGACTGAGCGTGTGTTCATCATTGAGATAAAGGTTGGTTTTCAGTAAATAAGAGAGTTGGTCAGCTTGCGAAAAGCCAAATCGAGTGCCATCGGGGCGGCGTAAATCATCCCCTTTTCGTTTACTGACATACAGCAAACCATCTGCAACGCCATTTAATGTTTTACCATATAGTGCTGAACTGTAAATATTTTGGCGATCATTAGTGTGATAGCTATATTTGAACATAGCGCCAAAATGTTGATCCGCAAGTAGTAAGTCTGCGGGATCTTTGGTGGTAATTTTAACGGTTCCGCCGAAACCACCATTACCATCCATAATATTATGTGGTCCTTTATCAACGTCAATGCGTTTAATCAGCTCAGGCTCGATAAACACAGAGCCTTGGCGATATTTTTCAAACCCTTTAGGGGCATCATCAAGGGTCACTTTGACATCTTCCACATCGCCCATACCCCAAATATTTAGGGTTTGTCCACCGGGGCGTGGTGAACCTGATGAGGAGATCCCCGGTAGCTGATCAACTAATTCTGCAAGGTTATTAGCTTGAGTACGCTCAATATCCTTCAGTTTTAATACAGAGCTACCGGCACCGACACTGGAATTTAAATTACCAACAACAGAGAGCGCGGGGAATTGCACGACATCATCCTGTTGTTTTGTCTGTTTAACCTCTTCCGATGCACTTTGCCCAAATGCAGAGGAGGTAACAACAAGTAATCCAGCCAGAGAAAGGTGATTAAATGTTGATAAAAAGAGATGTGTAGAGTTATTGATTTTAAACCATGAAATATAATTTTTATTCATTATTTTCCTACTAATTAACCATTCTATAAACATCTTTAATGAGTCGTTTTGAGGTGGTTTTTCGGGTAATAAAAATAATAATTATTTTCATCTATGTTGCTTGCTTGAGGAATAATTGCACAGCCTATAAATATACTGTATATTTGAACAGTGTTGTTTGTCGATCAGATTGCTATGCGTAAAATAATTCATATCGATATGGACTGCTTCTATGCAGCGATAGAAATGCGTGATGACCCAAGTTTGCGCAATATTCCAATTGCCGTCGGTGGGAGTGCTGACCGCCGTGGTGTCATCAGTACCGCGAATTATGAAGCGAGGCGTTATGGCGTACATAGCGCCATGTCAACGGCGGTTGCATTAAGGTTGTGCCCTCATCTGAAAGTTGTACCGGGTAGGATGGCCCTTTATAAAGAAACCTCTTTACACATTCATAAAATCTTTTCCCAGTATACGGATTTAATAGAGCCTCTTTCTTGGGATGAAGCTTATTTGGATGTCAGTGAGTGTGAGCATTACCATGGCTCAGCGACATTGATTGCCCAAGCCATTCGCCAGCAAATTTTTGATGAACTGCAACTCACTGCTTCGGCAGGGATAGCCCCAATAAAGTTTTTAGCCAAGATAGCGTCTGATCTAAATAAACCGAATGGCCAATACGTGATCACGCCTCAAGCGTTGCCCGACTTTGTTTGGTCATTGCCATTAAAGAAAATTCCTGGGGTAGGGAAGGTAACCGCACAAAAATTACTCGATATGGGGTTAGAAACTTGTGGTGATGTACAAAGTTATGATGTGGTTAACTTAATCAAAGTGATGGGGAAATTTGGTCAAGTCCTGTGGGAGCGTTGCCATGGAATTGATGAACGCTCAGTCAATCCTGATAGGCTACGTAAATCTGTTGGTGTCGAACGCACACTGGCAGAAGATATTCAACATTGGGAAGATTGCTTACCATTACTTAATCAATTATATGAAGAGTTGGAAGTCAGGCTTATGAAAGTGAAACCGGACCGCCGTATTGCTCGGCAAGGGATAAAAATGAAATTTAATGACTTTCAGCAAACAACTCAAGAGCATGCTTATCCCATTTTAGACAAGCAAGACTTAATATCATTAGCTAAGCAAGTGTGGGAGCATCGCCGTAAAGATCGAGGTGTTAGGCTAGTGGGCCTGCATGTAACGTTATTAAGCCCACAGATAGAAAGGCAATTATTACTAGATTTCTAAAAAACACCCGCCATTAATGACGCTGATCCCATAAAGCTAGACCGTTCATTAAGACGGGTATTTGAAGAAACAATTAATTTTTAACAGGGATCGCTTTTAAGACCGCTGTTAATAATTTCCAGTATTCACCAACACTGGCG
Organism: Providencia sp. PROV261; assembly: GCF_028477945.1. Lineage (NCBI taxonomy): Bacteria > Pseudomonadati > Pseudomonadota > Gammaproteobacteria > Enterobacterales > Morganellaceae > Providencia > Providencia sp. PROV261. The sequence continues at coordinate 16,627 of NZ_JAMPMC010000029.1, read as the reverse complement.
ATATGTACTCGCTCATCAGGTGAGTGCGCACCACGAATGGTTGGCCCAATAGAGACCATATCCATATCAGGGTAAGGCTTCTTGAATAGACCACATTCCAGACCTGCATGGATCACCATTACATTAGGAATTTTACCAAACAGTTTTTGGTAAGTTTCGCTAACTAAATGCATAACGGGTGAGTCTGCATCGGGTTGCCAACCTGGGTAGCTGCCTTCTGCACGGTATTGTGCTTGTGCGAGCTTGCTCACCGATGTCAGCATATTCACGACATAGTTTTTACCGCTGTCGATTAATGAACGAACGAGGAAAATCACTTCGGCTTTCTCTTCCGTCATCGTGACAACGCCTTCGTTAAGTGAGGTTTCTACCACACCTTTTGCGACATCGCTCATGCGGATCACACCATTTGGCGCCGCATTTAAGAAGAACACAAAGCGTTTTTGGCACTCTTCAGTCAGCGCTTTCAAGTTGCTTTGAGTTTCTTCTAATAAAAGAACTAAGTTTGGCTCAACAACGGCCAGTTCATTTTTTAAGATGTCTTCATAGCGTGCTCTTAGGGCTGTTAGTTCAGCGACTTTATCCGCTGGAACAGCGATAATCACATGCCCTTCACGAGGGATAGCATTACGAACGGTTCCCCCAGTGAATTCTAACAGTTTTAAACCAAGCTCTTCTTGGTGGCCCGCAAGGAAGCGTGCCAACAGCTTGTTAGCATTACCTAAACCTAAATGAACATCACCACCAGAGTGACCGCCTTTTAAGCCTTTTAATGTCATGGTGAAGGTTTTGTAGCCTTGCGGTACGGCTTCACGAGTGAGGTCAAATGTTGTTGTAAAATCAACACCACCCGCGCAACCCATATAGATTTCGCCTTCTTCTTCTGAGTCAGTATTGATCAGAATATCCGCTTGTAGCCAACCTGCTTGTAAGCCAAAAGCACCGTCCATGCCTGTTTCTTCGGTCATGGTTAACAGTACTTCAAGTGGCCCATGTTCAACGCTATCATCTGCTAGCACCGCAAGGGTAGATGCCATTCCGATACCGTTATCAGCACCTAAAGTTGTGCCTTCTGCCGTGACCCACTCTCCATCAACGTAAGGGCGGATAGGATCTTTGGTAAAATCATGTACCGTGTCATTATTTTTCTGCGGAACCATATCTAAGTGTGCTTGCAGCACAACAGGTTTACGATTTTCATAGCCAGGTGTTGCCGCTTTGCGGATCAAGATATTACCGATTTGGTCACGTTCTACATGAAACCCTTTTTGTTTTGACCATTCGATAATGTGTGTTGCTAGCGCTTCTTCATGATGAGAAGGATGGGGAATTGAACAAATTTTGGCAAAAATATCCCATAATGGCTGTGGTGACAATTTGGCTAGTTCAGACACGTTAGATCTCCTTAAGCGACTTTGGTCTTATTTATTTTTAGCTACTTATTCTGCTTAAAAGGTGTGGCACAGATATTCAGGCCACACGATTGATTTTCTCAGCATACACCTAATTGTTATAAATAGTCAGTGTAAATCATATTAATTCATCACAATTGTCCGTTTTTGCTGGTTTTTGCTGTGTCAAATCACTATAATCTCGCGCAACCTTTTTTCCGCAAGACACATTTCAGTATTACTCAGCAGTCGGGACCCGAATTTTATGAGCGAAAAATATGTCGTAACGTGGGATATGTTGCAAATACATGCCCGTAAACTCGCACAACGTTTATTACCAGTCGAACAATGGACCGGCATTATCGCGGTTAGCCGTGGTGGCCTTGTACCAGGTGCACTTCTTGCACGTGAATTGGGTATCCGCCATGTTGATACCGTATGCATCTCCAGCTATGACCATGACAACCAGCGTGAATTGAAAGTCATTAAACGTGCCGAAGGTGATGGGGAAGGTTTCATTGTCATTGATGACCTCGTTGACACTGGTGGTACTGCAAAAGCCATTCGTGATATGTACCCGAAAGCACATTTTGTGACAATTTTTGCAAAACCAGCAGGCCGCCCATTGGTGGATGATTATGTCGTTGATATTCCACAAAACACGTGGATTGAACAGCCATGGGATATGGGCGTGGTGTTTGTAAAGCCTTTGTGTGAGCAAGATAAATAAACCATAACGGTTTTGAGTTAGATCTAAATGACAGGTAAAAATAGCGCTAATATGGGGTGTGCCCTTTATTATGATGCTTAAAACATTATTACCTAATAAAATTAAACACGAAACGTTATGATAAGGGGGATGCAATGGCATTCCCTTTTTATTTTAGCTCAACCGACAGGTTATCAGGATGACTCAACAAAATCTCTCCGAAAAACTGTTCAAGCCAAAAGTTAAGCAAACTGAAACATCAACATTAGTTTCTTACTCCGCTTATAGCGCCCCTATTGTCAATAGCCATTCGGCATTAAGTGGTGCCCAGCACGCGGGCTGGTATCGTATGATCAATCGCTTGTTGTGGATTTGGCGTGGTATTGACGCTTTAGAAATTGAAGAGGTTTTGAGCCGTATTGCGGTAACAGAAGCCGAACGTAGTGATGAACATTTACTTGATACCATCATTGGTAATCGTCGCGGTAACTGGTGCTTTGAGTGGTCTCATCAAGCCATGCAATGGCAACAAAAAGCCTTGCAGTTTGAAGGAGGAGAAAAAGCCAGTCGGGCATGGTTGCGTGCTGCCAATTTGTACAGTATTGCCGCTTACCCTTTTATAAAAGGCGATGAATTAGCGGATCAAGCGATTCTCTTGGCATGCAAAGCCTATGATAGCGCCGCACAATTTTCGCGTTATAAACTGAAAAAAATCGCGTTTAAGGTCGATGGTAATAAAGAGGTATGTGGTTTTTTACATATCCCTTCAACGGGTCAGGGGCCTTATCCGACAGTCATGGTATGTGGAACGCTGGATAGTTTACAAATCGACTATTGCCGTTTTTTCCGTGACTACCTTGAGCCACTTGGTATTGCCATGTTGACATTAGATATGCCGTCAATTGGCTATTCAATTAAATATAAGCTATCCCAAGAAACCAGTGAACTCCATGAGCAAGTGGTTCGCCAGCTAAACACAATCCCATGGATAGACCATACACGCTTTGGCCTTGTTGGATTGCGCTTTGGCGCCAATGTCGCTTTAAGGCTTGCCTATATGTGCCCTGATAAAATCAAAGCTGTCGCTGTCTTAGGGCCAGTTGTACACAGTTTATTGCATGAAGAAAAATATCAGCGCGATATTCCACGTATGGAGCTGGATGTTTTCGCCAGTCGTTTAGGAATTTATCATGTTGATGGTGCGGCATTACGGCATGAATTAAGTTGCTATTCATTAAAAAATCAAGGGCTTTTAGGGCGTCGTTGTCGTGTGCCTATGATGTCGGTTTATTGGAAAGGTGATATTTATAGTCCTAAAGCTGAATCCGATTTGATCAGGCGTTCATCAATGGATAGCCATATATTAACCCTGCCAGAGACACCTGTTTTTGAAAACTTCCAAAAGTCACTGAGTGAAACAACAGATTGGTTAAAAAGTAAAATTGTTTAATTTTATTTAATAACTTGATTATTTTTTAACTTTTGTTAAAAAGGGATCTTCTCAAAAAGGAGATCCTTACATGGCGTTACCTACTGATTACTCTAATGGGAAGTATTTAAAGAAGTTTTCTGCTTTAGGACCTTATCTACGAGAAAAGCAATGTTTAGATGGTTGCTATTTTTTCGATAGCCTGACTGTTTGCGTTAATGTCAATTCAGCACCAGAAAGACGCGAGTTTTGGGGCTGGTGGATGCTATTATCGCCAAATGAAGATGGGTTTGAGTATTCATACCATTTGGGCTTGTACAATGTTCATGGTACTTGGCAAGATAAGCCACTGAAAGATAATGCAACCCTTGATATCATTGAGCAGAACCTCATATCCTTCCATCAATCCCTTTCCAAACAACTTTCTGAGCTTGAGCTATCTTTGTTTCCTTCCGCAAAAATGGCAGAATTTAAATTGGAATTAAGCGCATAAAATTGTTTTAAGCCAACTTTTGTTGAATTTAGCGTTATGCCTGTTGGCATAACGCGCTCCAACTGATAAAAATGATACCTAATTTGTATTGATTAATTTTAATGGCAGAAAAATGATGAAAAATAGCCAGACACTTGTTGTTAAATTAGGCACTAGTGTATTGACCGGAGGCTCACGGCAATTGAACCAAGCTCATATTGTTGAGTTAGTCAGGCAGTGTGCGCAACAATATCAAAAAGGGCATCGTATTATTATTGTCACGTCTGGCGCTATCGCTGCTGGTCGTGAACACCTTAATTACCCCGAACTTCCAGCGACAATCGCGTCGAAGCAGCTTCTTGCAGCGGTAGGGCAAAGTCGCCTTATTCAGTTATGGGAACGTCTATTCTCTATTTATGGTATTCATATTGGGCAGATGCTGTTGACACGGGCCGATCTGGAAGACAGAGAGCGCTTTTTGAATGCCCGAGATACATTGCAGGCTCTGCTTGATAATGGCATTGTGCCTGTGATTAATGAGAATGATGCTGTCGCAACCGCTGAAATTAAAGTGGGGGATAATGATAATTTATCAGCCCTTGCCGCTATCCTTGGTGATGCTGACAAATTGCTATTATTGACAGATATTGAAGGGTTATTTGATTCTGACCCTCGTAGTAACCCGAATGCAAAACTGATCCCAGAAGTGTATGGCATCAATGATGAATTGCGTGAAATGGCGGGGGGAAGTGTTACTGGTCTGGGGACGGGGGGGATGGCAACTAAGTTGCAAGCCGCCGATGTTGCAGGAAGAGCAGGAATAGATGTCATTATTGCGGCAGGTAATAAGCCAGATGTGATCAACGCGGTGATTGAAGATATTCCAGTAGGCACGCGGTTTTATGGGCAGAAAAACCCAATGGAAAACCGCAAGCGTTGGATCTTTGGTGCTCCAGCGGCTGGCGATATATATATCGATGATGGCGCTCAACTTGCTATTATGGAAAAAGGAAGCTCCTTACTGCCGAAAGGCATCAAAAAAATTGAAGGTGATTTTTCCCGTGGTGCCGTTGTACGGATACGGAATATGGCAGGTAAAGATCTTGCTCACGGGGTCACTCATTATAATAGTGACGCTTTAAGAATGATTGCGGGCCATCATTCACAGGAAATAGGCCGCATACTGGGCTATGAACATGGCTCTGTAGCTGTCCACCGCGACGATATGATAGTGGGTTAATTATGTTAGAACAAATGGGAAAATCGGCTCGTGAAGCCTCATGGCAACTCGCCCAATTAAGTACAAAACAAAAAAATGCGGCTTTAGAGCAAATTGCTGATCTACTGGAACAAGAAAGTGCAGCGATTCTTGCCGCTAACGAAAAAGACATAGAACAAGCTCGTGCAAATGGGATGTCGCCTGCACTGCAAGATCGTTTATTACTAACGCCAGAGCGCCTAAAAAATATCGCGGATGATGTTAGAAAAGTGTGCCAATTAGCCGATCCTGTCGGGCAAGTGATTGATGGCAATCTGTTGGATAGCGGTTTAAATTTACAACGTCGCCGTGTGCCACTAGGGGTTGTTGGGGTGATCTATGAAGCTCGCCCAAATGTGACCGTTGACGTGGCTGCTTTATGCTTAAAAACAGGTAACGCGGCTATTTTACGTGGTGGTAAAGAAACGCATAATACCAATTTGGCTATCACAGACGTGATCCAAAAAGCATTAAAAAATAGCGGCATATCGGCGAATGCTATTCAAGCGATTAATAACCCTGATCGTGAATTAGTGGCGCAGCTACTCAAATTAGATCGTTATGTTGATATGCTGATCCCAAGAGGTGGAGCAGGGCTACATAAATTGTGTCGTGAGCAATCGACGATCCCTGTGATCACCGGTGGGATTGGTGTTTGTCACACATTTGTTGATGAATCAGTTGATTTTGATAAAGCAATCAACGTGCTGATTAATGCAAAAGTCCAACGTCCAAGCGCTTGTAATTCACTTGAAACCGTACTGGTTCATGAAAAAATTGCGGCGGCGTTTTTACCTCTACTAAGCCAAAAAATGGCTGAACAGCAGGTCACTTTACATGCCAGCAAGCAAGCTATGCCGTACTTGCAAAAAGGGCCTGCAAAAGTGGTCGATGTCACGCCTGAAAACTTAGTGGATGAGTGGTTATCACTCGATCTGAATGTTGAAATTGTCTCGGGAATTGATGCCGCAATCGACCATATTCGAACCTATGGCACCGCACACTCCGATGCTATTTTAACGGAATCTATCCGCCAAGCTGACTACTTTGTCCTACGTGTAGATTCTGCGGCAGTGTATGTCAATGCAAGTACTCGGTTTACCGACGGAGGTCAATTTGGACTAGGCGCTGAAGTTGCTGTGAGTACACAAAAACTGCATTCTCGTGGTCCAATGGGATTAGATGCCTTGACGACATACAAATGGATTGGTTATGGAGACTTCCTTAACCGAGCTTAAAAGTTAAATAATAATAATTAGGCCACACTTAGCGTGTGGCTTTGTTTTTATGATTATTGGTTGTTTTGAGACTAAAAAATCTATAACGCGTAGCGTACGCCTCGTAATGATCATGACAATGGGATGAATCAAAATGTTTTACATAATAGGTCCGAGAGGTTCAGGGAAAACAACAATCGGTAGGCGATTGGCTGATTATAAAGCATGTCAATTCATTGATACCGATAAATTGATTGTTGAACGTGCGGGAACCAGTATTGCGCGGATAGTAGAACAACATGGCTGGGAATACTTTCGTCACTTAGAAAGTGAAGTATTAAAATCGATAGCCGATCCAGATGCCGTGGTATCGACGGGGGGCGGCATTATCCTATCTGAAGAAAACCAACGTGTGATGCGTGATAATGGCACGGTGATCTATTTGAGCGCGAAACCAGAGGTTTTGGCGGCGAGACTAGCAGCTGAGCCGCAAGCTGATCAACGTCCAAGCTTAACAGGCAAATCAATATTAGAAGAAATTGAAGAGGTCATGTCACAAAGGGAGCCTCTTTATCAAGCAACCGCACATTATGTGATTGATGCGGAGCTGCCCGTCGAGACAATTATCACTCAATTAACAAATTTGGCTTAAAAGCATCGTGCTTCAAGGCACTTTAGGAGTAAACTACTTAGCTTAATTCTGGTTTTCAAGACATAATTATCTGTTGGAATGATAAAAGAAGACAAAACATAGGGATTTATTATGCTGGCAAATATGCTCAGGGCAGTACTTAGATTTTTATTTCGTATCCGCGTACTGGGAGACGAAAAAGAGTTATATCAAGACAAATGTCTAATTACACCTAACCATGTTTCATTCATTGATGGGATATTAATTGCGCTGTTTTTACCTATCAAGCCTGTGTTTGCAGTTTATTCGACTGTTGCAACACCGAGAATGATCAAACTACTAAAACCTTATGCTGATATTGTTCCTCTTGATCCGGCAAACCCTCTGGGGATCCGCAAACTAGTCAAAGAAGTTGAAAAAGGCCGTCCAATCGTTATTTTCCCTGAAGGGCGTATCAGCGTTCACGGCTCGCTGATGAAAATTTATGACGGTGCGGCATTTGTTGCGGCAAAATCAGGGGCAAAAGTGATACCTATTCGTATTGAAGGCGCTGAAAGGAGTTATTTTAGCCGCCTAAAAGGTATTATTCCTTTGAAATGGTTTCCTCAAATCACTCTGCATATTTTACCCGCTGAAACTATCCCTATGCCTGAAGCGGCAAAAGCGATTGAACGCCGTCGTTTAGCAGGTATTCATTTATATAGCATTATGAAGTCAGCACGTATGGCTTGCCGTCCTCAAGTCACACTGGTTGAAGAATTTATTCAGAGCGTAAAACGCTTTGGGCGCCGTTCGCCATGTATTGAAGATATTAATTTTAAAGAAGATAACTACCAAACGCTGTTGAAAAAATCGTTAGGCGTTGGGCGAATAATCGAACGTTATACCCATGAAAATGAGCGTATTGGCCTATTATTACCAAATACAACAGTGACGGCGGCCGCTATTTTCGGGGCTTTAATGCGTGGACGAGTTCCTGCCATGCTGAATTATACGGCGGGTAGCCATGGTATTCGTAATGCACTTAAAGCTTCTCAAGCAAAAGTTATCTTTACGTCACGACAATTTCTTGAAAAAGGCAATTTAACCCATATTCCAGAGCAAGTTACTGAAGCAAATTGGATTTACCTTGAAGATTTAAAAGATACCGTAACTTGGCAAGATAAATTATGGATAGTTAAACACCTATTAATGCCAGCTAAGGCCGTGATTCCTCGTAAGGCTGAAGATGAAGCATTAGTGCTGTTTACTTCTGGTTCAGAAGGTACGCCAAAAGGGGTTGTGCACAGCCACGCTAGCCTTATGGCAAACGTTGAGCAAATTAAAACCATCGCAGACTTTACGCCTCGTGACCGTTTTATGTCATCGTTGCCACTCTTTCACGCTTTTGGGTTAACGGTTGGGCTGTTTATTCCTCTCTTTTCAGGAAGCCGGGTCTTTTTATACCCAAGCCCACTCCATTACCGAGTTATCCCTGAATTAGTGTATGACAAAAATTGCACTGTGTTATTTGGCACATCAACATTTTTGGCTAACTACGCACGTTTTGCTCATCAATATGATTTTGCACGATTACGCTATGTCGTTGCGGGTGCTGAAAAATTATCAGATAGCACCAAGAAGATTTGGTTTGATAAATTCGGCATTCGTATTCTTGAAGGTTATGGTGTGACTGAGTGTGCGCCTATTGTCTCTATCAATGTTCCGATGGCTTCTAAAGAAGGCACGGTAGGGCAAATATTGCCACAAATGGACTCCCGTATTATCCCAATTTCCGGGATTGAAAATGGAGGCAAGTTGCAACTCAAAGGGCCAAATATCATGAAAGGGTATTTGCGTGTTGAAGCGCCCGGCGTTCTTGAAAAACCATCGGCAGAAAACCAGCATGGTGAGCAAGAAGAAGGATGGTATGACACAGGTGATATCGTCGTACTTGATGAACTCAATTACTGCACGATTAAAGGCCGTGTCAAAAGATTTGCGAAGCTTGCTGGTGAAATGGTTTCACTCGAAAGTATTGAACAGATGGTATTCAGTTTGTCGCCAAACGCCCATCATGCTGTGGTTACGAAACCGGATAGCAGTAAAGGCGAGGCATTGGTCCTGTTTACCACAGATAAAGAGCTGGATAGAAGTGCACTTTCATCTGCCGCAAAAAGTAAGGGCTTAACCGAATTAGCTGTGCCGCGGGATATTCGTGTTGTAAAAGAGTTACCAGTGCTCGGAACGGGTAAAACAGATTTCGTTACGCTTAAACAGATGGCGTTAGAGGATTGAAGGTATGCAAGATGTCAATGCGCCACTCATGAGCCGAGGGATGAAAGCGGTTCTGGCTTCGCAGTTTCTTTCCGCTTTTGCTGATAATGCGCTGTTATTTGCCATTTTAGCCCAGTTAAAAGCGGAGTTTTATCCTGAATGGAGCCATCCCGTATTACAGATGGTCTTTGTATTTACCTATATCATCTTAGCGCCATTTGTAGGGCAAGTTGCTGATCGCTTCTCGAAAGGGCGTGTCATGTTAGTTTCAAACTTGTTTAAGTTTATTGGCGCGCTGGGGATCTGCTTGGGTCTTAACCCATTCCTTTGTTATGGGCTTGTTGGGATTGGCGCAGCATCATATTCCCCTGCAAAATACGGTATCTTAGGTGAACTAACCAGTGGCGATAACTTAGTAAAAGCAAACGGCGTTATGGAAGCATCAACAATCGCCGCTATATTAGTTGGCTCAGTTGTTGGCGGTATTTTATCTGATGTTAGCCTAATATTAGCCCTTGCGACCTGTGCTGTGCTTTATGCGTTAGCGGTAATTGCCAATTTTTATATTCCTCGATTAGTTGCCGCTCGCCCTGGTAAAGGCTGGCATTTTAAAAAACTATTCATTGATTTTTGGACAGCCTGCCGCACGCTGTGGGCAAACCAAGAAAGCCGCTTTTCATTGGTCGGAACTAGTATGTTTTGGGGCGCGGGTGTCACTTTACGCTTCTTATTAGTGGCATGGGTTCCTATCGCATTAGGCTTACAAGATAATGCAACGCCAACCTACCTTAATGCCGCGGTTGCCGTCGGTATTGTCGTGGGAGCGGGGCTTGCCGCAAAATTTATTACATTAAAAACCGTATCACGCTGTATTCCCGCAGGGATTGTGATTGGCGTTATGGTGATATTACTTGCTCTGCAAACTAAACTCATGCCTTCTTACGCCATCTTGGCTGTATTAGGGATTTTTGGTGGGCTATTTGTAGTTCCTCTCAATGCGTTACTGCAAGAAAAAGGTAAGGAAACGGTTGGGGCTGGTAACGCGATAGCGGTGCAAAACCTAGGTGAAAATAGCGCCATGCTTATTATGTTAGGGCTATATTCACTGGCAATGAAAGCTGGGTTGTCTGTGATTAGTGTCGGTATTGGCTTTGGCTCGGTATTTGCTATCGCAATTGCTGGGTTGTGGATCTGGGATCGCGCACGCAAAAAATAGGCATGTAAAGGTAAACAATCAAATGAAAAATGAAAGTTATCTCGAAACATTAAGCGTTCAGCTTGGTCAGATCCTCAAAAAGCAAGGTAAAACGATAACCTGTGCGGAGTCATGTACTGGCGGGTGGATTGCAAAAGTATTGACGGATATTGCCGGTAGTTCGGATTACTTTCATAGAGGGTTTGTGACATACAGTAATGAGGCAAAACACCAGATGATCGGTGTGACAGAAGCCTCATTGCAGAAGTATGGCGCAGTGAGTGAACAAGTCGTTTCGGAGATGGCGCTTGGTGCACTTAAAGAAGCCGCCGCTGATGTGGCGGTTTCCGTCAGCGGTATCGCAGGTCCCGGTGGCGGTAGTGAGGAAAAACCGGTTGGTACTGTTTGGTTTGGATTTGCTCAAAAACACTCTACAGGTACTGTTAATATTACGACTAAGCATTGTGTGTTCCAAGGTGATAGAAATGCAGTTCGTTTACAATCAACCGCTTATGCACTTGAAACACTTTTACAAATGTTAAGTTAAAAATCTTCTTGATACTGTATGATTATACAGTATACTTATCATCAACAAACCGAATTCAATCGTTCTATTTGCAGTGGGAGAGTCCATTGCACCAAAGGGAGTGAACATGGCTATCGATGAAAACAAACAAAAGGCATTAGCTGCAGCGTTAGGTCAAATTGAAAAGCAATTTGGTAAAGGCTCTATCATGCGTCTTGGTGAAGACCGCTCAATGGACGTAGAAACTATTTCAACAGGCTCTTTATCTCTTGATGTGGCTTTAGGTGCAGGTGGTTTGCCATTAGGGCGTATTGTCGAAATTTATGGTCCTGAATCTTCTGGTAAAACAACACTCACGTTGCAAGTTATTGCAGCAGCACAACGTAGCGGAAAAACCTGTGCATTTATCGACGCTGAACATGCGCTAGATCCAATCTATGCGAAAAAACTGGGTGTTGATATCGATAACCTTCTATGTTCTCAACCTGATACTGGTGAGCAAGCATTAGAGATTTGTGATGCACTGACGCGTTCAGGCGCTGTTGATGTCATTATCGTTGACTCCGTAGCCGCATTAACACCAAAAGCTGAAATTGAAGGTGAAATCGGTGACTCACACATGGGCTTAGCGGCTCGTATGATGAGCCAAGCGATGCGTAAATTAGCGGGTAACTTAAAGAACTCGAATACACTTTTAATCTTCATTAACCAAATCCGTATGAAGATCGGCGTTATGTTTGGTAACCCTGAAACCACTACAGGTGGTAACGCTCTGAAATTCTACGCTTCTGTTCGTTTAGATATTCGCCGTATCGGTGCTGTCAAAAATGGTGAAGAAATTGTAGGTAGCGAAACACGCGTTAAAGTTGTTAAAAACAAAGTTGCAGCGCCATTTAAACAGGCTGAATTCCAAATCCTTTATGGTGAAGGCATTAACACCTATGGTGAATTGATCGACTTAGGTGTTAAACATAAGTTGATTGAAAAAGCCGGTGCTTGGTATAGCTATAACGGTGATAAAATCGGTCAAGGTAAAGCAAACGCGACAACGTATCTGAAAGAGCATCGGGAAATTGCAGAAGAACTCGATAAAAAATTGCGTGAAATGCTTTTAACGCATACTGGTGAGTTTAGCAGCGCAGCGGCTGACTATATCAGTGAAACTGATGAAGATGAGACACCAGAAGAATTTTAATACGAACTTATTAGTTTGATAAATAAGAAGATTATAAACGCCACTCTAAAATGAGTGGCGTTTTTTTGTTTTTCATTTGAGCTATAATGGGATGAACAATGGTTTTTCTGTGGAAAAATAGCCCATTGAAAGGTATAAACATACTTTCAGAAAATATTCAGACGCTTTACAATGAAAGCCACGAATGGATGTATCTATACTACAAAAAATTCAAGGCGCAGCGAGGCGACAAAAAAATAAGTCGCTAAGAACATGTATCATGTCTGTAACTAGGACGAGTGAACATAGTCAACCATGCTACAACTTGAAGTATGAAGAGTATAAATTTTACTTCTACACAAAGAGACTTTATCTTATCAGTCACTTTTTAATCGGAGAGTTGATTAGAGGTGATGTTACATTCCATCTCAACAATTCGTAATTCAGTTTCCAGCTTGAAATCGGGATAATTATGAGTAAAAGCACCGCTGAGATCCGTCAAGCGTTTCTCGACTTTTTTCATACAAAAGGTCATCAGGTGGTCAGTAGCAGTTCGCTAGTGCCAAACAATGACCCAACATTATTGTTCACTAACGCAGGGATGAACCAGTTCAAAGATGTTTTTCTTGGTCTGGATAAAAGAGCATATTCCCGAGCGACAACAGCACAAAGATGTGTGCGAGCAGGTGGTAAACATAACGATTTAGAAAACGTTGGCTACACAGCCCGCCACCATACTTTCTTTGAAATGCTTGGCAACTTTAGCTTCGGTGATTACTTCAAACATGATGCAATCAACTTTGCTTGGGAGCTATTAACTGGGAAAGAATGGTTCAACTTACCAAAAGAAAAATTGTGGGTGACCGTCTACGAGACCGATGATGAGGCCTATGATATTTGGCACAAAGAAGTCGGTATTCCTGTAGATCGTATTATCCGTATTGGTGATAACAAAGGGGCGCCATACGCATCTGATAACTTCTGGCAGATGGGGGATACAGGTCCTTGTGGTCCATGCACCGAAATTTTCTATGATCATGGTGAGCATATCTGGGGTGGCCCTCCAGGAAGCCCTGAAGAAGATGGTGACCGTTATATCGAAATCTGGAACATCGTTTTCATGCAATTTAACCGTCAATCCGATGGCACGATGGAACCACTACCTAAGCCGTCAGTGGATACAGGGATGGGGCTTGAACGTATTGCGGCAGTATTGCAGCATGTCAACTCTAACTATGATATCGATATTTTCCAAGAGCTGATCGCAGCAGCCGCTAAAGCGACAGGTTCTAACGACCTTTCAAATAAATCACTTCGTGTCATTGCTGACCATATCCGTTCTTGTGCATTCCTCGTGAGTGATGGTGTTATTCCATCCAACGAAGGTCGTGGTTATGTATTGCGCCGTATTATTCGCCGTGCAGTACGTCATGGTTATATGCTGGGAGCAAAAGACACTTTCTTCTACAAACTAGTGGCGCCACTCATTAACGTTATGGGGTCCGCAGCGGATGAACTGGCTCGTCAGCAATCTACTGTTGAAAAAGTACTTAAAACTGAAGAAGAACAGTTCGCTCGTACCTTAGAGCGCGGCCTACAGCTACTTGATGAAGAACTAGCTGCCCTTAAAGGGGATACCTTAGATGGTGAAACGGTATTCCGTTTATATGATACATACGGTTTCCCGATGGATTTAACCGCTGATGTGTGTCGTGAACGTAATATTAAGGTTGACGAAGAAGGCTTTGAGCGCGCAATGGAAGACCAGCGTCGTCGTGCTAGAGAATCAAGTGGCTTTGGTACTGACTATAATTCACTGATTAAGGTCGAAAAGCACAGCGAATTTTCTGGTTATGCCTATAATGAACAATTAGCAACAATAACTGCCATCTATAAAAATGGCCAGCCAGTCGATTCCCTGAACGCAGGTGAAGAAGGTTTGGTGATCCTTGATAAAACGGCGTTTTACGCAGAATCAGGTGGTCAAGTCGGTGATACAGGTTTGTTGCGTAATGATAGCGGTAGCTTTATCGTGACGGATACCCAAAAATATGGTCAAGCGATTGGTCATATTGGTAAGGTAGAATCAGGCTCTTTGGTGATTAATCATCGTATTGATGCCAAAATCGATGTGGAAAGACGTGATGCAATCCGTCTGAATCACTCAGCGACTCACTTGTTACATGCCGCTTTACGTCAAGTGCTAGGTGAGCATGTGTCACAAAAAGGCTCTTTAGTTAATGATAAATACTTGCGCTTTGACTTCTCACATTTTGAGGCTATGACAGCCGCTCAGTTGCGCGAAGTTGAAGATATCGTTAACGCACAAATTCGTAAGAATACACCAATTGAAACGGAACTTATGGATTTAGAGAGTGCAAAAGCGAAAGGTGCGATGGCACTATTCGGTGAGAAATACGAAGAGCGCGTACGTGTTCTGAGTATGGGCGGTGATTTCTCTATCGAACTTTGTGGTGGTACGCATGCAAGCCGTACTGGTGATATTGGTTTGTTCCGTATCCTCAGTGAGTCTGGTACAGCGGCAGGTGTGCGTCGTATTGAAGCGACAACAGGTGAGAGCGCATTGGAAAGTGTTCATAGCCAGTCAGAGCAACTTAATGCGATAGCTCATCTTCTCAAAGGCGATATGAGTAGCTTAGTTGAAAAAGTTAAGTCTGCATTGGAAAAATCTCGTCAGCTAGAAAAAGAGATTTTGCAATTAAAAGATCAACAAGCATCGCAAGAAAGTGCTTCACTAAGTAGCAAAGCAAAAGATATCAAAGGCGTTAAATTACTTGTTAGTCAATTAAATAATACTGAACCTAAGCTTTTGAGAACCATGGTTGATGATCTCAAAAATCAGTTGAAATCAGCGATTATCGTGCTTTCAACAACAAGTGGTGATAAAGTCAGTATAATTGTTGGTGTAACTAATGATTTGACTGCTAAAATAAAGGCGGGTGATTTGATATCCTATGTTGCTCAACAAGTCGGTGGTAAAGGCGGTGGGCGCCCAGACATGGCTCAGGCTGGTGGTACGGATGTGAGTGCGTTACCAACAGCTATGGCAAGTGTAGAAGATTGGGTATCTTCACGGCTCTAGCTACTGGGGAAGTTACCTCATACACCGTGAGGTAACTTTCGCTGTTGCAACATTGTTAAAGTGTTGTAAGTGGTGTTATATTTTGTATGTATATAATTAAAAATGATTGCCTTGATGGCATCAATGCTTTAGGTGTATATCATTGCTTTACGTTTTCACGGTGTGTGATGGACAATAGCGGGGGAAACCTAGAGACCCGACTCTTTTAATATTTCAAGGAGCAAAGAATGCTTATTCTGACTCGTCGAGTTGGTGAAACACTCATGATAGGCGATGAGGTAACAGTTACGGTACTGGGAGTAAAAGGCAATCAAGTTCGTATTGGTGTCAATGCCCCAAAGGAAGTTTCTGTTCACCGTGAAGAAATTTATCAACGGATCCAGGCTGAAAAGACTCAACCAGACAATCAATAATAATGAATAAGCGTCCATATCTTGACCCACACAGCAAAGATGGACGCTTGTCTTTTATCTATATCCCTTCCTATATTTAATTTTTTCTCGCTTCCCTGTGGCTAATTGGCCTTTTATTCTATGGCCCTTACCACTTCTCTTGCACTGCATATGATGATTAACATGTTTTGCTAGCATATTTTCACGATAGAATTTCACAATGAGTCGTTTTTTTACGACCTTAAAAATTGTGAAATTACCCCGTGATGAATATGATTTTCGATGCTAAACTAATCATCTTGCTTGTGAAATGTGCAAACGATCATTGAAAAGTAAAAAGTTTGGAAAAATTGTTTGACTTCTAAAGCGAGGAAAGTAATATGTGCGCCACACAGAGACGAGATGTCAAAAACAAATCGCCTGTGACTAAAAACGGTGAGGTGGCCGAGAGGCTGAAGGCGCTCCCCTGCTAAGGGAGTATGCGGTCAAAAGCTGCATCGAGGGTTCGAATCCCTCCCTCACCGCCATTTTAGAAGCTGCATCCGTAGCTCAGCTGGATAGAGTACTCGGCTACGAACCGAGCGGTCGGAGGTTCGAATCCTCCCGGATGCACCATATTTAACCCTATAAGTAAAGCTGGTGGGGTTGCGTTTTGGTTTTTAAGAACTGAAACAACAGTAGTCATTGAGAAGTGTAGAGTTTGATATTGTAATGCATCCGTAGCTCAGCTGGATAGAGTACTCGGCTACGAACCGAGCGGTCGGAGGTTCGAATCCTCCCGGATGCACCATCTACTAGCTAATCTAGCGTATCAAATATCCCCTCGATAAACAGTATTTTAAATTGTTGAACACACTGTTCAGCAGTAAAAGAA
>NZ_JAMPMC010000028.1:0-20814 GCF_028477945.1 Providencia sp. PROV261 | reverse complement strand
GTCGCTCAGTTGGATAGAGTACTCGGCTACGAACCGAGCGGTCATAGGCTCGAATCCTTTCAGATGTACCATAATCAGAAGCCCCTCAAAAGAGAAATTTTTTTAGTCCTATTATTGGCTTTATTGTTTATTTAATACTGTTTCAATGATTCGCTTTATATAAACCACACATCTAAACAGCGACAATTTCCTCCATTTACGCTAAAGTAAGCACCTTACTAAAATAAAATGACATCACTGGCGGGAGGTCGATTTGATCCCGGACGTATCTAAAGCGCTCTCATGGTTAGAGGCGCACCCAGAAGCACTAAATGGTATTCAACGTGGTATTGAACGTGAAACATTACGTGTTACTCCGGAAGGTTCTATTGCTGAAACTTTGCATCCGGAAGAGTTGGGGAAAGCATTAACACATAAATGGATCACGACAGATTTTGCTGAGCCTTTACTTGAATTCATCACACCTGTTGATAAAAGTATTGGGCATAGTTTGGCTTTTCTTAGGGATTTACATCGCTATACGGCGCGTCAGATGCATAATGAAAGGATGTGGCCGTTAAGCATGCCTTGTTTTATCGAAAACGAGGATAAAATCACGCTGGCACAATATGGCTCATCTAATGTTGGCCGCTTCAAGAATTTATATCGCGAAGGGCTGAAAAACCGTTATGGTGCGTTAATGCAGACCATTGCTGGCGTTCATTACAACTTCTCCTTGCCAATTGAGTTTTGGCAAGCGTGGGCGGGTGTTAAAGACGCTGAAAGTGGCAAAGCACAAATCTCGGATGGCTATCTACGTCTGATCAGGAACTATTATCGCTTTGGTTGGGTTATTCCTTATTTATTTGGCGCTTCCCCTGCAATTTGCGGGTCGTTCCTCAAAGATAGGGATACCAAACTCACATTTGAAAAGACCGCTGGTGGTACTTATTACTTGCCATATGCGACGTCACTGAGAATGAGTGATTTGGGCTATACAAATAAATCTCAGAGCGATTTAAACATTACATTTAATGACTTAGATAGTTATGTCGCGGGCTTGAAAAAAGCCATTTACAAACCATCTGAGGAGTTTGCTGCACTAGGTGTTAAAAAAGAGGGCAAATACATTCAATTGAACACTAATGTGTTGCAAATTGAAAACGAATTGTATGCCCCTATACGCCCTAAACGTGTGCCTAAAGGTGATGAATCGCCGTCAGATGCGTTGCTACGCGGTGGCATCGAATATATTGAGGTAAGAGCGTTAGATATTAACCCATTCAGTGCGATTGGTGTTGATGAAACACAAACTCGTTTCCTCGACCTGTTTTTAATTTGGTGTGTGTTAGCTGATGCACCTGAAATGAACGCTCAGGAATTGGATTGTAGCCGTAAAAACTGGAACCGAGTGATCCTCGAAGGGCGTAAGCCTGGGCAAGTCATCGGTATTGGTTGTGGCAGTGAAATGAAGCCACTCGTCGAAGTCGGGCAGCAGTTATTTAACGATCTGATCCGTGTAGCTGAAGTCCTTGATACTTGCTGTGATGCTAAGTATCGTGATGTTTGTCACCAATTTGTTGCGATGTTTGAAGATCCAACACTGACATATTCTGCTTTAGTGATGGATAAAATGATTGAGCAAGGCATTGGTGGCTATGGCTTAGCATTGGCAGAAAAATATTATCAGCAATTGGTGAGTGAACCTTACGAGGTGATCACTGAGGCACAGTTTGAAGAAGCTCGATTAGCTTCCATTGAAAAACAAGCTATGCTAGAGAAAGAGCAAACCGAAAGCTTTGAAGAGTATCTGCACAAGCATGCAGGGCGTTAAAAAGAAAATGGCCACGTTAAGTGGCCAAATATAAAATCTCTTAGAGAATTAGGGATGATAACAAATTTGCGCGTCTTTCATTTATTAAGACTCGGCGATTCCAAAATAGTTTCATTTATTTTTTGAAAATAAAAATAATTTTTTCAGGAGGTCAAGAAATGCCGTTATTAGACAGTTTTACTGTAGATCATACGCGTATGGCTGCACCTGCCGTCCGTGTGGCGAAAACCATGCAAACTCCAAGTGGAGATACGATTACAGTTTTCGACCTGCGTTTCACGGTTCCTAACAAAGAGGCGATGTCAGAGAAAGGTACTCATACACTAGAACACCTATTTGCAGGTTTTATGCGTGATCACCTCAACGGTGATGGTGTTGAGATCATTGATATCTCGCCAATGGGATGCCGTACAGGCTTTTATATGAGCTTGATTGGAGAGCCTGATGAACAACGCGTAGCGAATGCATGGAAAAGTGCAATGCAGGATGTACTGAAAGTCCAAGATCAAGCGAAGATCCCTGAACTGAATATTTACCAGTGTGGCACTTATAAAATGCATTCACTGGAAGAAGCTCAACAAATTGCACGCAATGTCTTAGCGTCAGAAATCCGTGTTAACAAAAATGATGAGCTAGCTTTACCAGCTGAGAAGTTGACAGAACTACACGTTTAGATAAATAGCTTCTGGATAAACTGCACCTGATATTCGATACAGGTGCAGTTTTTATTTGTGCTTACTAAGAGGAAGATACCGCCGACTTTGTGTTTAAAGGCGTAATTTTTACCTGTTTGATAATATTGTCACTGATTTCTAATACTTCAACTAAGTAGTGTGAAATAACAATTTTCTCTTGTAATTCAGGTATATCCCCAATAGCTTCCAACACCATACCATTCACAGTTCTTGGGCCATCGATAGGCAGGTGCCAATCAAGGGCTTTGTTAAGGTCTCGAATATTCGCTGTACCATCAACGAGTACACTCCCGTCGCTTTGAGGTAGAACTTCTTCAGCCAATGATGGTGACATGGAGGTTGTAAAGTCACCGACGATCTCTTCTAAGATGTCTTCAACAGTAATCAGACCTTGGATCTCACCATACTCATCGACAATGATGCCTATTTTCTCTTTGTTATGCTGAAAATTAATTAGCTGAGTACTTAACAGCGTACTATTTGGAATAAAATAGATATTATCGGCGGCTTTGATCAGATTTTGTTTATTGAACTCGCGTTTTTCCATCATCATGCGATAGGCTTCGCGTACTCGTAAGATCCCAATCGCATCATCCAGTGAATCACGATACAGTACAATACGCCCATGAGGTGAGTGAGTTAATTGGCGTACAATGGATTTCCAATCATCATTAACATCAATGCCTACTATCTCATTTCTTGGCAGCATAATGTCGCCGACAGTCACTTTTTCAAGATCTAAGATAGATAGCAACATGTCTTGATTACGTCGACTGAGCTTTGCTTTCGACTCATTAACGATAGTTCTTAACTCATCTTTACTTACAGCATCGCTACGTATAACAGGGGGTTTTATTCCACAAATGTACATAAACATCAGTGTAATTTTATTGAACGCCCAAACGACAGGCAGCATAATTTTTTGTAGAGGTTTTAAAATATAGCTACTTGGAAAAGCGACTTTTTCTGGGTATAGCGCCGCGATCGTTTTAGGTAAAACTTCAGCGAAGACTAAGATGATGAAGGTTAAAATACCTGTTGCAATTGCCACCCCTGCGTTACCGTATAAACGCATCCCCACAATAGTCGCGAGTGACGAAGCTACGATATTAATCAGGTTATTACCAATTAGGATCAAACTAATCAGTTTATCAGGGTGTCTGAGTAATTTTTCAACTCGTTTTGCAGAACGGTTGCCTTGTTTGGCGAGGTGCTTTAAGCGATAACGGTTCAGCGTCATCATACCTGTTTCTGAGGCTGAAAAGTATGCTGACATAATAATTAAAACGATTAATATGATGATGAGCGTACCAGTAGATACGTGATCCAAAACTAGGTTCCTTATGCAGTATAGATAAGATTATTTTATCCATCTTATGGATAAGATACCATAATTTGTTGCATCAGCCGGTTGCCGAAAAAAGCCATTGTTAGGATAAAGGCGCCTGCTACATGGAAAAATAGGACTCTTTTTCCGCGCCAACCTCCATGAAAATGACCCCATAATAAAATGATATAGACGAACCAAGCGACAACTGATAACACAGACTTATGAATATTCTCTTTATCAAAGATATTATCCATATAAATAAAGCCCGTACATAAAGTTAAGGTTAGCAGAATGACACCAACTTGGGTGATATGAAACATTTTACGCTCAATGACCATCATTGGTGGCATATCAGCTCTGAATTTGAACGTTTTATTTTTAAGTTGATAGTCAATAAGCGCGACTTGGAATGCATACAAGGCGGCAATTAAAAGGGTTGCATAGCTAAGCAAGGCCAAGCCAATGTGAATAAATAGCGGGACGCTGCCTTCTAGATGGGTGATAAATTCACCTGGCATCACGGCTGAGAGGATTAAATTAATAATGGCAAAACTATAGACAATAGGTGTCAAATACCACGCTTTGCCTTTGTAGGCGACCACCGTCATGATGATGCACATTAATAGGCTAACTGCGGAACCTAAATTCAGCAATGTGAGGTTTTGTCCTTCTGCTCCACGAAAAATAAGCAACTTTAGCGTGATTGCATGGGTAATCAGTGCAACAACAGCTAATAAGAGGGCTAACCGGCGATAGACAGGTTGTTTACGAACCTGGCCGGGAACGATCAGCGATATGCTGAACAGATATGTACAAACTGCTATGACTGCAAATACGGGCATAGTATAGTGTCGTTATTCATTTTTAGTGGATAATGTTAGCTAGTATAACGCGTGCAACTGTAGGCTCCAACCATTAGCACTGTTAATAAGCCTCTTCTTAATCGTTAATCGCATTTAAGAGTCCTTTTTACAGGCCATGTTCATTTAAAAATGAGGATAATTTGGGTATCTGGCCTGTAAAAACAACCTCCAACAGGGTGCAGCGAATATACGTCAGGTATGATACACTGTGACGAAAATTTTCGGCGTTGGTTTCAGTTGTGGCTGTCAGTGGTTATTTTGCTTTGAAAAGACCGATAAGCAAATTTGCCGAAATGAGCCACTCAATACTTGTATTTTGCAGTATTCATAACCAAATCTAGCTTTGACAGTAGGCCCATAAACAGAATTGAGCTAAGACATATGTTTGATAATTTAACTGACAGACTATCGCGCACTTTGCGCAACATCAGCGGGCGTGGTCGTCTGACTGACGATAATATTAAAGATACATTGCGTGAAGTTCGCATGGCTCTGCTGGAAGCAGACGTTGCGCTCCCCGTTGTCCGTGAATTTATTCAAAAGGTAAAAGAGAGTGCTGTTGGCCAAGATGTCAATAAAAGCTTAACGCCAGGCCAAGAGTTCATCAAAATTGTTCAAAATGAGCTTACGCGAGCGATGGGGGAAGAGAACCATCAGCTCAACCTTTCTGCACAACCACCAGCTGTGGTGTTGATGGCAGGTTTGCAAGGTGCGGGTAAAACAACCAGCGTTGCAAAACTAGGTAAGCTATTAAAAGAAAAACAAAAGAAAAAAGTTTTAGTGGTCTCTGCTGACGTGTATCGTCCAGCGGCGATCAAGCAGTTAGAAACATTGGCTGAAACAGTTGGAATTGATTTCTTCCCTTCCGATGTTAAAGAGAAGCCTGCGGCGATTGTGCAAAAAGCTTTAAAACATGCTCAATTGCAATTCTATGATGTATTACTTGTGGATACAGCTGGGCGCCTGCACGTTGATGAGGCGATGATGGAGGAAATCCAAGAAGTCCATCGCATTATCAAGCCTGTAGAAACCCTATTTGTTGTCGATGCGATGACGGGGCAGGATGCGGCAAATACAGCAAAAGCGTTTAACGAAGCACTGCCTCTTACTGGGGTTGTTCTGACCAAAGTTGACGGTGATGCTCGTGGCGGTGCGGCTCTCTCTATTCGTGCTATCACCGGTAAGCCAATTAAGTTCTTAGGGGTTGGTGAAAAAACCGATGCGTTGGAGCCTTTCCATCCTGAGCGTGTGGCTTCCCGTATTTTAGGCATGGGTGACGTGTTATCTCTGATCGAAGAGATTGAACATAAAGTTGACCGTGACCAAGCTGAAAAATTAGCTAAGAAACTGAAAACGGGTGACGGTTTTGATTTAAACGACTTTTTAAGTCAATTAAAGCAGATGCGTAATATGGGTGGCATGGCGAGTATGATGAGTAAAATACCCGGTATGTCTCAAGTGCCTGATGCGGTGAAGTCACAAATGGATGATAAAATTACTATCCGTATGGAAGCTATCATCAACTCAATGACACGCAAAGAGCGCGAAAAACCAGAAATTATCAAGGGCTCCCGTAAACGCCGTATTGCAGCGGGGTCGGGTACGACGGTTCAAGATGTCAACCGCCTTTTGAAACAATTTGATGATATGCAACGCATGATGAAGAAGATGAAAAAAGGCGGTCTTGCTAAAATGATGCGTGGTATGAAAGGAATGATGCCACCGGGTTTTCCGGGGCGTTAAGTAATGAAGCTAGAAAGAATATGCACTTTTGATTGATTTTTGCGTCAAAGTGAGTAAAATTTTCGGGCTTTTTATATGACAACCGGACTCTATCCCTCGATGGAGTCTGGTTGTTTTATTAACTAATGAGGATGTTATGGTAACAATTCGTTTATCTCGTGGCGGCGCAAAAAAGCGTCCGTTCTACCAAATCGTTGTAACCGATAGCCGCAATGCGCGTGACGGTCGTTTCATCGAGCGTATCGGTTTCTTCAACCCAATCGCTTCAGGTCAAGCAGAAGAACTGCGTTTAGACTTGGATCGTGTTGAGCACTGGGTTGGTCTGGGCGCAACTATTTCTGACCGTGTTGCACAACTGGTCAAACAAGCTAAAAAAGCAGCTTAATCTGTCACGGTGGTAACTATGAGCAAGCAAGCAAATCTAGCGACTCCTACTAACCCAATTGTGTTGGGTAAATTAGGCGCTGCGTATGGAATTCGTGGTTGGCTCAAAGTTTTTTCGTCCACCGAACATGCTGAAAGTATTTTTGATTATCAGCCTTGGTTTATTCAACGTTCTGGTCAGTGGCAACACATCGAACTGGAAGATTGGAAACACCATAACAAAGATATCATTCTGAAACTCAAAGGGGTTGATGACCGCGATGCAGCAACGCTGTTAACTAATTTTGAGATTGTTGTGGATTCAGCGCAACTTCCTGAGTTAGATAATAACGAATACTACTGGAAAGACCTTATGGGCTGCCAAGTGGTGACGTTGCAAGGGTATAACCTAGGTACCATCACCGATATGATGGAAACCGGGTCTAATGATGTCATTGTGATTAAGGCAAATCTAAAAGATGCGTTTGGCATCAAGGAGCGGCTGGTTCCGTTTCTTGATGGGCAGGTTATCAAGAAAGTCGATCTCAAATCTAAACTGATTGAAGTTGATTGGGATCCTGGTTTTTAAATCTCCGGTTGAACGGTTTTTATGAGTGGGACTAAATAATGTGGATTGGTGTAATTAGCCTGTTTCCCGAAATGTTCCGCGCAATAACCGAGTACGGGGTAACTGGTCGGGCAGTGAAAAATGGCCTGCTGTCTGTTGAGTGTTGGAACCCGCGAGATTTTACTCACGATAAACACAAAACAGTCGATGATCGCCCCTATGGCGGTGGTCCGGGCATGCTGATGATGGTGCAGCCATTAAGGGATGCTATCAATACAGCAAGAACTGAGGCAGGTGAGGGTGCGAAAGTCATCTATTTATCACCTCAGGGGCGCAAACTTAGTCAAGCTGGGGTTTGCGAATTGGCAACGAATGAGAAACTTATTCTTGTTTGTGGTCGATATGAAGGCATTGATGAACGGATCATACAAACCGAAGTTGATGAAGAATGGTCAATCGGTGATTACGTTCTAAGTGGTGGGGAGCTCCCCGCGATGGTGTTGATAGACTCAGTTTCTCGGTTCATTCCGGGGGTACTTGGTCATGAGGCGTCTGCTCAGGAAGACTCTTTTGCAGATGGCTTGTTGGATTGTCCTCACTATACCCGCCCTGAAGTTTTAGACGGCATGCACGTTCCTGATGTTTTATTGTCAGGGAATCATGCAAAGATAGATAGCTGGCGCATGAAGCAATCACTTGGCCGTACCTGGCTGAGAAGACCTGAGCTTCTGGAAAGCCTAGCTCTGACTGACGAGCAAAGGATGTTGCTGAACGAATTCCAAAATGAATATCGTTCTGAGCAACAAGTGAATCCAGACAATTAAATTAATTGTCTAACATATATCAGTTTACCTAGGGTAAGAGAATTATTATGAGCAACATTATTAAACAACTTGAACAAGAGCAGATGAAGCAGGACGTACCTTCATTCCGTCAGGGTGATACTGTGGAAGTTAAGGTATGGGTCGTAGAAGGCTCTAAGAAACGTCTGCAGGCATTTGAGGGCGTGGTTATTGCTATTCGTAATCGCGGTCTGCACTCTGCATTCACTGTTCGTAAAATTTCTAACGGCGAAGGTGTTGAGCGTGTATTCCAAACTCACTCTCCTGTCGTAGATAGCATCGCTGTTAAACGTCGTGGTGCCGTACGTAGAGCTAAACTGTACTACCTGCGTGAGCGTTCTGGTAAGGCTGCTCGTATCAAAGAGCGTCTGAACGCCAAGTAATACGCTTTCGCTACATCCGAAAGTTACGATAAGGCCCGCTTATGCGGGCCTTTCTATTTGTTACCTTATTGATTTAGATAAGTTCACTGTTAATCATTTTCTGAAGTTAGATCTTTCTCTGTCACTTATTTCCCTTCTTATCGACCTAATCGTTAATATATTATCCTCTTAAGTTAAATTACGTGCTTTACCTGTTTTTGTAAACATAACTTTACTAAAAGAGTGGTTTTGTATAATAAATAAGCGATATTCAATAGTTTGTTTTATTAAAATCTATTATTTATCAGTGTTTTGCGTTTGTGTAATTTTTTATTTACGTATATGGAAATATTTTACATTAATGGATTGTATTCTTTACGTCACATGGTATGTTAATAACCAAGCACTCAAACACAATATATAAACAATAAGTTAAGCAGGTAATAAAAATGATCATGCAAAAAGATGTACTCAATAATGTGAATATTCGTGATGAACAGGTACTGATTACACCTGAAGCACTGAAGCAGAAGTTTCCACTGAGTCACAACAATCTGCATGCCATCGCGGCTTCGCGTCAAACAATTGCTGATATTATCCATCAGCGTGACCCGCGCTTACTCGTGGTATGTGGTCCTTGTTCTATTCATGATGTCGATGCGGCGATTGAATACGGGCAACGTTTACAGAAGCTTGCTGCTGAACTGAGTGATAGTTTATATATTGTGATGCGTGTCTATTTTGAAAAACCTCGTACAACAGTGGGTTGGAAAGGATTAATAAGCGACCCTCTTATGGATGGTTCGTTTGATATGGAAAAAGGCCTACATATTGCGCGTGATCTTTTGACCAACCTTGTCAATATGGGGCTGCCATTAGCCACTGAAGCGTTAGATCCTAATAACCCACAATACTTAGGTGACCTTTTTAGCTGGTCTGCAATTGGTGCAAGAACCACAGAATCGCAAACACACCGTGAAATGGCATCAGGGCTATCGATGCCTGTAGGGTTCAAAAATGGTACGGATGGCAGCTTGTCTACAGCCATCAATGCGATGAAAGCCGCTTCTATGCCACACCGTTTTATGGGGATTAATCAGTCAGGGCAAGTGAGTTTATTGCATACCAACGGTAATGAAAATGGGCACATTATTTTACGCGGTGGTAAAACGCCAAATTACAGCCCTGAAGATATCGCGGCTTGTGAAATTGAAATGAGAAAGGCAGGGCTAGAACCTTCATTGATGGTCGATTGTAGTCACGGTAACTCTAATAAAGATTTCCGTCGTCAGCCACTCGTTGTTGATTCAATTATTGAACAAATTTCTAATGGGAATCAATCAATAACCGGTATTATGTTGGAAAGCCATTTACATGAAGGCAATCAAAGTTCTGAGCAACCGCGTAGTGAGATGAAATATGGTGTATCAGTGACGGATGCCTGCATTAACTGGGAAACAACGGAAACGGTATTGCGTAAGCTACATCAAGCATTGTTACCTGTGCTTGAAGGGCGCGCAGAAAAATTTGAAATTGCGAGCTGATACAAGGTATAGGTATGTCTGTAGAATTATCTCATCTTAGAGAACAAATTGATGAGGTTGATAAATCGTTATTAGATTTGTTGGCTAAGCGCTTACAACTTGTAGCTGAAGTTGGTGAAGTCAAAAGCCAACATGGTTTACCTATTTATGTACCTGAGCGGGAGGCGAGTATGTTGGCCGCCCGCCGTCAGGAAGCCGAACGCATGGGGATCCCCCCAGACCTAATAGAAGATATTCTTCGGCGCATTATGCGTGAATCCTATGCCCGTGAAAATGATAAAGGGTTTAAAACATTAAAGCCTGATGCGGGTCCAATAGTGATTGTTGGTGGTGATGGTAAAATGGGGCGGTTATTTAATCGCTTACTAACGTTATCAGGTTACCAAGTTAAAATTTTAGGTGAACATGATTGGGCACAAGCAGAATCAATTGTTAAAGGGGCTAGCGTCGTTATTATTAGTGTTCCGATACATTTGACGGTGCGCGTGATCAAGCAATTACCGAAATTGAACCAAGAAACCGTATTGATCGATATTGCGTCAATAAAACATCAACCTTTGGAAGCAATGCTGGCTGTTCATGAGGGGCCAGTGCTTGGCTTACACCCTATGTTTGGTCCTGATGTTGGTAGCGTTGCGAAACAAGTGTTTGCTTTTTGTGATGGTAGAGGGGCTGAGTCATATCAATGGTTTCTTGAGCAATTACAAGTTTGGGGAGCTCGCTTGAAAAAGATCACTGCGAGTGAGCATGATCGTAATATGAGTTTTATTCAAGCATTGCGCCACTTTACTACTTTCACCTATGGGCAAAACTTAGCGAAAGAACATGTTGATTTGCAGCAATTGCTCGATCTTTCATCGCCAATATACCGGTTGGAACTTGCAATGGTTGGGCGCTTATTTGCTCAAGACCCACAGTTGTATGCTGATATCATCATGTCGTCAGATGAAAATATTGAATTAATTCGCCGTTACTATCAGTTATTAGGGCAATCGATTGAGACGCTCGAACGTAAAGATAAGGCTGAATTTATACGACAATTTAATGAAGTTAGTGATTGGTTTGGTGAGGATGCACATCACTTTATGAAAGAAAGCCAATCCTTGTTGCAAAGAGCAAACGACAATCGTAAGTAATGCATAAAATAGCTTCTAATTTAATTTTAGGAGCTATTTTTTTATTACCAAAATCAAAATATTCCCTCTTCAAGCTCGTACGCTTTCTGCTTTACTATCTATAATTTGTTTTAGTTATTGCCATTTTTAATGATGTAAAATATTCCATTCTTAGAGTCTCTCAGCGATTTATTCTGATTTTGTCTGTTAATATCTATTTATAAAATGAATATTTATAAATTAAACAATTTAACTAATAAAGTTAGTCGATAATCTACCGATATTAACTGTCATAAAATGACGGCCAGTTCGGTGAGGAATCTATGTCTCTGAAAGATATAAAAATAGGTGTAAAACTTTTTATTGCGTTTGCGTTCTTTATTTTTCTTCTGCTCTTAAGCTCGGCGCTGTCCTTAATTAGCTTAAACAAAGCAAATAATGGTATTCAAGACATTATCTATAAAGATTATCCAATGACTGTTAATGCTAATCAGCTAATGGATAATTTTTATTCTTATATAGGGATACAGGAACTCATTTTATTGGATGATAGAGATAGTGAAAGACGCAGAAATGAACTAAAGAAAATCAGCTCGAATGTTGTTCGACTACTCAAAGAGCTTGATGAAAATGCCAAGGATCCACAGTCTATTGCTGTTCTTGCGGAGATCTATGATGTTCGTGAACGATTCCTTCAGTCACAAGCTAGGTTGAGTGAATTTCTCAATAACAATAATCGAAGCGCTGCTATCGATGAAATGATGAACAAAACATCGGCAATACAGCGTGAATACCGCGAGAAAGTACAACAATTTATTGAAGTGCAAAATCACAGAATGCAAGCCTCGGGCGTTATTGTCGATGGTGATTACCATTTTAATAAATATTTATTAATAACCCTCGCGATTATCAGCATTGCTATAGCTTGTATTATGGGATGGTTTATTACCCTGTCGATTACACGGCCTCTGGGAGCCGCCGTTGGCTTTGCTCAAGCGATTGCGGAAGGGGATTTAACACAACATGTTGAAATAAAAAATCAAGATGAAACTGGGGTGCTATTGCGAGCGCTAGTCGAAATGAAAAAGCGTTTGTTAGAAATTGTACAAGAAGTACAAAATGGCTCTGAAAGTATTTCAGCCGCTGCGGGGCAAATTGTTGCAGGAAACCAACATCTAGCGGCAAGAACCGAAGAGCAAGCAACCTCTGTGGAAGAGACCGCAAGTTCTATGGAACAAATCACATCGACAGTACAAAATACGGCAGAGCATACTCACCAAGCGACACAATTGGCCGCAGACACTGCGGTTGTTGTAGCCAATAATGGCCGCATGATGAATGAGGTAACCAACAAAATACGTGCTATTCATTCATCTTCTAACCAAATGACAGAAATTATTAATCTAATTGATTCTATTGCATTCCAAACGAATATTCTTGCATTGAATGCATCTGTTGAAGCCGCACGGGCAGGGGAACATGGTCGTGGTTTTGCAGTAGTTGCAGGTGAAGTTAGGTTACTTGCCCAAAAAAGTGCTAACTCGGCAAATGATATTCGTCTGTTAATTGAAAATTCGTTAACACGAACTAAAGAAGGTATGGAATTAGTTGAACATGTAGAGCAGCAAATTGATGGAATGATCAAAAATGTTGAAGAGATGGATCAACGGCTTCAGGAGATAGGTCAAGCTAGCCACGAGCAGAGCGCTGGAATATTACAAATAAACAGTGCAGTTGGACAACTTGATGTGACGACACAACAAAATGCAAGTTTAGTCGAGGAGTCAGTCGCGGCGGCAGCGTCATTGAATGAGCAAGCATTGCATTTAAAACAGCTGGTTAATTATTTTCAGGTAAGTGCGACTCACGAAAATAGGTCAGTGTAATAAGTAAATAGTGTGTGTCAGAAGCCAGTCATGTGAATGACTGGCTTACTATTAACGTATCAGCATAGATAAAATAGATTAAGGCGTAATTTTTTCTGGTTCAACGGGGACAATATTTTCAGAAGGATAGCAGCCTAACACCTTAACAGAACGGGTTATTGCAATCAGCTCTTTTAGTGCCTGCTGCATATTTTCAGAACGTAAATTGGCATGCACATCAACATAGAACATCTCTTCCCAAGGCTTACCATTAATAGGGCGTGATTCCAGTTTACTCATGATGATCTTATTATTTTTTAAGATGATTAGAGCATCAACAAGAGCACCGGCCTGTTGACCAGTTGTAATGAGTAATGTGGTTTTTGCAGGAACTTGCTCAGTGACCTCAATCGCTTGCTGAGCAACAACGATAAAGCGTGTCATGTTAATTTGTTGGTTGGCAAGATTATGTTCTAGCACTTGCAAGCCATATAGCGCGCCGCCTGCTTCACTTCCTAGTGCCGCAACATTTGGCGAGTTTTGTTGAGCAACATTCTGCATTGCGGTTGATGTGCTATCACAATATTCAATTTTCCAATGCGGGAATTGGGCTAAATATTGGCTACATTGTTGGAATGGTTGTGGATGGCTGTAAACCGTCTCTATTTTGCTAAGATCAGCCCCTGCGGTTGTGAGCAAGCAATGGTTTATTGGTAGTCGAATTTCACCTACGATTGAAAGGGTGGTGTTCTGTAATAGGTCATAAACATCGTTAATGGCGCCTGAGCTGGTATTTTCAATAGGTAGGATACCATAGTCGGCTTGACCACTTTCAACGAGTGAGAAGATATCTTGGAATTTATGGCAGCTACATTCAACTAATTGGTCAAAATGTCGGGCAGAGTATTGGCGAGCAGCAATATGTGAATAGGAGCCTTTAGGGCCTAGGAAGGCAAAACGCGCGGAGTCATTTGGTGTTAAGTTTAAATGTTGCTGTAAGATGGCTTGTTGAGTAAGAACGGAATCTTCAATGATCATTTGAAACAGTCGTGTGACATAAAAACCATCTAACCCTAATGGCTTGGCTTTATTGATCAAAACATCCAGTAATTGGCGTTCACGCTCTTTGTCTCGAATTGGACGGTTATCTTCTAATTTTGTTTGAGCTACTTCAACGGCATACCCGCGTCTCTTAGCCAGTAGGCCGAGAAGTTCACTGTCTAATTGGCTGATTTTTTCACGTATCTTCAGTAAATTAGTACTGTTGTCCATCCTACCTTCCCCATAAAATATCAGTAAATAAAAAAAGCCCCCTAGCAGGGGGCTTTCAAATCTTGTCATCTTTTCTTTCTCGAACGACAAAAGCCCCTTAGTAGGAGTGGCTAAAGAAAGAAAAGAAAACAAAATTCATGTGCATCATTATTTACCTATTATTGACCATTTCTTAAATAGACCCGATACACGGGCAGATGTCAACAAAAAAGATATTGGGGAAATTAAAAACGCGCCCAAGATAGGCGCGTTGATAAGGTTTCAAGATAAGTTTGTAGACAATATAAAATTATAACGTAACAAGGTTAGCTTCTTTTACACTATTACTGGCTCTTCTTGATTCTCCTTTATGTTGCACTTTGTTCAGTTGTCTTTCGAGTTTATTAATTAATTCATTGATGGCGACATACATATCTTCATGTTTGGCGCTTGCAACGAGTTTTCCTGTAGCAGTTTTGATGTTGGCATCAACCATAAAACCTTGTGGTTCTTTTGATAATACAACGTGAGTATTAATCAAAGCGACTTGCCATTTGTCGAGTTTAGTCAGACGGCTCTCAATGTGATCTCGGATAGCAGGGGTAATATCCATTTGTTTGCTAGTTATGTTCACTATCATATAGTTACCTCTCATTGTTTCCGTCTTTGATGTATTCAGAATACTGACTATTTATCTAAAAAAATTGATATAGATCACGCTTAATGAACAGG
Organism: Providencia sp. PROV261; assembly: GCF_028477945.1. Taxonomy (NCBI): domain Bacteria; kingdom Pseudomonadati; phylum Pseudomonadota; class Gammaproteobacteria; order Enterobacterales; family Morganellaceae; genus Providencia; species Providencia sp. PROV261. The sequence continues at coordinate 5,728 of NZ_JAMPMC010000028.1, read as the reverse complement.
ATAATCCTTCGCGAACCGAACTGTGATTCAGGATAAAAAAGAGAGGGAAAGAGATTGCCAAGTTGAGTTTCTTGAGCGAAACTGAAAAAGTTGACTATCAATACGGTAAATAGTCGGTACTTTATTTGGGCTAAAATTCAGATAAAGAGTAAACAATAAAATAGTGGCCTAAAAAAGATTATTTATCGTCAATTAAAGTTGCCTTCCGATTTTGTCTTTGATTATTTTATATGCTCAGTTTCACTTTAATGTGATAAACAAAAACAGCAGCCTAAGCTGCCGTTTTCAATGTTGATTTTTCTGTTAATTTGGATTGGCTGCAATAAGGTTAGCAACTTTATTCGCTTCTTCATCTAACCCCATCTGCTTATAAGCTATTTCCATGTATTTTAATGCATTACGGGTAGCTTCAGTATCTGGGTAGTCCCTTAGCATTTGTTGTACTCGATTGACAACCGCGACATAAGCGCCACGTTTGTTGTAGTATTCAACAACAGAGAGGTCAAACCTTGCTAAACGATCTTTTAAATAAACAAGACGCTTACTGGCGTCATTAGCATAGAGGCTGTTAGGATAGTAACGCACTAATTGGCTGAAGTCTTTGAATGCGACGCGTGCATGTTGTGGGTCTCTATCTGAACGGTCTACGCCGAAGAAACCTTGTAACAAGCTGTCATCAAGTGCCATTGCCGTTAGCCCACGCATATAAAGGACATAGTCGATATTTGGATGAGTTGGGTTTAAACGCATAAAACGGTCAATCGCAGCTATCGCCATTGGTAGCTCGGCTGATTTATAATAAGCATAAATCAGGTCTAATTGTACCTGTTGGGCGTAAGGGCCAAATGGATAGCGGTTATCTAACGCTTCTAATTGCTTGATGGCCGCTTTATAGTTGCCGTCCTGCAACTTTTGCTGGCCAATACTGTACATTTCAGCCGGAGTACTATCAGGGCTGACTTCATTATTGCTGGAGCATCCGGTGAGTACCAGGCTCAACGTGGCAGCAGCCACCAGATATTTGATACGTATCATCACGTGTTGGTTATCCTCTGAGTGTTTCGAGGGAGACTATCCGTAAGGCTCCCGGCAAAATTCGAGTTACAATAACATACATTTTAAATAAAACGGCATCGCCGTCAAAATACAAACACTAAAAAAGTAGATTAATTTATGGCTCAACAAGTACAACTTAATGCAACTGTTGCTGAATCACAGCTCGGTCAACGTTTAGATCAGGCTTTAGCGGAATTGTTCCCTGATTATTCACGTTCACGTATAAAAGAGTGGATTTTAGACGATAGAGTGCAGGTTAATGGAAAAGTTATCAATAAGCCAAAGGAAAAAGTTTTAGGTGGCGAACAAATTTTAGTCGATGCACTGATTGAAGAGGACAATCGTTGGGAGCCGCAAGATATTCCTCTTGATGTTGTGTATGAAGATGAGGATATCCTCGTTATTAATAAGCCTCGTGGGCTAGTTGTTCACCCAGGTGCAGGGAACCCAGATGGCACTATATTGAATGCACTATTGCACCGCTATCCTGAAATTGTTGATGTACCACGAGCTGGTATTGTCCACCGTCTAGATAAAGACACGACGGGATTAATGGTGGTTGCGAAAACCGTACCCGCTCAAACACGCCTTGTAGAATCATTGCAATTACGCGAAATCACCCGTGAATATGAAGCAGTTGCTGTAGGGCGAATGACTGCGGGTGGTATGGTCGAAGAACCCATTTCAAGGCATCCGACAAAACGTACTCATATGGCTGTTCACCCAATGGGGAAACCTGCGATAACACATTATCGCGTGATGGAGCATTTTAGAGCTCATACTCGCTTGCGTTTACGTTTGGAAACGGGAAGGACACACCAAATTCGTGTGCACATGGCCCACATTAACCATCCTTTGATTGGTGATCCACTGTATGGCGGACGTCCTCGTCCATTAAAAGGGGCAAGTGACGAGTTTTTTGAAGTCATGCGTAAATTTGATCGCCAAGCACTGCATGCAACGATGTTGCGACTGTATCATCCTATTTCAGGGATTCAAATGGAGTGGCATGCACCACTACCGGATGATATGGTTGAACTTATTGAAGCCTTAAAGGCAGACTATCAACTGCATAAAGACGATATGGATTGGTAATGAGCTCATTGATTTTTCCTGACTGGCCTAAGCCTAAGAATGTATCATGCTGTAGCACCACACGTATTGGTGGGGTCAGTTTGCCGCCATTTGATAGCCTCAATTTAGGGGGGCATGTAGGTGATGATCCCTCGGCTGTCAGTGAAAATCGTCATCTCTTACAGACCTTGGCTGGCTTGCCACAACAACCGTTGTGGCTTGAACAAGTCCATGGCACAAAAGTATTGCGCTTAACTGGTGCTGCCATTGACAACAAACAGGCGGATGCTGTCTATACTCAACAGGTAGGGCAGGTGTGCGCTATCATGACCGCTGATTGTTTGCCTGTTCTTTTTTGTAGCAAAGATGGTCGTGAAGTCGCGGCGGCTCATGCGGGTTGGCGCGGGTTGTGTGATGGTGTGCTTGAAAATACGGTAGCACAATTTACTTGTGATAAAAAAGACATAATGGCTTGGTTAGGGCCTGCCATCGGGCCTGAAAAATTCGAGGTCGGTGCCGAGGTGAAAGCAGCATTCGTCAAACAACCGAGTGAACTCGCATCAGGGTTTACGGTTCACGGCGAAAAATATTTAGCAGATATCTATTTATTAGCACGTAAAAAGCTGCAAGCAGCAGGTGTTTCATCAATTTACGGCGGTACATTTTGTACTGTGAGCGATAAAAACAGATTTTACTCCTATCGCCGTGAGGGTAAAACGGGGCGTATGGCCTCATTGATATGGGTAAATAACTAGTGTTTAGTGATTTATTCTGAATTAACTGATATCGCTAAAATAATTTAATTATAAACTTGAATAAATAAAAATAGACCTCATTTATTCACCAGAAGCAATTTTAATCCCATTTTTAGTGGAGGTGTTATGCGTCTGGATCGTTTAACTAATAAATTCCAGCAAGCGCTCGCTGACGCCCAGTCATTAGCCCTTGGGCGCGAAAACCAATTTATAGAACCTATTCATTTATTAAGTGCACTGTTTAATCAAGAAGGTGGCTCTGTTCGTCCTTTGTTGACAACAATTGGTGTTAATGCAGGGCAATTGCAACAAAAAATTGAAGATGCACTCGCACGCTTACCGCAAGTGCAAGGGGTTGCCGGTGATGTGCAACCATCAAGTGATTTGATCCGCCATTTAAATTTATGTGATCAACTCGCTCAAAAAAATGGAGATGAATTTATCTCCTCCGAACTGTTTCTTCTCGCTGCTTTAGAAGCTAATACATCACTTGCAGACATGCTCAAAGCGGCCGGTGTGAATAAAGCAAATTTAAATAAGGCAATAGACGAGATGCGTGGTGGAGAAAAAGTGAATGACCAAGGTGCTGAAGACCAGCGCCAAGCGTTAAAGAAATTTACTGTTGACCTGACTGAGCGTGCTGAGCAAGGCAAATTGGACCCAGTTATTGGGCGTGATGAAGAGATTCGCCGTACAATTCAGGTTTTGCAGCGTCGTACAAAAAATAACCCTGTATTGATTGGTGAGCCAGGTGTCGGTAAAACCGCCATCGTCGAAGGGTTAGCGCAACGTATTGTTAATGGGGAAGTGCCAGAAGGGCTAAAAAATAAACGTGTCTTATCCCTTGATATGGGAGCATTAATTGCAGGGGCGAAGTTCCGAGGCGAATTTGAAGAACGTTTAAAAGGCGTACTAAACGACCTCGCAAAACAGGAAGGTAATGTGATCCTGTTTATCGATGAGTTGCATACGATGGTAGGTGCAGGTAAAGCCGACGGCGCAATGGATGCCGGTAACATGTTGAAACCCGCATTAGCGCGTGGTGAATTGCATTGCGTTGGTGCGACAACGTTGGATGAATATCGTCAATATATTGAAAAAGACCCTGCTTTAGAGCGCCGGTTCCAAAAAGTTTATGTGGCAGAGCCAAGCGTCGAAGATACGATCGCGATTTTACGTGGTCTGAAAGAGCGTTATGAGCTGCACCACCATGTGCAAATTACGGACCCTGCTATCGTAGCGGCGGCGACATTATCGCATCGCTACATTACGGATCGTATGTTGCCAGATAAAGCTATCGACTTAATTGACGAGGCTGGTGCAAGTTTACGTATGCAAATGGATTCTAAACCTGAATCCCTTGACCGTTTAGAGCGCCGTATTATTCAACTGAAATTAGAGCAACAAGCTCTGAAAAAAGAGTCTGATGATGCGAGTAAAAAACGTCTTGATATGCTCGAAGAAGAATTGGCGGAAAAAGAGCGTGAATATTCTTCATTAGAGGAAGAGTGGAAAGCAGAAAAAGCCTCGTTAACAGGCACTCAGCATATCAAAGCTGAGTTGGAAAATGCACGCTACGAAATGGAAAAAGCACGTCGTAGTGGTGATCTGGCTAAAATGTCAGAGCTGCAATATGGCCGTATTCCTGAGTTGGAAAAACAGCTAGAAGCAGCGACAAAAGCAGAAGGCAAAAATATGAAGCTTCTGCGAAATAAAGTCACTGATGTTGAGATCGCTGAAATTCTTGCTCGTTGGACTGGCATACCTGTTTCTCGTATGTTGGAAAGCGAAAGAGAAAAATTACTGCGTATGGAGCAGCAATTACATCAACGCGTAATTGGTCAAGATGAAGCGGTTGTTGCTGTTTCAAATGCAATCCGCCGTAGCCGCGCGGGTCTATCAGATCCTAATCGCCCAATTGGCTCATTTATGTTCCTAGGGCCAACAGGGGTCGGTAAGACTGAGTTATGTAAAGCGCTGGCAAACTTTATGTTTGATAGTGATGATGCGATGGTGCGTATCGACATGTCAGAATTTATGGAGAAACATGCCGTTTCCCGCTTAGTGGGGGCTCCTCCAGGCTATGTTGGTTATGAAGAAGGGGGCTATCTAACAGAAGCTGTCCGTCGTCGCCCTTATTCTGTGATCTTATTGGATGAAGTTGAAAAAGCGCATCCAGATGTCTTTAACATTTTATTGCAAGTGTTGGACGATGGGCGTTTAACAGATGGGCAAGGTCGTACTGTCGATTTCCGTAATACGGTGATTATCATGACGTCGAACCTAGGTTCTGATTTGATCCAAGAGCGTTTTGGTACAATAGGCTATTCAGAAATGAAAGATATGGTCATGGAAGTGGTTTCTCATAGTTTCAGACCTGAGTTTATTAACCGTATCGATGAAGTCGTTGTGTTCCATCCATTAGGTAAAGAGCACATTACTAATATCGCGAACATTCAGCTTGGTCGTCTATATAAACGCCTTGAAGAGCATGGTTATGAAGTGAGTGCAACACCCGCTGCGCTGGAGAAAATTGGAGAAGCAGGGTTTGACCCAATCTTTGGTGCTCGTCCATTGAAACGAGCAATCCAACAAGAGATTGAAAACCCACTGGCACAAGAAATATTGTCAGGCAAATTAATTCCAGGTAAACCAGTCGTTCTGGATGTTGAAAATGATGAGATAGTGGCTAAACAGTAAAACTCAACATTTCAATTAGTAAATAGAAAGGCGATCATCAGATCGCCTTTTTACTTTTGATAGGCATAAAAAGGCGATTTTGCTGTAAAAACCGGCGTAAAGTTCAAAAAGTAGTCGGTTGTCATTTTTTTTCAAAAAAACAC
>NZ_JAMPMC010000027.1:0-93183 GCF_028477945.1 Providencia sp. PROV261 | reverse complement strand
TTAAAGCTGTTGCGCACCATGTGAATGATGCAGAGCTGAATTTGTGTTTGAGGATAAACGCTATTTATCCCCTCTGGGAAGCCTTTTTAAACCGTCTACACAGGCAATCAGGATATCTTGAACACCGCGATTTTTAAGTTCAGTAAGCACCGATAACCCAAATTTAGCCCCCTCATTTTCCGCCATCCACATGCCCAAAAGTTTTTTATGCCCTTCAGTATTAATGGCTAATGCAAGAAAAACAGACTTATTGATAACGCGGCCATCGTGACGCACTCTGATAACAATGCAGTCAAGATAAACAATGGAATACAGCGATTCTAGTGGTCGGTTTTGCCATTCTTGGACTTGCTCTTTAACGGCATCGGTGACTTTTGAAATTAGGGTCGGAGAAACATCCGCATCGTACATTTCCTTGAACGTAGCCACGATTTCACGGGGAGTCATCCCTTTCGCGTAGAGGGATAAAATTTGGCTATCCATCTGAGTAATGCGAGTTTGGTTTTTCGTAATCAACTGAGGCTCAAAGCTGCTTTCACGGTCGCGTGGCGTGTTCAATTCAAACTCACCATCATCGGTGAGTAATGTTTTAGATGAATAGCCATTGCGTGTGTTAGAGCCTGTTTTGGCGCTATTTTTTGCATGTCCCAAACGCTCAATCAACTCAGCGTTTAACGCCGTTTCAACGGTTAATTTGGTTAACATACGAGTGAACTGATTGAGGTCAGCTTCGGTTTTAATGCCTTTTGCAAATTCTGCAGCAAGGGCTTTTCATTTTTTCTCATCCATAATATGCCTGCTTTGTTGTTGGATTTAACCTATCAAAAGCAGGCAAATACACAATTTAAATTACAGTCTCGCGTGAAATATGAAACCCATTTGGCTACAGATATCTTCGACTTTCATACCTGAATCAGCGAGTTTTAAAATATTAACGATTTGAGTTTCAGTAAAACGAGCTTTTTTCATCATGACCTCTGCAATTTTAGGGCAGAAACTCTAATTATCGCTGTCTTATTTTAAGGGAAGTGGACATATATGGATGGGTGCAGGGAAATGTGTGGTGGTATGCTACATGGACAAGCGTTTGAATAATATAGCCAGTGTGAATTTTAAGTGATGATTGGCCATCTTTATCTATAAATATAAAGACGGCCATATCTATTAGAAATTTAAATAATATTTAATATATTATTTATTATTAACATTATGGTTTATTTATAATGTTGTTGAATCTTTTGCGCAGTAGCAAATCCACGTTTTGCTTCTTTCTCGGCAATTTCAACAGACAAACCAATATAAGCTCGAGGGTCTAACATTTCTTTGATTTCATCATTGCTAAATGCCGCGGAAATGATCTCATTCTTAGTTAAGTTAGTATAAAAATCCTCACCATCAGCAGCGGTTTTAATCGCTTCCTCATAGAGTAGTGAGTGAGCTTTATCTTTACCCAATTTTTCAGCCATCTTCATCATAACGTATTCAGTATTATCTAATCCTTTATTTCTGAGGACGTTATGTAGCATTCTTTCTTCATGAGGCACAATCGTTCTAGACAGCTCTTCAGTTCTCAACAAGATCTCCGTAGTAAGCTCTAATGCTTCTTCAATCAAGCCATCAAACAACATGTATGAACTGCTATCCCCTTCATATGGTCTCACAGCAGAGTACATACCCACACTTGGCAAGGAATATAATTTCTGTGAGTTAGCAATGATCCCTTTGGCTAATTTAGGGTTAATTTTATGTGGCATGGTACTGCTACCCACGGTGCCTTTAGTAAACCCTTCCGAAACCTCAGCGATTTCTTCCAATGTTGTGCTATAGACTTCTTCACCAATTTTATGACAGATGTTAGCCATCAACGCTAAGTTAGCCATATATTCTAATTTATGGGTACTCAGGTTTCTTGATGGTACTTCCATCGCTTCCATGCCCACTAATTCGGCAACTCTTTTTTGTACCTCTAAACCTACACCTGGCATGGAGTTAAATGCCCCAACAGCGCCGCCCATCATGATAGTAAATACACGCTTTTCACACTCTTGCATACGCTGATAACAGTCAATGAAGTCACTGATCCAGACAGAAACCTTATACCCATAGGTAATCGGGATCGCATGGCGACCATGGGTCCTTCCCGGCATGACCATCGATTTGGTTTTCAATGCTAAATTAGATAAGTTTTCAATGATCTCGCCGAGCAGCAGCATAAACTTATGATGTACCGTCTTCATCATATACAGCTGTGAACTTTGTTGTATATTCTGTGTGGTAATTCCATAATGAATATATTTACCGCTCTCTTCGGAACAAGCATTCACCAGTACTTTTAAAAAAGGTACAAAGCCATGACCGATTTTTTGATAAATACGGTTCATTTCTTCGAAATCAATATTCTCGATAACCGCTTTTTCTTTAATTTCATCCGCTGCCGATTGAGGAATAAAACCAAGTTCGGCTTGAGCCTGAGCTAGCATTGATTCAAACATTAACCAAGTTGAATATTTGGCTTCATTCGATAACAGGTCTTTTATTCCACGGTCATCAATAGTTTTACTTTTAGAATCGTATAACGCTCTCATTTTGTATCCCTTCTTTATTTCTTCATTGCTTCATCAACAGCATTACGAACAAACTCAACTTTTGGACCATAGACAACATGGACATGGTTTGCCGATGGGAAGAAGAATGCAGTACAACCAGACTCCAACATTAAATCTTTATCAATTTGATTCACTTCTGCGACGTCAATACGCATACGGGTAATACAGTTATCAACATTACGAATGTTTTGTTTTCCACCTAATGCATTGATCAGTATTTCTGCAACCTCGCCATAACGCTTTTCTTTAATTAAGGTATTTTTCAAATTACTTGATTCTTCTCTGCCCGGTGTTTTGATATCAAATTTGATGATTGCCCAGTAGAAGATAAAGTAAGTGACAACAGCTAAACAGCTTCCGATAATCACTAAGAAGATCCAGTTCGTATGTTCATACAGCAAGCCAAAGATAGTGAAGTCAAATATTGTTCCCCGGATATAGCCGATTGCAACACCCGCTAAAGAGAGTAGAACTGCACCAATCCCAACAATGATTGCATAAACTAAATATAAAAGAGGTGCGATAAAGACGAAGGTAAATTCTAACGGTTCAGTCACGTTACCTAATATGGCGGTTAATACCATGGTAACTAACATTGATTTAACTTCAGCACGATTCTCTTTTTTGGATGTTTTATAGATGGCTAAGGCAATAGCAGGGAATAAGAACAAGGTCACTAACATCTGCTGTTGAGCCATAAAACGTGTCAGGCTTGGCATCATTGCCCAGTATTCACTGTTTGGTCCTTGTTTGAATAACACTTCCGTCATTGCAGGAACAACACCGACAAAAGTTTGCCCATCAATAACGTAAGAGCCGCCTGCTTCTGTAAATCTAAATAAAACGTTCCAAACATGGTGTAAGCCAAATGGAATAAAGAGTCGTTCACCACCTGCCGTAAAGAATGGGCCGACTGGGCTGAGGATTACGGCTGATAATTTCATCAAGCCAAGAACCAAAATTTCCCAAATAAAAGGTAAGACTGCACCCACTGCGATCATTAAACCAATCATAATAATCGATACTGATTTTTTACCTGAGAAGAAGGCAAATGCAGTCGGTAACTCAAGGTTATAGAATTTATCGGTGGCCCAAGCAGCAATTAACCCAGTGATTATCCCGCCCGCGGCGCTAATATTCATGGTTTGTATGCCTAACACCTTAATTTGCCCAACCTGAGTCATAACGGCAGGATCCGCAAGCTTACCTGTCAGTACTAGCCAGACATTAATGGTTATGATTAATGTTAGGTAGCCAACGACAGAGGCAAAAACAGCAATGCCTTTATCTTTTAAGCTCATGCCATAAGCCACCCCCATTGCGAAAAGGAGCGGGATATTGTCAAAAATAACACCTGCAATTGAACGGATACTGACTAATAACGCATTAACGGTTTCATTCCCCAGAAAAGGAAACCGAGCTATCATATAGGATTGAACTAAAGCACCGCTGATACCCAAAATCATACCAATGGGTGCCAAAACACCGATTGGAAGAAGTAAGGTTCTCCCAAAACGTTGAATTGATTCACCGAACTTTTTTTTGGCCATATTTTTTTCCTTATGACTTCGAATATAAAATATATTCTAAATAATTCGAGGTGCAGCTAAGCGACAAGCCAAAAAATCGTTATGCGCTTAGAAAACGCTGCAACTAGAAGTATGACGAGTATAAAAGGGATACTAGCACTGGAGATCGAGTAAAATAAATGATGTTTCGGTTTTAAATATTATCTTAGGTCATTAATTATGACCTAGGTCATTTTATTTTTTCCAATATGAGAGGAAATTATTCTAAATAATGTAGGAATAATATTGTTGCTCACATTAAATAATGGTTAAAATTATTTAAGTTAAGTGGATATAATAAACAATACATAGGCATTTCTTTAGATGAAAAAATTTTAATTTAACTTTATTTATACTTTAGTGATTCGAGATATAGATAAGTAACAAATCAACGTAGTCACCATACTTTAACGAGAAGCATTGCAGTTTGAAATATGACGAGTACAGATTATTTTAAAGCAAATACTCCAATTCATTGATCAATAAATCAACTAAAATAAAAAAGCCAGTTCTGGACTTGGTATCATCGATCTTAGTGTCATAACTATCTGAAAAACAAAATAGAGTATTGTCTGCATAGCTGGTAAGCTCATTGGTATGAAATGCTGTCATACTAATGATATTTGCCTCTTTTAACTGGACAATTTTCGCTGTTTCAATGATTTTTTTTGTTCCCCCAGACAGAGAAATAAAAATCACGGTATCGTCCTTGGTCACTAAGCGTGTGAATGAATCCGATAGGTTGTAATCATTAATAAAAAAGCAATGTAGCCCCAGTGCAAACAGCATATGTTCAAGATAAAAACCTACTGCTTTACTCGTTCCCCTAGCAACAATAAAAATATTCCTAGAATGACGTAATGTTTTGGCACAATTAGCAATTTGCTCCTCATTTATCAATGTAAAGCTTTTATTAATGTTTCTTTCTAGTTGTTTTTTGTAGGATGACGGGTTTATTTTTTCTGTTTTATTTTTGCTGAGAATATAATTATTAATTTGAAATTTAAGCTCTTTAAAACCACTAAACCCTAATTTTTGCGATAAGTTAATGATCACCGTTTTTGAGACAAAGGTTTTAGCCACTAATTCATTAATATTTAAATAAGGGATATCAGTAATATTATCGGTAAGATATTTTAATACTTTTTTTTCGCTAATTGTTAAGTTATCGTAATTTTTTAAAAATTCCAACATACCTTACCGCCTTATTCAGTATAAAAACAGCATCAAAAACCGGTCATTTGATCAATTTTACCGTTTCATCAATATCTATTTCATCTTCTGAGAAGATCAGCGTTGTGCCATGTAACGTGGTGATCGCCAATTTTTTTAATGAGCGCATATCACCCGCTTTAATGTCTGATTTTGGCCTAATATTATTCATTAAAGCGCCTACAGATAATACAGCATTTTCTTTATTAATTCCTGTATCAGCAGGTACTTCTTCACTGTAAACCACATAAGACTTGATGGATGTCAGCTTAATACGTTCACCAGCAATATAAATATACTTGCTTTCAGGTATCACTTTAACCGCGTAAGCCGATAACCCTTTATTATTTGTTGTTGGCTCAAAGGTGACTGCTGCATTTTTCTTAATCAGATCAGGGTTGGCGACCTTAATCACATGAAAATAGCGGTTATCGCCGTTTTCATCTTTGATAAACCCAAAACCTTTATCTTCAAACCACGTTGTGATTGTTCCATTCATCGCCATTACCGCCCATTCAATTATTTCATTACAGACTGCAGTATAAAGCACAATGATAGTGCAAACTATGCCTTTAATTTAGCTTGTTACCTAAATTAGTTATTATATGCGAAATAATTTGAGGTGCAGCTAAGCAACTCATTGGCGCCTAACATACCAGTAAGTAACATAACGTATTTTAAATAATCAAAATAGATAAATTATCAACTTGCTATACTGGTTTGGCAGGTTTTTTGTGATTTGATTTTAAGTTATATCGATATTTTTTAGCGGCTGGTATTTTGTAATACCGCCGCCTGCTTTTGGCATTTTATGAATTTTTTGGGAATTATTTCGATGTTCCTAAGCCACCAATGATGAGGTTTAGCCCGTCTATAAAGCGTTGGTCATAGTTATCAGAAAACAATGTTGCTTTAGCTTCCCATGTATATGGGTACTTATCATTCGATAATTTATTGAATTCATTTAATTTTTCTTGTAGATCACTGCCGTTAGAAAAGAGAGCCGCTTGCTGCTCAATACAGCACCCTAAAATAAAATAGAACACGGTCATGGTGCAGCTTGCTGCTTTGTCGGCGGACATTCCTGACTGTACGAATGTTTTGATTAATGCGTTATTAATTCGTAATACATTATCTGAAATTGCATAGGTCCCAGCGAAAACACGGGCGCCATCTCTGTGTTGTAAGAGCGCTTTTCGCAACTGAGTTGTGATCTTCAGTAAATTAGATTTCCAATCATCACTATCGCACTCATTGAGTGCAACCTCCGCAACAATGTGATCTGCCATGCCTTCGACCAACGATAACTTATTGCTGAAATGCCAATAAAGTGAAGCGGCTTTGATATTCAGTGCGTCCGCAAGCTTGCGCATCGTTAATCCATCAATACCTTCTGTTTCTAAAAGTTGAAGCGCGGTCTCAAGTATTTGTAACCGTGTGATTTTTGGAGTTTTCATAAATAATTCTCATTTAGCTCTTTATTCCCTAACAATGTTAGTTTAACATATTTATCCAACCTAACAATGTTAGATTGCGGGTGTTATTTATTGCGTTGCCAATCGGTGTAAGTATAGAGGTCCATAGAATGACGACAAATGAGACTAAACAATTTTCAAGAAAAATCATTGGATTAACACCTTGGGTTAGTCTGTTGTGTGTCGGCGTATTAGTTGCTATGACGACCCTCAATTGGGATCGGTGGCAAAGTAATCGACGCTATCAAGAATCGAATAATGCCTACATTAAATCGGACTCTGCAATACTGAAATCAAGAATGACGGGGTATATCTCACGTATTTTGGTGGAGGATTATCAATATGTCCGTGAGGGAGACGTGATTGCAGAAATTAACAACCAAGAGGAGTTGTTAAATCAACAGATTGCTAAAGCTAACTATAAAAAAGCACAGCAGCAACTCAATAATCTTGCGGATGAAATTAAAGAGTATGACCTGACCATTGAAAAATTATGGAACCGTTATAAAGCAGCAGGTATTGAGGTTTCTCAAATGCAGCGTAGTCCTTTACTGCGTAAAGAATTAATTAAAAGTGGGGCGATCACTTCTCAAAATTACCTTGATGCGAACTCAGATTTACAGCGGTTAATAAAACTGGAACAAGCCGCAAAAGCCGAATGGGAGCAAGCAAAACAATCGAAATTACTCTTAGCTCAACAAGAGAATATTCGTCTTGCAGAGCGTGATATTGCCTTGGCCAATTATCAACAAGCAAATACGCAAATTTCGTATGCGACGATTACTGCACCTTTTGATGGGCAATTAAATAAAATTAAGCTGAATGTAGGAAGTTTGGTAACGCCAGGCACCGAAATTGTCACCGTCACACCGCGTTCACAGCCTTATGTCATTGCTCATTTAAAAGAAACCCAATTAAAAAATGTCCAGTCGGGGCAGTCTGTAGCCATTTCAGTGGATGCTTTTCCTGATATGAAATTTAGGGGCGTAGTGCGTGATATTGGAGCACAAAGTAGCGGAGAGTCCGCTTTAATTCCCGCAGATAATAGCAGCGGAAATTTTACGAAGGTTGTCCAAAGGATCCCTGTTTATATCAGTTTATTATCAGAGCAATCGGCGATAGATAAGTTGCGTCCGGGTATGTCGGTCATTGTGAATATTGATACTCAGAGTACGCAGTCACAAGGAGACTGAGATGAGATTAGCAATATTGCAAAATAGCAAAGAAACGAATCCACTTTTTGTTGTGATATCCGTCTTTATCGGCGCGATATTGTCGACGTTATTTGTACGCATGTTCTCTTTATCACTGGCGGATATTCGAGGCATTTTTGGGTTAGATGTACAAGAAGGCACATGGATTAATGTCTCTTTAAACGCTGCGCAATTAATCAGCATGACATTGACGCCTTGGTTTATGGTCGTGCTGGGTGCCGAAAAAATATTAATGAGTACCAGTGCCGTATTGTTGGTGAGCTTTCTCTCTTTTCCATTAATAGGGGAAGGTGGGGATCTATTTACTGCATTAGTCTTGATCCATTTTGTTATTGGTTTTTGTTTAGGTGTGTATTTACCGATGACAATTTCATTGGCTTTACGAAACCTACAACAGAATGTCTGGTTAATCGTTATGGCCGCGTATAGTTTGCGCGTCTCTTTGGGGATGGATGCGGGGGTCGGAATTTCAGGATCTTTTATTGAAATTTTTGGCTGGCAATGGATGTATTGGGTCTGTGCTTGTTTTGCCTGTTTAATATTTATCTTTGCATGGAAGGGAATGCCATTAGTCGGAATTAACCATGATTTTTTGGCCCAAACAGATTGGGGAGGCATGGCGCTGAAAAGTGTCAGTTTGGTTCTACTGTATATTGGTGTTGTGCAAGGTGAAATGTTGGGTTGGTATGATTCAGGCTTGATCACCGCTTGCTTAATCGCGAGTGTGGCTCTTTTTGCTATTTTTATTATTCGTGCATTCTCTTTTAAGCAGACTTTTGCTCACCCCAGTTGGTTAATGAATAGAAATTTATTTCTTTGTTTTGTCGTTTCCTGTTTATACGGCTTTTTGATGCTAGCAAATTCGCTGTTTATTCCCTCATTTTTAATCACAATTGGGGGATTAAAACCTCATCAGATAGGCGAAGTGACGAATATTGCTTTTATTTCATACCTATTGTTTAGCCCGATCGCAATTTGGTTAGCTAGACGAGTGGACTCGCGGTTATTAATGATCATCGGTGTGTCTATTATTGGTGGCGCGAGTCTATTGGGAATGCAGGTTGATTATCAGTGGCGAGTTGATGAATTTATTCCATTAATGATCATGCAGTCTTTTGGGGAGTGCTTGGTGCTCATTGGCTTAATTGCTTCTTTTGTGGTCAATATTAAGCCGCAAGATGCATTAAATTTAGGCGCCTACATTTCTATTGCGCGCGTATTGATGCCTGCAATAGCAGGCGCATTAATGAACACTTATTTACGAATCTCTTTTGATGAACACTTTGAGACAAAAAGAGCTTTTATTCAGACTGGGGAGCAGAAATTACCCACAATGGATAGCGTGAATATGAGTTTGTCTCTTATCAGTAGAGAAGCTCATGTTGGCTCATTCATTGATGGCTTCGCCATTACATTAATGGTTGTTATCATAGTATTAACCTTATTAATGTTTATAAAACCCGCACCAGAGAATAACATCGTCCCTGGGGGGAAATAAAAAATGACAGATGATTTATTGGTTCGCGACAACGGTCAGTGAAATTTTATCAGTATTATTTTTAGGGAATGGGCTAATTTGCTCGGTCATCATAATTAGCTCATTATTCTTTTCTACCCTTGCACTAATACCTAAGTTGTTTTTTCTAATAATTATGTCTGGAGGGAGTGCAACACTAAATGCAATAGTGCGTCCAGCCTCTTTAGTTTTAAACTGAAAGTTATCATTTTTAGTATTTTCATTATCATTTTGTTGTAATGGTGAAAATGACAGAGTAATAATCGATTCATTTGGTATATCAATATTTTTGGAATAAATATTACCTTGTAAATTCATTGCGTTTTCTTTATTACTAAGGTTATGCGGTTTTTTCACACAACCAGATAGAAAAAAAGCGAGAATAAATAAAAATATTGATGTTTTTAATCTTTGTTTATAATTCATAATCTTCATATTGATACTCTTTATCTTTATAAGATAGTGCGATTAAATACTTTTTGAAAGAAACATTGAATATATGAATAAACCCCTTTCTTTTGGTGGTTGAATAGCGCATGGCTAGCCTCCGATTTAGTGCCCGTATAGAGGATGCCGACTCTAGGCAGCGTCATAATTAGGTTTTCATCAAGCTCCATTTTTTTGAAAGAGAGGCGTAATTGTCTGACTAATTTGTAATAACTACTTTCAGTCACAATTGTTCCACGTTTTTCCCAGATCTCATACATAATTTCTCGTTTACTGCTGGTTTTATTCAGTAATAATTTCAATAAGCATGATTCATTCTCTGAAAGATTAATCGTTTTCTTCCCCCGAGACAGGGTTCGCTTAAGTGGGTCATAAACAACATGTTCAGATAAAATAATAAGAGGTTCTTGTTCAATTTGTTCAGTATTATTCATATTATTTTCCGTAAATATAATTTCATCGACAAGTTATTCTTCCATATCCTAACGTTCAATACGTCGTGCCACAATATAAAAAAACGACACACTATAAGATATTTATAAAAAAAAGACGATTTTTAATAAAAACTCTCTGTTTTTTTAGGATGACTTAATTTATAACTTTACGACGCGCTATATATATCAATTTTTTATATTGATTTTTTATATTTTTCTATGGAATGTTTTGGGTTAAGACTTAACATAAAAATAATATATTAAGTCTATGAGAAGGTGGGGATATTAAAAGGAGTGACGCTTTAAGTGTGCTATAATGTACTTAATTGATTAATAAAATTTGAACTCATCATCTTGGTCACCCTCTAGACTAATACTACTGATACTATCATTCATCTGGTTGATAAATGGCTGAGTCATCAGGTTAGTTGCATTAACTCGATATAAGGTTTTTTCAAATGTTGCTTTGAGTTGTTCTTGATCAGCAAATGCGTCGGGAGTTTTTAGTCGTTGCATTGCTCCAGTAATAAACCGCTCTTTTGCTTCATTCGTTGAGTTGGCGAGTTTTTTATACAAGACCAAAAAATTGGCTCTGCGCGCTTCGTTATTTGTGTCATCAATTTTTAATTGACTTAATAATTGATTGATCTCGGTATGTTCAGCATCAGTTAATACAATATAGCGCTCTTGAGATGCTGTCGGTTTGACGGTGGTAGATTTTGTGTGCCACGCATCACTCACTTTGGTTGTAATATTGGGGCGATTCGAACCTGTTGATATTTTTTCATTCATTCCTACGTTGAGTCTATTAAGCGTTAGTGGGGATATCATTACAATCTCCTTGTTCGATCAAAGCCATGATATGCTGATAGGCTGATTTTCTCTCTGCTAAAATTTGGCAGCGGGCTGAGACGGATAATATTTGAGGCAAAGTCTGCTCGGCGGCAATCGTCGGGGAAAAATGAATGACTTCATTACCTATTTCTAAAGCAATATTCCCCTCTACACTGGGTAAGATTTTTAGACCCGCCTCGATATGGTTAAGCATGTTTTGTAACCTATCAGGTAAATACAGTGTGATGGGGCGTCGCTCTTGTTGCTGAATGAGGTATTTAGCAATGATTTCTTGTAAGTGTGGATCATGAAAAAGCGCAGAAAGTTGCTGCAATAACGTTTCTTGGCTTTGATTCACGGCTTGTTGATAGCACTTTTCGCTGATCTCAATGCTTTCAATTAATTTAGACAGGAGCTGTTTTAAGCCATCAGAGTAGCCTTGCTGATAGGCAATTTTGTGAATATGTTCCACCTGTTGCTGAGCTTGTTGATAACGCTCTGTGGCTTGCTGTTGAGCTTGTTGTTCAATCTGTTTCACATAGCGAAACGCACGAGTAGCATGATGTTTAATCAATACTTTTTCACATGCGGTTTGTTGGATATCAGGCTGTATTTTTTCTGACATAACGGCAAGTTTCTTCAATGATATTCCAAGGTAGCATCGCGTTAAACGATGAAGGGATTAGCGCTAACGTTTGATTGCTGAACATATATTTTAACCTCTCGGTATAGGCACGCCCGAAGGGAGTGATATAGGCGAAAAGTTGTTCAGCCCCAAGCGCAAGTAAATGTTGGGGAGTCGGGCTTTCTCTATCAGTGCACTGCCAGAGTGGGTCACTGTATTTGTGGCGTAAGTCGGAAAAAGCCGCCAACTCTCCCCACCAAGGCAGCGCGCCTGAATGTAAAATAGCCCCTAATCCGAGAGCGACTTTTGGGAGTTGATTCCACTCCATCGACAAAATACGAGGTAGCCGTGCCGTTGTGCTATCAGGCCAAGGCAAAAGATACTGTTGGATCAACTGCTGGTTATGCAGTTTTTTTAACGTTGCAGGTAATCGATGATAATCAACATCACTGTATTCTAAATGGAAATAACTCCCCGGCGCTAAGAAGATATCTGCTTGCAGAAGTGGATGAATATTATGCAATAGTGTCATCGATTTTTGCCTCTATAGCGGCCTTGTCTTGATCATCTCTATTTTTCAATGATTGCTGGCGGTGCCAAAGGAATATGGCTAGGCCAAGAACAGCGGCTCCCCCGAGCGTCAGTATGGCAACCCAAATAGGATTAAATATTGATTCAGGTTCAGTGCGAATTTGATGCTGTAAAGGTGGGCGGCTGACAATCACCACAGAAACATTGTCATAATTGGTTTCTGCAAAGCTACTGGTTAGGAATAGTTTGATTTTATTCATCATCAATTTCGGGTCTTCATTACCAGAGTAGGTCACTAAACTAGACACTTTTTGCGTCTGCTTAGTCGGGGTATTACCATTCAGAGGGTAACTGACATGCACCCTCGCATTAACAACATCAGGGATCGTTAATAGAGATTGCTCTAAGCGTTGTTCAATCAAGGAGAGCAGTCGAGTGCGTTCCGCCTGTGGTGAAGCAACCAGCGAGTCTCCCGGGAAAGCCTGAATGATCTCCACAGGGTCTTTAGACGGTAAGTTATATTGACGTAATAAATCTACGGCGATCACAAAGTCACGCGGCGATACCTTTATAGAATCCCCTTGTTTATTATCTTGTTTACGTGAAGCTTCAACGCCATGCTCTTGTAAGATGGCTAGGACTTCATTGCTCTGGCGTTGGCTAAGATGACTGAGTAAGAGTTGGTTATCACACCCAGCCAATAACCCGACGAAGGTAATTAGGATTAATTTCTTCAATGTATTCATGACTTATTGGGCTTTTAGTAGAGTATCAATAGCACCTGTGGCTTTATGGGTGAGGGTCGACACAAAATTGAGGCCTAAACTGTATTGGGCGATTGAATTTTGCATATTCATCACATCAATGGGATTGCTAACATCTATGGTATCGGCTTGGTGAAAAAGGGCCTCTTTTTTATTTTGTACTTCAACAGAATATTGTGCATAAAGAGATCTAACCGTACTTTCAAGAGATTGAGTCGATACGCTGTCAGTAGTATTATCTAACATCATTGACATGAAAACGGATCGATTAATAGGCTGTATCATCATAGGCTCCTAAAAGGTAGAGCACCCACAAAGCGATGCTCTATTGTGAAATTAAACGTTACGGATAATGGCTTGAGCGGTATCTTTAATGGATTTCATTAAGTTGCTTTGTAACTGTCTTGCCATATTGTAGCTACCACTTAAAGCGGTAATTTTTCCGAGAGTCAGTGGGTTATCGACTTCTAACTTTACCGTCTTACCATCAGGTGTTGTCGTCTTACCATCAAGTATGTCTTTTAATTCATCGGCGAACTCTTTGGCTCGGTTACTGACATTCGCACTACTGCGATACATCATTCCCCAGTTTTTATCACCAGCCACCGGCGTTTCGAATGCGGATGACTCCCAATTACCCGTGTCTTTATTAATACCTGGAATACCTGAATCTGACATATATCACCTCATTAATTAATTGTGTTTGAATTAAACGACCAATGGTTATGGCCTAAAATAATAAAACCCTGATCGTTACGGATAAATGATTTCCCTGTTAGTTGATTCGTTGCCAGAGAAATTGAAAACTGAATATGCTGATTTCCCCATTGATTAATAAATTGATCCGCGAGCCGAACAGTAGACGATATCTGTTTATCATCCAAACTTCCTTGAACAATAAATATGGTCATATTATCTTTATCAACTCGTTTCCACGGAACGTTACTTTCTGTTAATCCTATTTCCGCCTTTTTTATCAGTTCGTCTAAATTGACGGTCAAAATTTCACTGTTTTTATAGCAGCCAAGATAACCTTTCATAATATTATTAATGATTTTTTCATCCTTAGTGGTTGCCTGTTTATTGGCTTTTCTAACAATAGGGTGACAAGGATTACTTAAATCAACCTTTAATAAACTCGGTACGTTTTCGGAAATTTTATTCTCAATTTCACTTTCCAACTGAGCTATTTTTGTTATCTGATACTTTTCAGAATAATGCTCTTTTCTTAGGCGTTGAATACTCCAGTCGACGTCACGCTGATTTCGCACTAAAATTAAGGTTTCACCTTGCTGGTTCAGAGTCACAATGATGGGATAATGGCTGCCTTGTAGAATGTTTTCGACAGTGTTTATCTTTTTTAAAGAATTATTTCCAGAGTAGTATTGAATAACTAGAATTATTGAAAAAATAGTTAAAACAAATAGCCCAAAGAAAATAAAATTTTTCTTGGTTAATTTGGATTCCAGCATAGGTTGACTGTCATTTTCAATACAAATTTCAGGTAATGCAGGCTCACGAGTTGATAGGTTCCATGGTGCATCAATTGGTTTTATTGCAATAGGAAATGTGTCGGCCAATATTAATTCTTGAAAGGGGATAGGAATAGACTTTGATTTTATACCATCATTGATATGAAGATAAAATATTGGTTCATCGGCATCATTGATATGATCATTCGAACCATCCTCTGTTGTGATAGCTAGTTCGTAATGTATTGATTCACTAGGGATATAGTAAGTCATAAGCCCATCATTATCGACCTCTGTGTGGTATTCAACATTCGGGTCAATAACAATCAAATGAGCGTCAGCAGTTAACATTAGCTCATGTCCATTCATGGGGCCGCTAGCAATTTTCATTATACAAGCGCGGCTATTTGTATCTTTCATAAAGTAAATTCCAATGACAAGAAATTGGCGCTAGTAAAACTGATAACTGCATTTCCGTCAGTAGAATTTATCTTAATCATTCTGACCTATTATGTTAGATATCGAGTATGAGTTATTCCGGATTATTCCTTTGTGCCATGATGCATTTTCCGCCATTTTAGCGCTATTGATTCTCTTTAGATAAAGTAGAAACATCATGGTGAATACAAATATTGCGGCATTACTTGAAAATAAAGAAGGCTGCTTCTCTTTACAAGACAGCTTAGTTTTAGCGATACCTAACGCTGAGGAAACAGCGTTAATTTTTCATTCTCCCTATTCGGGTAAAAAAGTAGAGGTAATGGGGCAATCTTTATTTGTATTCCCATCATCAGATATTACTTCTATTAATAAAAAGGGCTGGTTTATTCATTCAATGCTACTTTCTGAGGTCATTGAAGTTCTTGCTGTTATTGATACCGCAATGGGGCAATCATTTCTTGCAGAAAACGAAATAACCTCATCAGATAATAAAGAAGATGAAGTTATTCATCTATCAAGTGATATTTTTTCCGAATATTCAATAAAGAATATTGTTATTGATTTGATTATTCAACGGCAACCTCAGTTTTATTCATGGTGCAATATATTAAGGCGCTATGAAGCATACGGCATTATGCGTTTTTTACTTTCTGCCGCCGAAAAAGATAAAAATGCCAATATTAACCAGCTATGTGCAAGGTATGGCGTGTCGGCTTCTTATTTTAGGCAGCTATATCGAGAAAACTTTAATAAAACAGCAAAAAGAAAAATTATGAGTGTGCGAATGGCGTCAGCCATTTTGAAATTAATTGAAAGCGATAATTCAATACTTGATGTTGGGTTGGAAGCGGGTTATTGCTCCGCATCGCATTTTACTAACGATATTAAAAAAGAGCTAGGGTTAACTCCCTCTGATATTAGGCACCTTGGAGCAAAATTATATGAGCAGTAAAAGAGGCGGAGTGATCTTATTGTCACTCTTTTTACTGAGTGTGGATCATAGTTTAGCGCAAACGACAGTGATCACAGCAGAGCCGGTTAAACAGGAAATGGGTCAGGAGACCTTTGTCGCCAATAATATTGCGGTAGGAAAAGTGTTTGATTCTATCGCTGAGCGACTGAATAAGCCGATTATTCTCAGCAAACTTGCGGCACAAAAACGCATTACAGGTAATTTTAATTTAGCGAATGCCGATGAAATGTTTAAAGCATTAACTCGCCGTATTGCGCTGGTTTGGTATGACGATGGTGCAGCGATTTATGTTTATGATAATAGCGAAATGCGTAGTGCAATTATTCCGATGAATAATGCCAGTAGCCAACAAGTCCTCAATTATATTAAGAAAAATGGGATCTACGACCCGCGTTTTCCTGTCCGTACTCAAGGGGAAAATAGCCTGCTATTTGTTTCTGGGCCACCGTTATATGTTGAATTGATAAAAGCCGCTACGTTGTATCTTGATGAGCAGGTTAAGCAGGAGTCGTTATCTGGGGGGGAGTTGGCAGTGATCCCCGTAAAATATGCTTCTGTGACAGATAGAAACTATGCGTTGCGCGGTAATAACATCACGGTGCCGGGCATGCTGTCAGTTATCAGTGAGCTATTCAAAGATACGCCGACCGGCGCCGTACCGACGCAAAAAATAACTCCCAAAGAGAAGGTTGGAGATGATATTGATGCCTTGATGGATGCACCCATCGGTGAAGCTTCTGAGTCTCTAGCGACATTTAGTCACTCTTCATCATCAAATGTGCCTTTTTCTTTGGTGGCTCACCCTGATAGTAACAGTCTAATTGTTAAAGGTTCCCCTGAACAAATTCGTTATGTTCGCCAACTGGTTAGAACGTTAGATACGCGTCGCCGCCAAGTTGAGCTATCACTGTGGATTATCGATATCACGCGTAGTGAATTGGATAATTTAGGCGTCAATTGGGAAGTTGGCACGATTAATACGGGGAACACGGCATTTTCTTTTAATCGCAGCACGTTATCAAACAGTACGGATTTTCTGTTACGCGTTGATGCCTTAAGCAAAAGCGGTAATGGTCATATTGTTTCTCGTCCTGTTCTGCTAACCCAAGAGAACATTCCTGCCTTATTTGATAACAACACCAGTTTTTATGCCAAGTTACAAGGGGAACGTATTGCCACCTTGGAGCAAGTCACTTACGGCACCATGGTGAGTGTGATGCCGCGTATTTCATCTGGTCATCAAGTTGAGATGGAAGTGAATATTGAAGACGGCGGTGAAAAACAATCAAAAAGTGGTGAGGTTTCGAATGTGGAAGGCCTTCCATCTGTTAATCGTACGACTATCAATACGGTTGCGCGTATTGCGCAAAATAGCAGTTTATTAATTGGGGGATACACCCGAGAACAAGTGGTTGAAAATGAAAGTCATATTCCTTTATTGGGGGATATCCCACTGATCGGCGGCCTCTTTAGTCATACCTCCGTTAATAAGCAAAAAATGGTGCGATTGTTTTTGATCCAACCGCGTTTATTGGACGAAAACGAAGTATGGGATGGGCGTCAGTTCTCGGAAAATCAGCGTATTAAAGAACAAAACGGGCAGTTGCACAGTACCGTTAAATTTTTGAAAACCTATATGGAGCAACCATGGCAATAACGCCTTTGGGCTTTGGTTCCCGCATAGTGAGCAGTTCACACGAAAAGAGTCGATCATCAAAAACCAGTGATGATTCGGACGAAGTATTGCGCGGTCAAGGGGTTATCGATAGTGCTGGGGAATATGCCTCAATGTCGATGTTGGCGGCGAGCCATGTAAAAAAAAGTGGCTCTAAACAAGGAGAAACCGAAGATTGGATGCAATTTGCTGAGCGCATCCTTGATGAGCATGCCGATGAAACCATTTTACATGTTGAAAGTGCGCTTAATCGGCAGTTTATGACTCCTAAAGAGCTAAGAGCATTTTTATTGCGCTTTTTTGCCGACCCTAGCGATTTGTTAATGGCGCTTGCGGCCTTAATCAATCGAGGGAAATTGAAGGCTGAGCAACTCGAACAACTAAAAGAGCTGGAGCAACAACTTAACGCTGAGGATAGCGATAGAAGCACTCAAGCGGGGATAAATATTGCACTGATTGCGAAGGCGTTTGCGCAAAAAATTAAGCAATCCGCAGGGAACTTACGCATGTTATATCGTGAGTTTCTTAGTTATGACGGCCCTGTAGTTTATCTATATGAGCAGTGGGTTGAGGAGATGGAAAGCCAAGAGCGCGAAAATATTATGCGTTATTTAAGCAGAGCGCTGGCGTGTGATCTACAAGCCCTGCCATTGGGCGATATTAATATTAGTGAATTTGGTGATTATTTTCTCCGTGTCGGGCGGTTACGTGAATTGCAGTCACTTGAGCATGTGTTCACCCAACAATTTTTCCAATCGGGGCTTTTTCGGCAGCACAGCCAACTGATTAATTCTGAGTTTGCTAAAAAGCTCAGTCAGCTCTTTACCAGTGGTATTCGTAACCAAGCGCAATTTGAAGAGAATTTGTTGTTATTTATTTCATCACAGTTAGGGGCGATGAGCACGGACTTACGGGCGCGTTTTTTACAATTATTAATTTTGGCATTTGGAACAATACCCACCGCAATTTTTCAATCATTGGAAGCACGAGAAGAGCTGCTCAATCAATTGAAAATATATATGGACTATGTGAAGGCACAAGAGGAAATCATGATGCGCAACGGTTTGCTAAATAAGGAACAGAAACCGCATGAATAAATTTACGGGATTTCTTTTGGCGATCCGCAATCGCCCAGAATTGATGGTCTTAGTTATTATGGTGATGGTCATCGCCATGCTGATTATTCCATTACCAACAATATTGGTCGATTTATTAATTGGCTTGAATATTATGATATCGGTGCTCATTTTTATGAGCTCTTTCTATATTACTCGCATATTAAATTTTCAATCATTCCCTTCTATTTTATTAATAAGCACATTATTTCGTCTCGCATTATCTATTAGCACGAGCCGCTTGATTTTATTGGAGGCTGACGCGGGCGATATTATTGCCACCTTTGGTGAGTTTGTGATCCAAGATAATTTAGTGGTCGGTATGGTGGTGTTTGCCATTGTGACCATAGTGCAATTTATTGTGATCACGAAAGGGTCTGAACGTATTGCTGAAGTGGCAGCACGTTTTTCCCTCGATGCAATGCCGGGTAAGCAAATGAGTATTGATGCCGACTTACGGGCAGGGGTGATTGATGAATCGACGGTGAAAGAGCGGCGCGGCGACTTAGAAAAAGAGAGTCAATTATTTGGTTCTTTTGATGGTGCAATGAAGTTTATTAAAGGGGATGCGATTGCAGGGATTGTCATTATTTTTGTCAATCTGATCGGGGGAATTTCTGTGGGTGTTGCACAGCAGGGCATGGATATGTCATCGGCTCTGAATACATTCTCACTCTTAACCATCGGTGATGGTTTGGTGGCACAGATCCCAGCACTGCTTATCTCTATTAGTGCAGGCTTTATTGTGACTCGCGTTGGAGGCAATGATAAAAACTTAGGTCAAAATATCGTTTCTGAGTTATTTGCGAATAATTTTACGATTCTTATTACTGCCTTCATCGTTTTATTTATGGGGTTCCTGCCGGGTTTCCCTACTGCTATTTTTCTCTTTTTAGCCTCTTTGCTATCAGTACTATTTTTTGTTCGTTTTTGGAAAACGCGTAAAGAGAAGAATAAGCAGATATCACAAACTGAGCAGGTGAGTGTCGATTCGGAAGTCACCGAAGGGGAAACACAAAGGGAAAATAGCCGTTTTGAGCCTGAATATATTCCTGAAACCTTGCCGATTATTATTTCGGTTAATCAGCAATATAAAAAACAGCTCGAAGAAAAAAACTTTTTGTTTCGTATGAAAAAGGATGTGTTTGTTCGTTATGGTTACCGGATACCCGATATTGCCATTAATTATTCACCTATCGTTCCAGATAACAAAATCATCATTTTAATTAATGAAGTTAAAGCAGGTGAATACGATATCTGTTTCGGTGGATTTCGCTTATTAACCATGAGTGATGAATTGGAATATTTAGGCATAACGCTGACCCATTTTACTGATGAGTATGGCGCAATTAGCTCTTGGTGTGGCAAGCAAGATCACGAACATATTGAACAGCTTGGTTTGATGGTGCGCGATGATGTGACCGAAATGATTGATTGCGTTAGTACACTATTGCTGCGTCATATTAATGAGTTTTTTGGGATCCAAGAAACGAAAAACTTACTAGATGATTTAGAAGGCAAATACCCTGAGCTATTAAAAGAGTGCTATCGACACGCGACGGTGCAAAAGGTGACAGAGGTTTTCCAGCGTTTATTAATGGAGAAAATCTCAGTGCGTAATATGAAACTCATTATTGAAACTCTCGTGCAATGGGTGCCAAGAGAGAAAGATAGCTTAATGCTCGTTGAACATGTCAGAACCTCAATGGCGCGCTATATCTCTTCCCGTTTTGCCATTGATGGCCGCTTAAATGTGCTTATGGTGAATTCTGTTTTTGAAGACACCATTCGCCAAGGCATTCGTCAATCTTCTGGGGGAGTCTATTTGCATTTAGAACCAGAAAAGACCAATGAATTAATTCAAGCTGCCGAGCTAGCCCTCGAAAATAGCCATTTATCTATTCGAGATATTAATGTGCTGGTGCCGGTCGATATACGTCGTTTTGTGAAAAAAATCCTTGAAGGACGCTTTCCTGAATTAGAGGTGCTCTCATTTAATGAGGTATCTGAAATGGTGAAAGTGAATATTATTAAGACAATATAAGGAAATTTCTTATGAAATACCGCTTTGTAGAAGCATTAAATACATTTTTAAATTCAATGGGCCGTAGTGATCTAATTAATCCACAACTCGACTGTCATTCAAATATTCAATTAGAAATGAATGACTCGCCAGCGATTAATATCGATCTTTCTGGTGATGATTTAATTATTTGGTGTCACCTTGCTGAATATAGTCCCGCAAAATTTGATTCAATGGCGCATATGCTACTGAGCATGATCGTGGAATATTCACCTCGCAATTTTCAATTGGGGCAACCGGCATTGAATCTTATTGATAATAGCTTGGTGCTTTCGGCTGTGATGAAAGAGTCAGCCTTAAACGATACTCAACAGTTTGCTGACAGCTTTGAAGAGTTCTTTGAGCGTAGTAATCAATTCCAAACAGTATTAGCTAATTAAATCATGAAGCTTTTTGATTCTTGCGCGCACCCTGCGCGCATTCATGGCTGTTTAATGGAAGCCCCTTTGCAGGGAGTTTTTATTGGTGAGATCTGTGTTGTTGAACGCTCGATAACGTCAAAAGAGCGCATAGCAAAAGCACAAGTCGTGGGGTTTAAAGAGGGCTTAACTGTGCTCAGCTTAATTGGTCGAGCACAAGGGTTAACGCGTGATGTGGTGATCCGCCCAACGGGCCTACCTTTCGTGTTTGAAATGCATGAGCAGCTTGCCGGTAAAATTTTTGATGCGGCGGGTGAGCAGGTTGGTGTGCTCGGTCATACAGCCGAAACAGCGTTCTGCCCTGACTCAAGACTAATGCGTATTGATAGTCCACCCGCGAGCGTGACATCTCGGCGTCCGATTGATGAACCACTTATCACCGGTATCCGTGCGATAGATGGCTTATTAACCTGTGGTCTTGGGCAGCGTATTGGTATTTTCGCTGCGGCAGGAAGCGGCAAAACTTCATTAATGAATATGATTATTAACCACGCGAAGGCGGATATCCATGTTGTTGCTTTAATCGGTGAGCGTGGCCGAGAGGTCATTGAATTTATTGAGGAGTTACAAGCCTCTCCTCATGCAGCCCAAACGGTGCTTATTTATGCCACTTCCGATAGCCCACCGATAGAGCGGTGTAATGCGGCGTTGCTTGCTACGACAATCGCGGAATATTTCCGTGACCGTAATCGACATGTCTTGTTATTTGTCGATTCAATGACACGTTACGCCAGAGCATTACGTGATGTTGCTTTGGCGGCGGGGGAACTTCCAGCAAGACGAGGCTACCCAGCGTCGGTGTTTGAGCAACTGCCTATGTTGCTTGAGCGCCCAGGTCGTATGCAGCAAGGCTCAATTACCGCCTTTTATACCGTATTGCTAGAAAGTGAAGAAGAGTCAGACCCTATTGGTGATGAAATTCGCTCGATTCTTGATGGGCATATTTATCTTAGCCATAAGTTGGCGGGAAAGGGGCATTACCCAGCGATTGATATTTTGCACAGCATTAGTCGTGTATTCCAAAAAGTCACGACGGATACACATCGCCAAGCCGCAACAAAAGTGCGTGATCGTCTATCTAGGCTAGAACAAATTCAGCTGTATTTGGAGCTTGGCGAATACCAACGTGGGGAAAGTGAAGACAACGACAATGCTTTGGATAAAAAAGAAGATATTGAACAGTTCTTGCAACAAAAGATGGATGAAGCTGAGCATTTCGAAACTGTATTAAACCGCCTCGACTATTTGGCTTCCTGATGATTAAAAGTCTTCTTACGTTAACGGAAAGACGCCTTGATCGCGCTAAACAGGAACAATGGCAAGTGCAGTCAGCAATCCGTGCGCTACAACAACAATTAACGGATATTCAATCGCGTATTGCGATATTGACGACACAAATCGCGTTATATGAGCAATCCGCCGAACTGAGCAAAATGGCTTTTTGGGAGAGCCAAAGGCTGAAAGCCGCTTTGCTCGCGGAAATTGCTCATCTTCAATACCAAACGGAGTCAATTAATACGGAAATGACTCGGTATGAGCAATCACGAAAAAATATTGTTGTGCGTATGTTTGCGTTACGTAACAAGTGCGAGAAATTCCAAAATTATCTCAAGCAGCAACACCGTGCTCGGCGTTTAAAATCGGAACGTCAGCAACAAAATGAAATTGAGGAGTTGTCCGCCTATGGCAACAGTAAAACTGGCGTTGAATGAACCGAGTACTAGGGTAGCGGAAAACCATGCTGCCTTCCCATTAGCAAAAGGTAAACAACCCGATAGCAAGTCGCTAATTAAACAGCGTATGGCGGAGGTCGCTTCGAAGAAAGCACAAACGTCGCCACCACAAAAACGACGCAAGAAAGAAATGGAAGACAGCTTAGCGCTATTATTGGCGCAGTTACCTGTGCACCTACGCCATACTGAAACGGCGGAAAAAATGATGGCATTTTGCCAATTGGGTATCAATGCAACGGCGGGTGTGAAAGCTGCCCAATCACACCGTGAATTACCCGTGATAGAAGCATCGCTGTCACATAGGGCGCTACCGATGACAGAAATATCGTCGGACAGTAAGGGTGATTCGACCGATAAAGCGCTTATTGATGCGCCATTAGTTCCTAATCATGTTGCGATTGGGCAAGGTGTTATCGGGAAAACTCACTGGCAACAAGAGAGCAATCGGTTATCAAATACTGCTGAAACGGTCTCTGTAGAAACCAATGCAAATTTATCTATCTCTGCAAATACAAATAAAAATGTGGTGAGACATCAAGCGTCAATAACAGCTTTAGCGCCTCAGCCAAAAAAATGGCAAGGAGCAGAGCACAATAAGCACGCATTGCCGCCATCAACGCAGATTAAACATCGTGAAGTAGAGCAAAATGATTTGCATATTCACCATGAAACCCATCATGAAATGCCAATACCGCTAGGCGTAAAAACAACGTCAGTTACTCGAGAGGCGATGTCTGTATCCCCCCTCTCTTTCCAAGCGCCAGCGCTATCTCTGCCTACGCATGAAAGCCGGATTTTGCCTCAATCCGAAATAACCGCACGACCAATGTCACCGTCACCATCTTTGGCTTCTATTTCAGTGGCAGATCAGGGGCAGTACAGTACGCCCTCCTCATTGCCGCTTGTTCAGCCAGCGCAATCACAAAAAATAGATGAAGGCGATACAGTGCCTAAGATTAGCCAGCCATATCCGCAATTGGAAATCGATGACTCCCCTGATTGGGTGATACCACCATTAGCCACTACGACTTGCAATGAAAAGGGGCAAATAGCTCCGATGGTGCAATCTCGTCAACCCACAAATAAAGCAAATTCCACCCTAGATATGGGCACAGAAGCGATGGCGGCAGCGACAGAGAATAAAGTGACACAAATTGAAGGAAGCCGCCTCACTTATACCTTTAATCAATGGCAGAACAGCCCTTCGGTGACATTTGAGTTAGCCACTAGAGGCAGTGAACTATTGGCTACCACCACTAGCCCGGAAGTTCATCGTGCGTTACATGAAAATCAGCACCTTTTACGCAGCGATCATCCGTTATCAATTCGTGATGAAGAATCGCGTCATGAGCGACAGCGCCAACAAAGGCAACAACAGTCTGAGCAAGAAGATCATTAATCATGTTGAATATTCGTCGTATTAGCCAGCGAGCACTCCAAGTACGCGCTTGGCAGCAATGTTACCAACCTGATTTGGAAACCGTCTCCCCCAGACAGGGGGAGCGCTATTTCCAACTGACGTTAATCAGTCACACGGAAAAAGTACATGCACTGGTCAATGTGGAACGTTGGTGTCACCACCATTGG
This sequence comes from Providencia sp. PROV261, assembly GCF_028477945.1. Taxonomy (NCBI): domain Bacteria; kingdom Pseudomonadati; phylum Pseudomonadota; class Gammaproteobacteria; order Enterobacterales; family Morganellaceae; genus Providencia; species Providencia sp. PROV261. The sequence continues at coordinate 68,459 of NZ_JAMPMC010000027.1, read as the reverse complement.
CCCGCTTTCACGCATTATGCTTGGAATAGCATTGATGAGGATAACTTAATCAGTCTATTTACGACTGAAAATCGTGGAATGCGCTTTTTCTCCGAGCATTTCCGTTGTGGTTCACTCGAAATTATTGATGATAGCCCTGCAAAGCCTTGGTTATGTGTGCAAGAGCCGGCTTTGGGCCAGGTGTTGTTACCTTCACCAATAGAAGGGTTAGCAAAACAATCAAAACAACAATTTGCGTTGCATAAGCTTAAGTTACAAGCGGATTGGGTATTGGGCTATAGCTATATTAGCGCAAAACTTCTGCAATCTATCCAGTTGCATGATGTGTTTTGTATTCAGCAATTACTGCTGAATATGTCAATCGCAGGGCGCCCTTTTGCCCGTTTTCAAAAACAACAAGAAGGTCAATTTATGATTGAAGAGACGATCGCCCCTATTGCCGATGAGAGTGCGTTATTACAAGAAGAAACCTTTTCAGATGAGGTTGTGAAACCATTCGATGTGAATGCGATGACAATCAAATTAACGTTTGTACTTGGTCAGACTGAAATTACGCTGAATGAGTTAGCCGATATTCAGCCGGGAGCCGTATATTCGATTGGTGAAAATAAAGAGCGTGAAGTCAAAGTGTATGCCAATAAGCAGCTCATTGCTGAGGGAGAGCTGATTTATATCGGTGAGAGTGACGAGTTAGGCTTAGAAATTACTCGCCTTGCTCATCTGGGTGATAAAAGGCCATAACATGTCCATTGTATCCAACGAAATACCCATGTTGGCACTGGTTTCACTGGCCACATTACTGCCGTTTATTATTGCGGCAGGCACCTGTTATTTAAAAATATCGATCGTATTAATCATGGTACGTAATGCCATGGGGGTTCAACAGGTTCCCTCAACCATGGCTTTAAATGGCATCGCGATGTTGTTATCCCTTTTTGTCATGATGCCAGTGGTGCAAGACATTAGCCATTATATGCGTGAAGAGAAGGTGGATTTTGGCAATGTGGAATCGGTCGATAATTTTGTTGATGGCGGCTTAGGGCGCTATAAGGCCTATTTACAAAAATATTCTGATCCTGAACTGGTGCAATTTTTCGAATCAGTACAACAGCAGCGAAATGAAAAGCCAATGGACGCCGAAGCGCATTCAGCCACACTATTTTCACTATTACCTGCCTATGCACTGAGTGAAGTTAAGTCAGCATTCGAAATTGGTTTTTATATCTATTTACCCTTTGTTGTGATTGATCTGGTGATATCTAGCATTCTGTTAGCTCTCGGTATGATGATGATGAGCCCAGTCACTATTTCGGTGCCAGTTAAATTGATCCTGTTTGTCGCTATTGATGGATGGTCACTGATTTCGAAAGGGTTAGTGATGCAATATCTTGAATTGGCACAGCAATAACAAGGATACGATGAATGGATGAGATTATTTATAGCAGCAATAAAGCAATGTTATTGATTGTTATGTTATCCGCTATCCCTGTTATTGTGGCGACAGTGGTTGGGTTGCTGGTGGGGTTAATCCAAACGGTTACGCAATTACAGGAGCAGACGCTTCCTTTTGGGATTAAATTGCTGGCGGTGTTTGGCTCGTTATTTATGATTTCAGGCTGGCTGGCAGATAAAGTGATGAATTATGCGTTAGAAGTGTTAACGACAGCCATTCCAGCAATAGGGCTTTTGGGATGAATCAAGAGATACTGTCTTTTTATTCGTCCATGTATTTTACCTTTCAGGAAGGGTTAATCACATTAGCTATCGCTTGGGTACGTATTGCTCCAACACTCTTCTTTTTACCTTTTTTGAGTAACAAGTTACTCAGTAGCGGTATGATTAAAAACTGTGTGACTGTCTATATTGTATTAGGACTCTGGCCACTGCTATCGACTCATAATCTTCAAGAAGAGCGTGTTGGTTTTATGGAAATAGTGCTGTATGAATTAGCGGTAGGGTTAATCACGGCACTTATTTTAGCTTTACCGTTTATGATAGCGAATATTATCGGTGAGCTGATTGATACTCAGCGTGGTGAAACAATTAGCAGTATTGTGGATCCTGCCAGTGGCAGTGAAGCGTCAGAACTTGCGGTCTTTATTAGTTATATCGTGTGTATGGTCTTTTTATCGCAAGGTGGCATGCTATTATTAGTTAAAACATTTGCACAAAGTTATCAGCTATTACCGTTTGCGGCAGGTTTTTCCCAATTTAATAGTTTGCCATTAGGGGAATGGATGAACCAAATGGTGGTAAAAGCGATTATATTGGCGGCACCTATTCTCATTACCCTATTTATTAGTGAAGCTGCATTGGGGTTATATTCACGTTTTTGCCCACAGTTAAATGCGTTTTCTTTATCTTTAACCATTAAGTCAATTATCGCATTTGCTGTTTTTTTGCTCTATTTTCAGAATGAAGTGCCTGATATCTTGGTTAATATGATTTCAACCTCTCCATTACATGACATCTTTATATTATCGGACCCAGCATAGAGCACATATAAAATGGCAGAGAAAACCGAAAAACCTACCGAGAAAAAAATTAAAGATTCTGCTAAAAAAGGGCAAAGCTTTAAAAGTAAAGACAGTGTTGCGGCATTAGTGTTAGTCGTTAGCGTTTATGTAATCACAGGAACAACCAGTTTATTTGAAATAGCTGGATTGATGAAACGTATTTTGTTATCACCTTATAATATTAATATCAATATATTATTAAGGGAGTTTATTGGTGCTTTTCTAAAAATAGTTATTCCTGTACTACTCGCCTGTTTTATTTCAGGAGCGATACTTTCTTTATTACAAAGTCGTTTCCGCTTAGCAACAGAAGCCATTAAAATTGATTTTTCAAAGCTCAATCCAATTTCAGGGATTAAGAAAATATTTTCACTGAATTCTCTTAAGGAATTAATTAAAGCATTTCTTTATCTGATCGTATTTTCTATCTCGGCCATGGTATTTTTTATTCTTTGGCGGCATGACATTTTCTTGCTGTATCGTAGCACGATAAATGGAGTGATTTATCAATGGGTGGGGCTGTGCGCTACCTTTGTTGTCGTTTTTTTAGCCGTTGCGTTATTTATCATCTTAGTGGATGTGGTCACAGAATTCTTCTTGTTTATTAAGGGATTAAAAATGGAAAAACAGGAAGTGAAAAAAGAGTATAAAGATAATGAAGGGGATCCTCACTTAAAAAGCGCTCGTAAAGGGCTGCATCAGGAAATATTGTCGGAAGAGGTGAAATCCAATGTGCGTAACTCGACTTTTGTGATGGCAAACCCGACGCATATTGCAATGTTAATTTATTATAATAATGATATTGCGCCATTACCTTTTTTATTATTTAAAAGCCATGGATTACAGGCAAAAATGATTGTTCGATATGCCGAGCAACAAGGCGTTCCTGTTGTCCGTGATATTCCATTAGCTAGAAAAATATGGCGCTATTATCGGAAAGATAGTTTTATTGATGAGCATGGTTTGCAGGATGTAATGCGGATCATCAATTGGTTAATTCGCATTGAATTAGAAAAGATGGGAATAGATCTCGATGAAGAATCAATGAAACTAATAAATGAGAGAAAAATCATTCAGGAAGATAAAGACAGTTAAATTAACCATTTGTCGATAATATCGTTTTTTATAAGAAAATTCAGTTTTGAATAGTTATGATGCAATTATTAATGATATTGCGTCATATATCCTACATTTTTATAAGGTGAATATATGAGTAACAAAGAAAAACAGTCTATAGATATGGATGAATTGCTTAATGATGTTACGTCGGCATTAATGTCTGGGGCAACTTATAAAGATATTCATGGTATTTCACAAGAGATGATGGATGGCATCTATGCCTACGCTTATGAGTTTTATCAACAAGGAAAATTAAAAGAAGCAGAAACCTTTTTTCGCTTTTTGAGTATTTATGATTTTTATAATACCGACTATGTGATGGGGCTTGCCGCTGTTTACCAATTAACTAAACGTTATGAAAAGGCCGCTGAACTTTATGCATTAGCTTTTGTATTGGCTAAGGATGACTATCGTCCTTTATTTCATGCTGGCCAATGTAATTTGATGCTTAAAAAAAGCAGTGCAGCACTGCACTGTTTCGAAAATGTTTGTAATAGCAGTACCGATAGTGAGTTAAAAGCCAAATCTCAGGCTTACCTTAATGCATTGAAAAAGAATCTTGAAAAGACTGATTCAGTGCAGAAAGACTCTTCAATAAAGTAGAGGAAACAATATGGCAGCAATCACCAATATAACATCTGATAGGATAGGCCTAGTCAAAGCCTTTCAGCAAGGTGTTAATCCATTAGAAATGGGGGATAACATCGCCAAAGCGATGTTAAGTATGGAGACCGCATGCGAAGAATTAACATCAAATGAACAAGTGAAACGCAGTAAATTAGAAAGCCAGCCGCAACTGCAAGAGCCGAAAAAAGGCGTGAATGCAAGAGTGTCAATGATGGAGGCTTTCTCATCGATACGTAAGATATTAGGTGAAAATAATATCAATGAATTACGTAATCAACTGCATCAGTTAAATATTGAATCCGATGCGCTGAGGCAACATGGCAATGCGTTATTAGATTCATTTGTAAAAAATACAGAAAAACTACAGCAAGCTGAAAAAGATGTGAATGCTATTTGCGTTGACCATACTAATACCAAAAATGAGTTAGAGGAGCTAACGAAAACACAGACCCAGCAGCAAAATCGACTGAATGAAAATAAGCAGGCGTTAGCCAGTAAAACGAACGCACTCGATTTTGCTAAAGCGAGTTTAAGTGGGATACCAAAACCCCCTAAAACAGCCGATGACAAGCAAGATGCGCAAAAACTGACTCAGTTAATTGAACAGCTAACAACGGAAGTGAATGAGCTTAAACAGCAGGGGGGACAATTAACGACTCAGCTTGCGCAAAGTAATACCCAACTTGCTGATTTAGAATTAAAACTATCTACGATTGAAAGCAATCTTAAGGCCGCGTATTCGACAGCAGAAAAACTTACTGTGGCTGCTAATAGTGATCGCGACGTTTTAAATAAATTTATCCAAAATGCACCACGCCCTGTCGAAGTCGACGGTGAAAAGTGGGAAAACACGCTTGCTCTATTGACCATGTTAACCGCATCGCTGAAAAAAGCGATGAATGAAAACTCTATCCGCAATATGAAAGAGCAAGAAGAGGTGATGGCTAAGATCAGCGAAGCCTCTCGTAAAGATTCAGAGAAAAAAGCCAAAGAAGCCGAAGAGGCTCAGCGTAAAGCAGATGCTGCCAATAAAGCCGCATCGTGCGCCAGTAAGATTTTTAGCTACGTCATGTTAGCGGTTTCTGTTATTGCGACAGTCGCAACATTCGGCGCGGCTGCACCATTAACCCTTGCCGTTGCCGCAATCGGTATCGCCATTTCTGTCACTGATATCGTGTTGGAAGAGACGGGTAATGCAAGTTTAATGCAGATGTTAGCGACGGAAATTTCAAATGTTGTCACGGATATGTTGATATCGTTTGGGATGTCTGCCGAAGAGGCGAAAAAGATTGGTAGCATTGTTGGCATGGTTGTCGCAGCCGTCGCTTTTCTGGCGCTCTCTTTGGTTTCTATGTCCTCTTTTGTGAAAAACATCGCCAATACCGTAAAAACGGTCGTCAAAATTGCGGCCAATACGCTGAAAACTGTCGTGAAAAGCACATTAAAGGCGATGGCGAATACGATCGTCAATCTCGTTAAAAACCTGCTCAGCAAAATTAAAACGTTAGGCAAAGCCGCGGATGACATGGTGGTATTAACGAAATTTACTAAATTAGCCGATGCGGCGGAAGAGTTACAAAGTACCGTTAAAACAGCCAATCAGGTCGTGAGGAAGGCTCGTGATATTAAAAATGTCGCAAAAGCCGTTGATAGGACGCATGAGCAGGCTGATAGCATCAAAGATACTGCAAAAGCGGTCGACAAGTTACATGAACAGGCAGACAGCGCTAAGCATGCAGTAAAAACGGTTAATCAGGTGAATGAACAAGCAGACGGTATTAAGGATGCCGTGAAAACCGTTGATAAGGTGCATCAGCAAGCAGATAGCATCAAAGATACGGTGAAAGTGGTCGATAAAGTCGCTGATCAGGTTGAGGATGTTGCTGATATCGTTGATACAGGGAAAAAACTGGGCAAACAGAGCCTATTAGCGTCACGTGTCGAAGTTGGTGCGAAAGGGGCTGGTGTTGCGACGTCGGTGACAAGTGCGGTGACTGTTGGAGCATTACGCTTAGAAGGGGCCGCGCAACTACGAGAGCTTAAGACGCTATTCGCCAAAATGATGATGAATGATGAAATCATTAAAGTTCTCGATGAGTTGCTTGAGTCTCTGATTAAGATGCTGTCAAAACAATATGAGGTGTTTAATAACCTATTTACTGACACGCTGACCTCATTGAAACAATCAAATGAGCGTAAAGCTAATTCAATCAATCTCTCTAATTATGCCTAATTTTCATTAAGGAACTCTATTATGACGACTATTTCCTCACCAACGCCGTTTTCTATTCCAACCCAAAAGTTAGGCAATCTTGAGGGGCTGACTACTTTAACCGGTAGCGAAACTCAAACGATGTCAACGCAAGCACCAGCACAGCAAGTGTCCATCAAAGATGCTGTCGATATTACTGTGCTACGAACGCAAGATAAGCCGTTATTAAAGCTCCCTGAGCAAACGACGGTTAGTCCATCACTCCTGTTTGAAGTGAAAAACATGAACAAGGTCGAGCTTGAAGAGACCTCGAAAGTCATAGGCGGATTTTCATCGGCTTATGCAAACCTTCAGGAGCATATTGCCGTCACAGCAATCAAAGTTGAAAAAGCCGTCAGAGAAGTGATAACGGAAGAAAATAGCAAGTTGGAAAAAATGTTCCCAACAATCGCTAATTTGGACGAAAGCGAGATCAAGCAATTATCTCAAGGGGTTAATTTAATGCTGGCAGCCTCGGCAATTAAAGATGTGCAAGTGGCTCAAGCAAATAGTGAGGATGTAAAACCTGGTATTCAGTCACTTGACGCAATAAAAGAGAGCCAATTTATCGGCATTATGAGTAGCGATATTTTAATGGAGCTACGTAACCTACTGAGCCAGATTAAATCGATTATTAATACCGCTGATCGCCAACTACAAGCGGATTTTTTAAAGCTAAAAACGCAAATGGTGCAAAGTGCAGCAGATACAACGATTCAAGAGGGTAAAAAAGCATTTGAAGGAGCACTGATGGGATTTGCGGTTTCTCTGGGTGTAACACTTGCGGGGGCGGCATTACAAACTAAGCAATTAGTGAAACAAACCAAAGCTATTAATGTTCACGGTGTCGAAAGGCATAAATTATCTACTCAAGCACAATCAGAGATTGAAAGCAGTCGCCCATATATGAAAAAAACGGGAAATAAAGCGCTTGATCAACAAAATGAGTTACATGTTACTAACGTTCAAGATAAGGTTAAAGGATTGCAGTTAAAAGCGGAGCGGGAGCAACTGCAACTCGATCGAATTACCAACCAGACCCAAAAGAAATCGAGCATTATTGAAACAATGACTCGTTTATCCGATAACGCAGGTCAATTGGTAACTTCTGCGCTTAATATAGAGGTGAAAGCACTAGAAGCCCAAAAAATGGTGCTACAAGATATTGGTGATACTGCACGTGCTATAGCAAGTGATAAAGAAAAACAGATTGATACTGTTCTGGATTTGATGAAAAAAGTCTTTGATATTTTAAAAGAAATTATTGAGGGGCAAATCCGTACATTCCAAGCTGTTGCAACCAGAGGTTAGAGTATGAACGGAGTTAATATTGTTATCCAACCATCAGCTCTTGCTTCGATGACACCATCATCAGCGACAATAACTCATGATGATAGCGTGGTATCTCCACTGAATTTACAGGGGACATTTGTCCCCGATTTAGAACTCCCTATAGAGGAACGAGCTGAAAAAATCCTGCAGCAATATGGTGTTGACTACCCTGAAAAAAATAATTACCTGATTTCTAATAATATGCAAGACCATGAGCAAATCTTGGCACTAACGAGACTTGCACAATTTGAATTTAAAGATTCAATGGATAAAACCAGTAATCTTATTGCCTCAATGTCGGCGGAAATTACAAAAACTGAGGATGGCCGATCGCACATTAAAAGTATCAAGGGGTTAATTGATAATATTAACTCTAACTACCAAAAAAGCTTTGGTGAAATAACTAAAGGGGCGACGAAATATATGGAAACGCTTAATAAAGCATTAGGCTTATTGAGTACTTATATTTCAGCAGGAAAAGATGGTAAGATACGCTTTGATAGGTCAAAGTTTAATAATCAATTTATGATAGCTCTAAAGGATTATGTTATACCGAAAACCGGTACGGCATGGGATGCTTGGAGAGAGAAAGTTATTGATGATGATAGAATAAGCGATTTTATTAATCCTATCGCTTCTATATCTTTTAAAGAGGGGGTGGCAAGATCTACTAAAGAGGGGGTGGCAAGTTTTTTTAAGAAAAAATTAGAAGGGCAAGGTTTTATTGTGAAAGAAATAGATGGAAAAATTAAAATTTACCCTGATTTTAATGTTGTCAAGGAAATAAAAAAAATAGTTGATGGTGTTGGATTAGATGGTGATGATGACCTAATTTCCCAAGCGTTCCAAAGTATGCAAACGGCGATTGATAGTAAAAAAAATTCAGTGAATAATAGTGTATCCCGTTTATTAGAAGCTTTCCGTCAAGATAATAGCCATTTTGAAACTTTAACTCAATTATTAATTCAGTTATTAAAAGACCTATTTCAATATAATGCAGGTTTTGCTAATACATAACTGTTTAAAGACAATGTATCTTAATAGAGTGGGGTTTAAATACCCTGCTCTATTCTATTGTATCGAAATGGCTAATTATATTTATATAATTAAAAGGAGTTTCTATGCCAACAATCTCTCCCTCTACAACTATGCGAAGCACCGTTGAGCATAGGAGTAATATTCAGGCTAATGAATCCTCTCATACATTGTTAAATGTTATGAATGGAGCTTTAAATATCGGTGATAGTAGCCCTATACAAATGGGAAAAAGAATCAATTTTTTTGCAAGTAGTAAAGTTCTACATCGTGAGCTTGATAGTGCTAAAGCAAATAACTTATTTACATTATTAAAAAACTCATCAGACAATTTAGTAGCAAAATATCATCTGACACCTGATATGATTGTAAATGTTCTAAGAGAAGACAAGAATAATATCAATGCAGTGTTAACTTCCTTTTCATTATTAAGCAAAGATGAAATTCCTTCTTCCGTATTAAATAGTCTTGCCAAAAATATTGCGGTGATGTCTAAGTCCTCAGCGGAAGTATCAAGTAAAACTTTAAGTAGCGAATTATTCAATTTATTACCTAAATTTGAAAGCAAACTGCAAACACGGTTTTTATCGGAATATGTTACGCCTGCGATTAAAGCTAAATTAAATGAAACTTATACTGATAGTCAATTGAAGCAGATGGCAGGTCTTGACTCTGCTCAACAGATTGATGATACAACACTGGTTAATCATTTTTTAAATCCAACGTTAGTACAGGAAAAACTAACAGGATTTGAGCGTGGGGTTAAGTCGAGCCAAGAGTTAAAATCTTGGAGTAATAAGAATTATAGATTGAATCAATGTTTTCAAAATTTAGAGGAACACATTGAAATTATTCTTGTAAATAAGTTGAGTGTACCGAGTGCAGATCATGCTCCTGTACAGATGAAACCAAAAGCAACAAGACAAGAACAGCCAACTTTATTGACCAATCCACAGCAGTCAGATGATGTGGATGGTGTGCCATATCAAACCAGTAGCCAAACGTCAGCGCCGATCATCAATAATTATTATATAACTAATAATTATGCTTGCCCTCACTGTATTTGTAAGGTGTCCGATACACCGAGTCGTTATGGTAGTGTGGCAACGACGGTAAATATTGACAGCGCGGCCTCTTTTCGGGCGGCGCCGAGTAAGACGATAGCGCAAAAAACCGCGACACCAGCGGCGGAAACCCCAACAACCTACCGAACTGAATTGCATGTTCAGCTCAGCGGTGACGGGAAAATTGTAAAACAGGATAGCCCGACACCGCCAAATAACGCCACTCAAGTTGATGATAGCGCCTCTCACCAGCCAGCGTTAAAAGATAAATCGAGTGGTGAAACATCAGAGAGCACTGAGCCACAAACAGGGGTCAATGAGGCGATTCTGCTGCAATCCAATCAAGAAAAAGAGGCTCCTGAACTTCCTCCTCGCCATCAAATGGGGGGGTATACACGCACAATGGATGGTAAATGGTTACCAAATACACAACAAACTGCCCCATTTGTGATCACCAGCGGGGGATTTAACCAAAGCACAAACCCTGTAGGCAGGTTGCAGTATAGAGCGAGTGATTCCAAGGTTGAGAGTGCAAAACCGACCGATCAACAGCTCATTGCAGCACAACGACAAAGAGCAGTAGATGGAGTCGACTCTCAGTCGTTAGAAGAGCAAGTGACTCAACAGACAGATCATCTGTTTGATGCTCAGATACAACCGAATAGCCATTCACATTTAGTGGATGCGGCAAAGCAAGTGGCAACTGAATTAAGCAATATGCTGGATGTGGCAAATCGCTCTGCCATGGTGCTGAAAGACACGTCATTAGCGGCTGAACAAGCTACGCGCCAGTTAGATACACAACAATCACTAGATGATAAAGAGAAACCGGCTGTTCAATCGAAAGCAAGTTTTCCGTTGAGCAGCCATGCAAGTGGGATTTATCACGCTAAGGTGGCACAGGTTGTGGAAGAGCAGCCAACGGCAACAGTCGTTATTGAAAAAGAGAGTGCTGAACCGGTTGGAGCACAGCCTATTCATTATACTGAAACCACGGAGAAAAAAGCAGATAGCGATGTGACGAAGAAAAAATATCGTTGGCAGGTGAATACGGATAATCGGGTATATACGACGTCAGGTGGGCAGGCTAGAGATTTGTCACAGAAAAAACGTTATATCGGCGATGATCAGCGATTTAAATTAGGAAATGGGTCATGAGTACAGATAATTTAATTCATCAAACATGGCTGACGGAGCAAATAAAAGCGATCCGTGCCTATTCAGGGATCCATAAACCCATTACGATGGATTCGACCTTAATTTTAGATTTACATATTGATTCATTGGAAATGCTTGAGCTAATCACCGCCATTGAAGATTACACTGGCCAACGATTAAACGATAATATCTGGGTAAAATGGCATCGATTACAGGATATTGTTGATTACCTTTCTCAAACGAAGACCTGAAATTATTTTTACATCATGACCTGATAACAAGGATGTTCAGGTCATATCCGTGGTAATCGTACTTGTTCTATATACAACATCTTTAACAGTAATTCTGTTTACTGCTTAATGTTAAATTCACATAATATTAGACCATCTGTTTATTCTATTAATACAAACGTCTTTGTGTTTATATTGAAAAATAGCCATCGACGAGTATTTTCTCAAAACAACATATCACAAAATAAATCTGATTTAGCCAGTTAAAGATAATCTCATGGCAAATCCAAAAACCAGTGGTACTTAGGCGAGCCATTAACAAAAGGCTCGTTAGCGTTATCGCTTAAAATCGGTATTGAGTCATCATAAAAAGATTTGTTTTTGGGTTAATTATGAAAAATTTGTTTTAAAAAAACAAAAAATAGAAAACGAAAAATAATGGGGTTAATTTGATAATTTTATTTATGTTCTTTTTACAACAATAAGTTATTAACAATAAAATATATTTTATAAAATAAAAATTACATTAAATCATCATCTCATGAAATCGATCACAGAATGTACGATTCGTTAAATATATATTTCGAAACATTAATTTCATTATCTGGAGATGGGGATGAATGCGATTTCAGCGAGATATACATTTATTCAACAAGTCGTTATTGAAGCCGGCAAATTAGCCGTATCTTACTATCATGACCGAAACCAATTAAATATTGAAAAGAAAAAAGAGGATGGGCAGGATTTAGTCACTATTGCGGATAAAAATACGGAACAATTTATTCGTGAGAAAATTCATCAGCAATACCCCCTCGATGCTCTATTTGGTGAAGAAGGGGGTTATACACAAGGCGCATCGCAATATACTTGGGTTGTTGATCCTATTGATGGCACAAGTGCATTTATTTTTGGATTGCCTTCTTGGTGTATTTCGATAGCCCTCTTGGATGAACAACAAAATACACAAATTGCGGTTGTGTATGATCCCGTACAGGAGGAGTTGTTTCATGCAATGGCGGGTCATGGCGCTTATTTAAACCAATCATCTATCCAAGTTAATGCTGTTCAATCCCTGAATGAAGGTTTATTTGGTGTTGGTATTTCAACGCGTCTATCGCCTGAATACATTATTCCTTTTCTCGATAAATTGCTCCACGCAAAAGGAATGTTTATACGCAATGGCTCTGCCGCATTAATGTTGGCTTATGTGGCGGCTGGGAAATTAATTGGTTATTACGAACCTCATTTAAATTCATGGGATTGCCTTGCGGGCTTATTGTTAATTCAAGAAGCTGGCGGTGTCATGAATAACTATAAAGAAAAGGACGATTTCTTGTTAAAAGGGAATTATGTGTTGGCATCTAGCCCTGGGGTATATCAGCAACTCGCCTCATTTAGAGATTAAAATAATAAAATTAGTAAAAGGTCAATAATATGAGTTCTAAATTTTCGTTTTTTGATATTAAAAGGCTACCGGCAGGAAAAATACCCCTCTCTGTACAACGTGATTTATGGTTAAGAAAGTTTATGGAGCCATTCATCGTGATGTGTTTGGCTTATACAGGGATCTATTTTCTTCGCTATAATTTCAAAGCAGCAACCCCATTTATTATTGAACAAACCAGTTTTACATTAAGTGATTTAGGCACAGTTGGCTTTGGGTTCTCTATTACATACAGTCTAGGCCGTGTATTACTCTCGTATTATATTGACGGTAAAAATACCAAGAAAATACTCAGTTTCTTATTAATGCTCTCGTGTGCCTCTTCATTTGCTATCGGGATGTTTTTACTTTCGTCAGGGCATTCTCTCGGGATCTTTATTTTCTTATGGGCGCTAACGGGTCTATTTCAAGCGCCGGGCGGCCCTTGCTCTAATTCAACCATAAACCGTTGGACGCCAAGAAAAAATCGAGGCCGTTTTATCTCTTGGTGGAATGCGTCACATAATATCGGGGCAATTTTAGCAGGGCCGATTGCATTATTTGGTATGGAATATGCCTTTAATGGCAATGTGGCAGGGATGTTTATTTTCCCAATTCTTTTCGCTGGGGTTATTGCTACATTTGGGATGTTCTTCGGTAAAGATGATCCGTCTGAGTTAGGGTGGAATACGCCAGAAGAGATTTTTGATGAACCAATCTCCAAAGATGATACCGCCGCGGAGAGTATGTCAAAATCTGAAATTTTTGTGAAATATGTGCTGAAAAATCCGGCGGTTTGGTTTTTATGTTTTGCCAATCTTTGTGTTTATACCATCCGTATTGGTGTTGATAACTGGAGTGTGGCATATGTCAAAATGGCGCTTGATTGGGATGATATTTCCGCGATAGGTACGATTACGGCATTAGAATTAGGTGGATTTCTAGGATCACTCACTTGGGGTTATGTGTCCGATAAAATGGGCGGTCGCCGCGCATTACTCGGTATGTTATGTATGATTTCAGTGATTTTCCCATTAATCGCTTATCAAAATATGTCCAGCGTATGGGGCATTTATATTGCATTGTTCTTTGAAGGATTCTTTATTTTTGGCCCTGTGATCTTAATCGGCATCTCTATCATTGGCTTTGCACCAAAATGTGCAACCGCGGTAGTGAACTCCATTCCAGGCTTCTTTGGTTATCTGTTTGGCGATGGAATGGCAAAAGTGTTAGTGTCTCGTATCGCTGATCCAACAGGGAAAGGTATCTCAGTGGGGGGCTTCACGTTTCATGGTTGGTCAGATACTTTCTATCTGTTATTTGCCGCAACCGCTGTAGGTATTGTGATGCTAGCGGTAGTCGCCTTCTATGAGGAGCGTAAAATTCGCCGTGACCGTAGTATCGGCCATTAAGTGATGTGTTTTCTACCCCATATACCTATGGGGTAGAGCATCATTCAATATTGAAGAAGCACTCATAGACATGTTGTAAATGGTTATGCATGCATTTGGCGGCTTCTTTAGGGTTTCTATCCAAAATTGCATTCACAATTAATTGATGGTCTTCATTCATGGTTTTGGGTAAATCAATATCCGCATAGTGTGACTCCATGCGAATAAAGCGTGTTGATTGTCGCATATCCCATAAGTGTTCCATCATGCTGTGTAATACTTCGTTGCCTGTCATTTCACTGATTAACAAATGGAAGCGTTTATCCTCGCGCAAAAAGTTTTCATCATTATCTTTTTGTTTGATGAGATCTTTCATAATCTCTTGTAATTCAGCACATTGTTCATCAGTTGCATTGCGGGCAGCAAGTTCTGCAATCATGGTTTCGAAAGATTGCCTCGCCTTCAATAAATCGCGTAAGCTAAATTCTGTTTCATCTTTTTCTGTTGCTGTACTGACCGCCTCTTTTTTGGGCTCAAACTGCGGTAACGGATTTGCCACATAGACCCCATTACCAACCCGAATTTCAATCCAACCCGTCATTTCCAGTGCAATAAAAGCTTCTCGGATGGATGATCGGCTGACTTCCATCTGTTTTGCCAGTTCTCGTTCAGAAGGCAACGGCTCTCCTGCGTTGAAATCGCCACGTTTTATACACTCAATAATAAGGTTTGAGATCTGGCGGTATAATCGTTCAACTTTCAGTGGGGCTAATGCCATGTTAATTCCTCGGTATGCTCATCCATATCGGCACATATCATACGCTTTAATCCTGATTGACTGCTAATCTGAATCACAAAAAAACAGATCTGTGAGCCATATCAAGTTAATTTTTTCTCAATTCAATAACTATAATACCGGCCTGACCACCTGACAATCAAGCCACTAGTCATTCAGGTCACATGACAACTATAATTACTTTTTGAGGATGTAACTATGCAGAGTTCAGCATCTGACATAACACCCGATAATATTGCAAAAACCGCCAGGATTAAGAAAATTCAACAGATCTCGTTACTGCTGCTGTTTCTAGCTGGGATCATTAACTTTCTTGACCGAGGCTCTCTTTCGGTCGCTAACGAAGCTATCCGAGCTGATTTAGGGCTTTCAGCAACTCAATTTGGTGTTTTGTTATCCGCTTTTTCATTATCTTACGGTATCTCACAGCTTCCTTCTGGTTTACTACTCGATAGGTTTGGCCCACGTATTGTGTTAGGAGCAGGATTAATTTTCTGGTCAACGATGCAAGGTATGGCAGGGTTGATCCAAAACTTCTGGCAATTTATTGCGCTGCGTATCGGCCTTGGGGTCGGCGAAGCTCCCTTTATGCCAAGTGGCGTTAAAGTGGTGAATGATTGGTTTAATGCCAAAGAGCGCGGCATTCCTATGGGGATATTCAACTCCTCGACCACAATTGGGCAGGCGTTTGCGCCACCTATCCTTGTGGCTCTCATGTTAGCGTTTGGCTGGCGAATGATGTTTATCATCATTGGTGTGGCTGGAATTTTAATCGGGGTGTGTTGGTATGCTTACTACCGTAACCGTGAATCATTAAAGCTCTCTGAAGAGGATTTGAAATATCTCAACTCAGGTCGTGAGGAGCAGCCAAAACAGAAAGTGACATTGAAAGAGTGGGGTGCTCTGTTTAAGAAACGTACAGTTTGGGGCATGATTTTGGGCTTCAGTGGCGTGAACTATACCGGCTGGTTATACCTTGCATGGTTACCAGGCTATTTACAGGCCGAACGTGGGTTGAGCTTGGCCAATACGGGGTGGGTCGCTGCTATTCCATTTTTATTCGGTTCGCTAGGGATGCTGGTCAATGGCATGGTGGCAGACCGACTGGCGAAAAAAGGTTATTCATTGATGAATAGCCGGAAAATCCTTATCTGCTTAGGGCTGATTTGCTCAGCGGCTTGCACTTTATTGGTCGTGCAATCGACATCTACCGCGATGGCAGTCGCTTTTATTAGCTTGGCGCTATTCTTTGTGCATTTTGCGGGCACTTCTTGCTGGGGACTCGTGCAAGTGGTGACACCAAGCAAAATGGTCGCTTCCGTAAGCAGTATTCAGAACTTTGGTAGCTTTGTTTTCGCATCATTCGCACCGATTGTTACAGGTTGGGTATTAGATACAACCGGTTCATTTAACTGGGCGCTCATTGTTTGCTCAATGGTGACCTTCGCGGGTGCATTAGCTTACTTCTTCATCGTTAAAACTCCGATTGAAGAAACTGTTACACAGTAATTTTTAGGGCACTTGTCTGTGCCCACATATTGAGGTGAGTAATATGGAACAAACATGGCGCTGGTATGGTCCTAACGACCCTGTTTCTTTGAGTGATATTCGCCAAGCAGGGGCGACAGGGGTGGTAACGGCTTTGCACCACATCCCAAATGGGCAAGTATGGACTATCGAAGAGATAGAAAAACACAAGGCGGAAATCGAAGCTAAAGGCCTTGTCTGGTCAGTGGTAGAAAGTATTCCTGTTCATGAAGAGATCAAAACACATCGTGGTGATTATGAACAGCATATCGCTAATTACCAGCAATCGATTCGTAACCTCGCTGCATGCGGTATTGATACGGTGTGTTACAACTTTATGCCCGTACTGGATTGGACACGAACTGATTTGGAATACGAATTACCTGATGGTTCGAAGGCATTACGTTTTGATCAAATAGCATTTGCCGCTTTCGAACTGTATTTGTTACAGCGCGAGGGGGCTGAGCAAGATTACACGGCTGAAGAGCTTATTCAAGCCAAAGCTTATTATGAAGCAATGAGCCAAGCCGATAAGGATAAATTGGTTGGTAATATTATTGCGGGCCTGCCGGGAGCAGAAGAAGGCTATACCCTTGAACAATTCAAAGCACATTTACAAACTTATGCAGGCATTGATAAGGCTAAGTTGCGTGAGAATATGGCCTATTTTTTACGAGCCATTATCCCCGTAGCAGAAGAGGTTGGCGTGAAAATGGCCGTTCATCCTGACGATCCACCGCGGCCTATTTTAGGTTTACCGCGGATTGTTTCAACGATTGAAGATATGCAATGGCTAAAAGAGACGGTGGATAGCCTTCACAACGGTTTCACTATGTGTACAGGCTCTTACGGCGTGAGAAGCGATAATGATTTAGTCAAAATGATTGAGCAATTTGGTGATCGTATTCATTTTACACACTTGCGCTCGACGTGCCGTGAAGATAATCCAAAAACGTTCCATGAAGCAGCGCATTTAGGGGGCGATGTGGATATGTTTGCCGTGGTTAAAGCAATTTTGGCGGAAGAAGATCGTCGCCAAAAAGTCGGTAATATGCGCCGCATACCAATGCGTCCTGATCATGGGCATCAAATGTTGGATGATCTGCAAAAGAAAACAAATCCAGGTTATTCTGCGATTGGGCGTTTAAAAGGATTAGCGGAAGTTCGTGGTGTTGAATTGGCGATTAAACGAGTCTTTTTCCCTGATTTAAAATAATTCTGAGTACTAAGTGAGTTGGGTCTATCTAGGCCCAACTGGGTAATAAAGAGATTAAATTAGCCCTTCTTCCTGTAATGCGAGATGAAAGTGTTGCACTTCTTCCGGAGTGGCTTGAATTCTTTTTAATGATAAATCCAATATATAAGGAATGTTTTTTTGCGGTTCACAAACGGCTAAAGCATATTTTTTGCCATTTTCTTCGAAGACTATAGGGGATGTTTTTTTATTGCCTGAATAGCCAGTCGATATTTTTTTACCATCTAAATTGAATTTATAAGAAACCATCAATAGGCGGTTAGAATTAACAACTTTGGCAGGAACAGCGATAAGTTTTAGTGGCATTTTGCCGCTAGATAATAATACTTTTCTGATCTTATTGTTCGCTATGTAGCGGTAAATAATAAATACAAGGCTAAAAATTAATAATGCGATGATAATAATTGTAGTTACAAAGCGGAGCATCACATTTTCGACAGCCACATCAACCGTTAAGCGTGATAGATCATTGGCATCGGCGATTGGTTGCACGGCAACATTTCGTGAAGTTCCTAGGAAACCAAAGCTATGTGAAACAGTGTGGCCGCGGTATGTCACCTTAACATTACAATGGGTAATAACCATCAAACTTGATCTACAAGAGCCATTTATATTGGCATTAACAGGAACCGCATTTTGACCAATTTTATAGTCATACGCGATACCAGGTAATTGAAAAGCAACAAAAACGGTTAAACCGATAAGAACGAGAACAAGAAAAATTAAGCGTATTATGCCACCATCCCCTTTTAGTGGGGTTAACTGTAATTCTCTTGTAGGAAATGCTTTTATTAATTTTTCAGGTAATTGAATATTATCTTGCATAGTAGTAGTGCTCATTGGAAATTAGAGGTATGAATTATAATAATTAAAAAAAACCTGATAATAGGATTACTACCAAAATAGTATTTTTTTGAGTACAAAAGGGATTGCAGATAGGATGAAATAATTTAGTGACTAGATAAACAAGGGGATTCAATATCTGGTATCAGTTACACTACACATATTTATCGTAGCCGAAAGATAAATAAAAAATAGATTTAAAATAGGGTTAACATAATACAAGAATAAAAAGAGAGCCGCATATACGAAACTCTCTTTTTAAGAGTAAAGATGATAGCATCTTAAATTAGCTTATTTGTTTTTTAATCGCGCCTGACGCTAAGCTCCCTTTGTGGAAACTGGCTTGCCTTGGCGAAATTCGGGCGACCGCCTCTGCGGAGCAGGATGCATCGACGAGTACAAAGCTGGCATCATCCCCAACTAATGGCCACACTTGTTTACCTTTGTCATCTAATGGCAACTTATTACCGGTGGCAATTGCCAGTGAACGTGATAGGGATAGTTCATCGGGGCGGGTATAGAGCTGGGCATATAAATTCGCTTTTTCTAACATATCACCGAGGCCAAATGGCGACCAATGATCAACCACGCTATCGGTTCCAGACATCACAAAGACACCGTTTTCATTGAGTGTTTTTAGTGGCATATGTAAGGTGCCAATAGGCACTGTGGTGGCGATAGTTATGTGTTGTTCGGCGAGTCGTTGTGCGGTTTCTTGTGCCTGCTCAGGTGTCAGTGTTGCAAGAGCAAAAGCATGGCTAATAGTCACTTTACCACGAAGAGTGCGGTTTTTATCGACGGTATCAATCATATAGTCGATAGCTGCGCGACCAGCTGGGCTTGTTTCATGCAAATGAATATCGACCCCTTTATTATAATCTAGCGCTATCTGGAACATGGTATCGAGCGATTTTTCCATTGCGCCATCAACGTTCGTGGGATCAAGTCCACCCACATAGTGCGCCCCTGCCTGCATTGCCTCTCGCATTAATGGCTCTGCTTTGGATAACAATAACCCATGTTGAGGAAAGGCAACAATTTCACAAGTTAGGTCTTGCTGGTGCTGATCAAGAACTTGAGTGAGCGCTTCAAGGTTCTTAAGACCGGAAACGGGTTCAATATTACAATGACTGCGGGCTATCGTTGATCCTTTGGATTGGATCAGCTTGATAAGCGCATGTGCGCGCTCTTGAGTATACGGCTGTAATTCCGGCAACAACTTTTGTTCAAGCGCTATCATATCAAGGATAGTTTTACCTTCTCGTGATTCGGGAGCTTGCCAAGGTCCACCATAAAAGGTTTTATCCAAGTGAATGTGCATATCACGAAAAGCGGGTAGCATGAGTTTACCATCTGCACTATAGGCTGCTAATTGCTTATCAATATGCTGTTTATTCGCGAGAAGTGCTGCAATTTTTCCATTTTTAATTTCAAGGGTGTGTAGGGCCGTTTTGGTGCCAATCACGCTCGCATCACGGTAACGAAAGCCTGTTTCCAGTAACACATCATCAAGATAGTAGTGATCATCTTTAATGGTGGTCGTGCTATTTAATGAGGTGGGGCCATTATCTGCGGCAGCAATACCGGATATCGCTCCAAATAGCGTGCAGGTGGCTGCCAGTTTTGCACTCGTTGAAAGAAACTCTCTTCTGTTGGATGGCATAAAAACTCCTTAATGAGAGGGTTGCAAGTTACTCGGCGTAACCTGCAATCGTGTGGGGCTAACCTTGAACAATGTGCGTGCCAGTTTCACCGCGTAAGGCTTGTGGCAATCTCTCAGGCGTTGTAATGATCACGCGTTTGCCACCATTGGCGAGAAATGACAGGCTGGCTTCAATTTTGGGTAACATACTTCCCGCTGGAAAATGCCCTTCACGCATATATTGCAGCATCTCTGTTGTTGTCGCCTCCCCAAGCGCTTGTTGCTCAGGTTTGCCAAAGTGAATACACACTTTCTCTACGCCAGTGGTGATAATCAAAATATCGGCTTTTAACTCTTTTGCTAGCAATGTGGTTGATAAATCTTTATCAATGACGGCGTCGACACTCTGGAAACCGCCATTCGTATTTTTAATAACAGGGATCCCCCCGCCACCAGCCGCAATAACAACATAGTTATTTTCACTGAGCGTCCGAATAGCCGCTGATTCGATAACACTCTTAGGCGCCGGTGAGGCGACGACACGGCGGTAACCTCGGCCAGAATCTTCAACAAAATGCCAGTCGGGATTGGCTTTTTTTAACTTCTCAGCTTGTTCTAGGCTGAAAAATGCGCCGATAGGCTTGGTCGGTGAGTGGAAATTAGGATCATTTTTATCGACTTCAACTTGAGTCACAATGGTCACCGCTTGGCGGTGATGGCGTTTTGCCAAGGCGTTTGTCAGGGCTTGCTGGATCAAATAGCCAATACCACCTTGTGTATCGGCGACACAGTTTGCTAATGGTGTGAGTGGTAGCCCTTCAACGGTGTGAGCGATTTCGGCACGGCGTAAATCTAATCCCACTTGAGGGCCATTACCGTGAGTCAGAACAATATTGTAATTACCCTCAAGCATATCACAGACATGGGAAGCGACCTCTTGTACCGCTTTTTCTTGAGCTTCAATCGATTGGCCGTTGTTATCTTTGATAATACTGTTGCCCCCGGTGGCAACAACCACGAGTTCTTTCATTGTTATTGTATCCTGATACAGAGTCTATAAGTCGATGTGCTCAGCACATCGACGATCGGAGGTTAATGGCATTACACTGATTTGCTGATTTTCTCAGCGGTTTCAGGTTGTTGCGCTTCTATTGATTTCCCTTTATCTAAGAAGTATTTCATCACAAATAAGCCCGACATCATGAGGTAAGCGTATACAAACATCAAGGCGGGTCCTTGTGCTATCCCTACCATCGGTGAGTGGATAATACCGAAGAATACCAGTAGCGCGCCTACGGCGGCTGTTATAGCCCCACGTAGTGGCTGATTGAGAATGGCAAAGATAGCGATACAGCCCCATAACATACTGGCTAATGGCGCACCATTCCCGAGATGGACTAAACCTTGGTAGTAAACACCTTTACTGAGTAAGACATCTGTGCCGATTTGTGCCGCAGAAGTTCCCGCCGCCCCCATCATGCTGTTCATCATGGTCAGTGCCCAGTTGGCAATCCAAGGGAACAGACAGATAAAGATGACAGGCACTTCCACTTTCGGTGTCTCTCGCACCACTTGGTTAGCAGTGACAACACCAATAAACACTAGGATAGGCACAATAGCCGTCATCGGAATTATGGCTAACATAAAAGCGCCTAGACCGAACAACGGTACGATGAACATGGTAATACCAGAGGCGAGTGTATAGCCGATACTGGCTCCCATAGCTTTCCAACCTGCATGACCCACATAGACAGTGACAGGGAATGGGTTACCCATAAAACAGCCTACAGTAGAGGATAATCCATTAGCTAACATTACCTTACGGGTATTGTATTCATCGCCAGCGGCATGGGCGCTTTCAATATTTTCAAGGTCGAAAATATAGTTTGCTAAGCCTAATGGTACGGCTGAAGCCAAGTAGGGTAAGGCATGTGGTAACCCCTGTAAGAAGCTATCAATATGAATATCGGGCGGGTTAAAGCCAAATGAGGCAACGGAGGCTTTAATGGCTTCAGGACTTTGTAAGCCAGAGACCCACGCCAGCACAGTTCCTGCAATAAGCAGTAATAACCCCGTTGGAATACGCGCAAAGATAGGTTTTTTACCAAACCAGTTGATAAAAATGAGCAGTAATACGATAAATGAAACGGTAGGCGCTTCAAAAGCCTGTAACATCGGGTTCATTGCCAGTAATAGCAAACCTAACCCAGAGAGACAGGAGAGCAATACGGTGCGAGGGATCATTTTACGGATAGTTTCGCCGAGGAATGAGCCACCGACAAGGATCATCGATTCTACAAAACACCAAACCAGTGCGATTTGAATCGCAAACTCGGCATTTTGAGTCGTTTGGTAAACAGGCATGATGACCAAAAAGGTCACGGTAAAGATAGAGGGAGCGCTTGGGCCGGAAGGCAGTGCGGTGACATCATCGCGCCCAGTCTGTTTGGCGAGTTGCTGACCAAAATAGGCATAGCTGATACTCGCTAGCAATACGGCAAAACCAAATGCAGGTGCAATACGTCCATAAACAAGATCTTTAGGGATGCCGACGACAAAGATCAGTAATCCCATCATAGTGAGCAGGTTGGTTAAGTTATTGGTCATCAGCCCGAAGTAGGCCGCCCAGTCACCACGTTTCCACTTTAGTTTCGTTACACTCATGGAATGTATCCTTCAAAGAAGAGACTGCGGGGGCAGTCATGATTAAAAACCCTATTGCTCAGGTGAATCACAGCGTATTATTATTAATTGCCCAACCGAAGTTGGGCTTATTATCGGCGATTAGGCGTATTTTTCGGCGTAAGCCAACATAGCTTTTTCAAAGCAGTCGAACGGGGGATGCACAATACCAGCCCCGATCATACCGATACCTGCGTCTTTGTGGGCGATGGCCGTATTGATGACCGGAAGGATACCGCTGGCGGCAACCTTGGTAATATCAATGGCTGTGGGGATCCCCATAAAACCTAACAGCGGGATCGTGACGTTAGGGTTTTCACCTAATGTGATCTCTCGCATTTGACGTGAGAAATCGATGGCCTCTTCAACGGTTCCTCCGACCAAAGCGACAATGGCAGGAGCGGTTGCCATGGCGAATCCGCCAATGCCATAAGTCTCGGTAATGGCGGAATCACCGATATCGAGGCCTGAATCTTCGGGTTTATAGCCAGCAAACATCGGGCCGATAACTTGCTGTGAAGGGCCTGTAAACCATTGACCCGGTAGCCCACTGATACGTAATCCAAATTCATAACCATTACGCGCCATGGTGGTAACGACGGTGCTGTATTCGATACCATGAGCCGCATCCATCGCCGCTTTACACATCGCCATCCATGTAGGGCCAGAGAAGTAATCGCTGCTTGCGACAAAATCAAAAACGTCTTTTTGTTGAGCAACTGAGAAATCCGTTTGGATGATATAAGGGGTCAGTGCTTGGATAAGCAGCGTGGTGCCTGCGTTATTACGGTTATGGCACTCATCCCCCATATGCAGTGCTTGAGCCAACATCAGACGCAAGTCGATTTCGCCGGCCAGCTTCATAGCATCACGTAGCATTGGGCCTAAAACATCACGCATCCAGTTCAAGCGGTCAATCACACTTTGGTCGTTGGCTCCCATGCGTAAAATTTTTGCCATTTGCTCACTGAGGTTGGTAAATGCGCGGTTACCATAGGTTTTGTTTTCGACAATGTGCATAAACATTGAGGCAGAGGTCACACCCGCCATAGAGCCAACACAGTCGTGTTCATGACAAGGGGAAAAAATAATCTCGCCAGAAGCGGCTACGCGTTCGGCATCTGCTAAATCTTTTGCTAGCCCTTCAAATACCAGTGCGCCAGTCACTGCGCCTTTCATTGCGCCACACATGTTTTTCCATTCAACAGGCGGTCCAGCATGTAAAATGGTGTTTTTAGTCATCCCCGGTACGACGTTAATGGCTTGATCATAGCCAACAAGTACAGGTTGTGACTGAATAATGCGTTCTAAGGCCTGCGCATTGGCAGCGGCAATTTTCTCTTGTAATGCGCTATTACTTTCAATTTTATCTAATGCGTTGATCACGGCAATATTGCCTTGCCCAGGTGGCGTCCAATCTAAGTGCGTGACGGGAACATGCTGCTTTTTAAGGTCATCACTGAACATTTCGACGCCCACGTTAATCACATTTAATGGCTGTTTAAATAATGAAGTCATTACGCATTCTCCCCTTTCCAGACAAATTCGCGGGCTAACAAACCGGTGTTGGTGCTACTACTTGCCCAAATCACACCTGCATCGGTGAGCATTTTCACTTGGGCATCCATGGATGGAGTGTCTTGGTCAGTACCGAGAACATAACCAAGGATTTCCAGCTCTCGACCCTCTTGTTTGGCAATCTCTTTTGCTGCTTTGATGGCATCGATCATCACGCCAACAGGATCTTCATGGGAGCCGTATCCCAGCACAAAATCCATAACGATAACGCCGACTTCTGGGTCACGAGCCTCTTGCAGTAGTCGTTCGATACGGTTGGTCGGATCAATCATTGGATGGGGTTTACCATTGGTGAAGTCATCATCACCAAAATCTAAGAAGGTGTGTGCGATGCTCTGGTTAAGATCGCTTAAGCGATATTCAGGGTTTGGCTGGATATTACTGTAGACATCATCATATTTTTCCAAAGCGGCAAACATCGCTTCATCACATAAGGTGCCACCACAAAATAGACCGCGAATGTATTTTTGCTTTGGTGATAGTTTGGCCCTGACTTCTTCAATGAGAGGCCAATTGAGTGAGTGTAAATTCAGTTGTTCTTTTTTGATACCGGTGAGTAAAACCGCTTTCAATGCTGCCTCTTTGGTGCTTTTAGCAAAGCTTAAGCCAGGCTTATCGTCGGGGATAGGCTGATTACCGAGGAAACAGACCACCACAGGTTTATGGCATTTTTCGGCTTGTGCTAAAACTTTTTTAGCGACGGTGGCGGCTGGTGGCTTAGAAATTAACACAATGACGTGAGTCTCTTCATCAGCATCAAGCATTTTTAGGGCATCAATCATCATGATCCCGCCGATCTTTTCACTCAGATCGCGTCCTCCCGTTCCGATCAGTTGTGAAACGCCCGCGCCAAACTCATGAATACGTACACTCAGTTCTTGGCTGCCTGTACCGGAGGCGCCAACAATACCGATATTGCCGCGACGAACGTTATTCCCAAAACATAAAGCCGCGCCATTGATTATTGCGGTTCCACAGTCTGGCCCCATCATCAATAATCCTTTACGGCTAGCAAGCTGTTTTAAGGCTAGCTCATCATCAATAGAGACATTATCAGAGAACAGCATGACATTAAGGTCATTTTCAAGAGCAATACGGGCTTCACGAGCAGCAAACTGACCATTAACCGAAATGACCGCTAAGTTGCTTTCTGGAATATGGCTATGTGCCGAATGGAGAGTGGCATATTTGGCTTCGTGTTGTGACCCACCTTGGTTTTTCTTATTAAATAGCGCTTCAATGGCAACAAGCGTCGCCTCATTCGCTTCATCGCTGGCGCCTTTAATGACAATCATTAAATCGCCATTTTTTGCCGCTTCTAATTCTGGTGTTAATAACCCTAAATTTTTCAGCACGCCTTTATTCATCTCTGTTGCCATTGCCACAAATGCCTGCTCAACATTGTCGAGTTGATTGGCTTTAGTGGAGATAGACATCAGTGATACGGAATCAAAATACGTATTCTTTTTGATGACAACTTTAGTCGACATACTTTTCTCCAAAGTAGAGGGTCAGGTACAGTGCATCACGAATGCCTAATAACATGTCGCTGCCTGAGCTTGACCCGATATCTAAAATCTTTTGCAACTGCGAATAAGGCTTGGCGTCATTTGTATTTGCAGTCGCTAATATGTGTAGTAGTTGCAGCAAATTTTCTCGATAGTGACGGTTTACTGCTTTTTCTAAGGTAATGGCACTGACTTTAGTGGTTGCCTCTTTAGCATGGCGAATACCCTGTTCAAAAAACGGATGCAGACATTGAGCTGGATGATGTTTAAGTAATAAAAACGCCATTAATCCAACCAAATAATCATCCCCAGATGGGGTCAAACCAATACCTAGGCCAATAAACTGCCTAACCATTTCAGGCAATTTTTGATGGTCTTTTTTCTTTAATAAATTAATCAGTTCAATGCGTAATGAATTTAATTTTTTTGCTGCGGTTAAATAAAATAAATTATCTCCATGATAATGAAATAAAGAGTGTCCTTCTCTGTTTAGCAAAACATCGATTACGCTTATTTGTGTATTTAAAAAGGATAAATAGGTTTTTTTATTGATGTTTTCTGGGATAAAACACACATTATTGGGCTGCCATGGATGGCAAAAGCAAAACGATATAAAATAATATTTACCCAAATACAGTGTTTTATTACAGAAATAAATATATTCCCCTTCTTTTAAATTTAATTTAGATAAGTCATTATTCAATAATCGACAACTGTTAGGGGCATTATCTAATTCAGCACTGAGTAAAGTAAAAAGCGTATTATTAATAGAGATATTAATTGCTTTACGAAAAACTTGCTCTATTTGTCCTGAAAATGTAGGCTGATCGAATAAATTTAAAAATGTCGCATCAGCCGAAAGCCCAAACAGTTGTTGCCTTTGAGTCTTGGTCTTGTTCACAAGCCTCCTTGTGATGCACTATGCGCCCGCTGCGATTAGTAATTCAGCAATTTCGTGATAGCCTTTTTCGCGTGCTAGTTCTAAGGGTGTTTTACCGTATTTATCCGTCATATGTGGGTTGGCGCCGTGGTCGAGTAACAGCTTGACGATCTGTTGCTGCTTTTCGCCGCCATCATTTAATACGATGGCTTCAAGCAGTGGCGTCCAACCGACAAAGTTGGTGTGATTCACATTGATATCTGTTTTTTCGAGTAATTCACGGACGATTTCAACATGGCCTTTTTCGCTGGCGGGGGTGATCCCTACACCACCAAAGCGAGTTAATAAATCAAGATTGGGCTTAGCGGGAAGGACGATACGTAATAGGGTTAAGTCATTATTCAAGCAACTTAACAAAAAGGGGTTGAAGCAAGTTTGGTCTTGCTTATTAATATCCGCACCGGCATTAATGAGGAAAGTGACGCATTCGTAATGTTTATTTAAACTCGCATTTACGATAGCTGTCCGGCCTTGGCGGTTGGTAGTATTGATGTCCACTCCTTTGTCGAGGCAGTGCTTCAATAACGCTAGGTTGCCTTGTTCTGCTGCGGATAAAAACTCTTGCTCTAATGTCATGGTTTTCCCCTTATTTGGTTATCTGCATTTCATTGACGACAACCAAAATAGATAAAGACAATTTTAAATGTAATACCCAATCCGCATTATGTACGAGAAGAATGGGTATTTTTATGATGGATTAAGCATAGCAAGCTGTTGAAATAAATAGAATCCATTTAAAATTCATTCATCAATAGCAGCCTTGATTATTGAATTAAAATCAACAATTTCGTTTTTTTGTGCGCGAAAGCATAATTTTTCATCAATTTCTAAGCTTTTTTGCGTAATAAATGACCGAAATAATCCAATTTCACTGGTCAATCAGATAGGAAATAAAGGATTTAGTCAGTTTTGTGATAAGCATCAAACTAAAGGTTTTGCAACTGTTAAAAATGTGAATTAATTGATCGAGATCAGCGAGATTGTTAAGGGGATGCTCTAGTATTTATTTCAATGTTATTAATTATTTTGATTATAAATTAATGGGCTTTCTTTGCAGTTAATTCATCTAAAAAAGACAGCTCTGATAAATGGCTCAGTATGATAAAAGATTTCTTTTAAACGTAATAAAATGGTTGATAAACAACCAATATCTATAGGTTATTAAATATAATTCACATATATTCTTCTTACTTTAAGCGACAGGGTTGTTGGCGGTATTCACGGATCTGAGTCTCGCAGTGATCGATGTTGCTAGTGACCCCGCTATGTTCTGCCTTTCTGTAGCTCGAATTATTTTGATTATAAATTTTTTAATTTCTTTCTATCCAATTTCGGGTCACCAGTATGAATTCAATATTTACCGAAGAAAATTTACTGACATATACAACGGCTGCAAAATATGCCAGTTTTAGTAAGGCGGCAGAAGAGTTGGGGATCACCACGTCTGCGGTTAGTTACACCATTAAACGTATCGAAACTTATTTAGACGTGGTGCTATTTATTCGTGATACACGGAATATTGAATTAACAGAAGCGGGTTACTACTTTTACCGCAAAGCCACGGATTTATTAAATAACTTTCATCTGATCAAAAAGAGTATTTACTCTATTGAGCAGGGGATTGAAGCTCGGGTGCGTATTTGTATTAATCAGTTGCTATATACGCCTTATCACACTGCAAAATTGCTGCAAATCCTTAAAAAACAATTTCCGACTTGCCAAATAACAGTGACCACTGAGGTGTATAACGGGGTATGGGATGCCATCATCAATAATCTCTCTGATATTGCGATTGGTGCACCAGGTACTTTGATGGATGGCGGAGGCATTGATTATACGGAGATCGGGGCAATTCATTGGCAATTTGCCATTTCAGCAACGCATCCATTAGCGTTGATGCCTGAGCCTATCGCCGAAAGCCAGTTGCGCTTATATCCTAATATCATGGTAGAAGATACAGCACATACCATTAATAAGCGGGTTGGTTGGCTATTGCATGGGCAAGAAGCGATACAAGTTCCTGACTTCAATACCAAATGCCAATGTCAGATTTTAGGTGAGGGGATTGGTTTTTTGCCGGATTATATGGTGAAAGAGCATGTTAAGAATGGCCTGTTGGTCATAAAACAGATCCAAAACCCACGGCAAGACTCGCACATGTTATTAGCAACTCAGCATTCTGCGACGGGCCTCGTGACACAGTGGATCCGTAGGGAATTCACCGCAAATGGGATTCTAACGAAACTCTATAGTGATTTGTTAAAACCCATTAATTAGCCCGTCACATTTTACGTGTTTATTGAACGGTAACATCCAGAGCTTTATTGATAGCGTCAGGGATCACGCTGCCATGGCTTTGATTGGGGTAAAGTGTAAATTCACAATGGCGTCCATGGTCGCTGAGCATGGTGCATAATTGGCGTGAGGTTATCCAACTTGAGCGTGATTGATAATGCTTAATCTGCTCCTCGCTGAGACGCGATAAATCAGGCTTTTCTTCTAACTCTCCTAAGGTGATAAATAAAGGTGACGCATTTTGTTGTTGCGTTAACTGAGCTTTATCTATCATTGTGCCTTTTCCCCACCATAAAGAAGGGCTAGCAGAAACAAAAGATTGAAATGCCGTAGGATGCTTTTGATAAGCCATCAACGTAAATAGCCCACCAAATGAATGCCCAAATAGGGTCTGTTTTTGTTTATCAATAGCAAATTGCTGCTCCACCCAAGGGCGAATTTGGCTTGTCAGAAATTGAGATAGTTCCTCTGATCCACCACCTTGTGCGAAATCATCACCAGCAACGCGGGGCGTATAATCGTAGGTACGCAATTGCTTAGGAAAGGCTTCATGGATTGGATAACCGACCCCAATAATAATAGGCAGTTTATCTTTGGGGAGTTTTTGGATGGCGCGATTGACGACAAGCGGGAATATCCCATTGCCATCAAGCATATACAGCACAGGTCTTGGTGACTGCATCCCATGAGGCACAGCACTAAAAATTCGATAGGTACGGCTTCCCTTTGAGCTATGGGGATTTTCCATATCATGATGCTGAACATCATAAAATTGGCTGACTTGCTTATCCAATGCCGGAGGGGTTTGCGATGGGCGAGCATAGGCGGTCGTCAAAGCCATTGAAAAGAGTAAACTGGAGATAATAAGTTTATTTATCATTTGGTTATTCTGTTTTTTAGTTGTTGACGGTGTCTATGGGGAGGCCTAGCGTCAGCATAGGCAAACAGCGAATATTGGCCGATGACGCCAAATATTCGCTGCCGATGGCTAAGATAACTTAGAAGCTAACATTGACGTTAGCCCAATAGCGGCGTCCGTCTTCAACATCCCAGTTGCCGCCTTTGGTATCAATTTTGGGGCCTTTTTCATTCGCAATATTCAATACTGCCAAATTGAGTTTGGTATTTTTCAGTAGCTGATACGTCATCCCAACATCCATGGTGGTGTAGCCGCTACGGTAGCGTGGTGCGGTATAACCGTTACGCTGAGCGGCCCACACCTGTTTGCCTTCATAATGGGCGCGGGTATAGAGGTTCAAGTCTTCGCTATATTGCCAGTCGAGTTTAGCGTTAGCGGTGTGTTTCGGCGTCTTATCTAGAGGGTAACCTTTCAATGACATGTTATTACTCAACTTTTCATCATCGCTTCGACGTTCAGAATCGACATATGTGTAGTTCATGCTCAGTTTCCAATCTTCTGCAAGAGGGATACCTGTTGCGACTTCAACACCCTTAATATTCGCTTTACCCACGTTATCAAAGGTATAGAGTTTTAGGCCTGTGATAGGGTCTGGCTCACCCGTATAATAGCTGGTGAGTTTATTTTTAAAATCAGTATTAAATAGCGTCAGGCTCGCATTAAAGCCTGATTCGTGGTCATAGGCGATACTGATTTCTTCACTTAGGCTTTTTTCTGGTTTCAGATCACGGTTACCATAGATAATGCCTTCACCCTTTTCGGTTGACGTACCATAGCTTGGGCTGACTTCACGTAAAGTTGGGGCGCGGAAGGCTTGTGATACACCACCTTTGATGGTGATTTCATCGGTTAAGTAATAGATGGCATAACCACGAGGATTCCAGTGGTTACCATAAAATTCGTGGTGATCTAAACGCAAACCACCAGTCAGTATCAAATTATCTGTTGCTGTAAATTCATCTTCTAAGAAGAAAGCATATTGTTCAGCGCGGAGTGTTGTGTCTTCAGTGGTCTTTTTCCCTGTTGCAGAAGTATCTTTTAACCTAGCGTGTTGGAATTGACCACCTACTGTCAGAATATTATCGGGTAAGAACGCTACAACTTTACCATCAACGACAGTATTGGTAATTTCGGGTACGCGTGCCTCATAAACAAAGTGGTAATCGCCAGCGCTGTCTTTAACTTCTGATTTGGTATTTCGTTTCGTTTGCTCTTGGTACACACTCAATTCGGTGTTGAACAGATCCCAATCCCCTTTATAGGTAAGAGCGAAATGGTTTCTATCATTGTGTATCTCAGTTTTGGTATTTTTCTGTTTTGATTCGCCACGCATCGTATATTCAGCGAACGATTTACCCGGCGTTGAGGTGCGCTCTTGCGTTGTTCTACCCGCTTCAAGTAAAAAGGTTTGATTTTCGAGTGGGGTAAAAGTCAGTTTTGCTGTCAGGCTACGATTATCGCGTTTGTTATGGCCCTCAGTAATTTTATCTTCTTGGCGGTAATCGCCACCACCATACAGTTGTAGCCCTAATTTATCGTTGATCAATGGACCGGAGAGGTAGAAATTACCATCAGTAGAATCACCACTATCACGGTTTTCTTGTAAAATACCACCCAATGCTACATTGCCATGCCATTCATTGGTCACCTTTTTCGTGATGATATTGATAACCCCACCCATTGCATCTGAACCATACAAGGAAGACATGGGGCCGCGGATCACTTCGATACGTTCAATCGCTTCAACGGGAGGCATAAAGCCCGCTTCAAATCCACCACTACCATTTGGGCGAGATTCACGGCTATTTTGGCGGCGACCATCGACCAATATTAAGGTGTATTCGCCAGGTAGGCCGCGAATATTAATATCTTGTTTATTGGCACTACCAACAATACTCACGCCTTCGACATCTTTTACGGCATCAGCTAAGTCGCGAACGGGTTTATTTTGTAGCTGCTCTTTAGAGATAACCGTAATACTCGCGGGGGCATCGCGTAACTGTTGTGAATATCCCGATGCAGTCACAATCATTTTGTCTGGATCTTCTTGGGCGAAGGCAGGAAGAGATGAAATGGCAGCGATAACAGCCGCTGCGAGTTGTGTGTAGTGGCGTTGAATAGACATGGTGACCCTTAAAACAAAATACAAATGTAAATGAGAGTAATAATCATATTGAATACAAATAGTATCACCGAAATAGATGAAAAATAAATAAGTGATTTGCTAATTAAATGATAAAAATGAGCGGTTAACAGGGATGAAGTAAAATGATCAACAAGCTGCAACTTCTACGCTATTTAGACGTTACAATTGAGAAATAGAATATAGCCATAAAATAAATCTGGTTAAGGCGGGTTATATTAGAAAAATAATATTTATCAAATAGTTCATTAATAAAGTGTCAACTTGATTACAAAATAGAAATTTCAAAATTAACTTAATTGACATTGTTAATTCGCTCACCTAATGTCAGCAAATAAAAGCTATTCTGTGAATATGGGCATCCTCCAATTATGTCAGTATCAGCATCACACTCATCAATGCCATTATTTCGAATCTCTGCTGCCATGTTTTTTTCGTATATGACCGTTGGATTGCCATTAACGGTAATACCCCTATTTGTCCATCAAGAATTAGGCTTTAGCGATGTATGGGTCGGGGTGGTCGTTGGTATTCAGTTTCTGGCGACGGTGTTGACTCGAGGCTATGCAGGCCGCTTAGCTGACCAAAAAGGCGCTAAAAGAACCACGTTGCAAGGGATGTGTGCCTGTGGAATATCAGGGGGCTTCTGTTTGCTCGCGGTATTATTACCTCTCGCACCTTTGTACCAAATTCTATTATTGATGGTAGGACGTTTGGTTCTTGGTTTAGGGGAAAGCCAGCTGTTAACAGGTAATTTGACATGGGGTATGCGGCTGGTTGGGGCGACACAAGCGGGCAAAGTCATGTCATGGAATGGTATGGCGATTTATGGGTCGCTAGCGGTTGGCGCGCCGCTCGGGCTTGTTATCTACCAACATTACGGTTTTGTCGCGGTGAGTGCGATGGTTATGTTGTTGCCCTGCATCTCTTTGCTGATTAATGGCACGGTACCTGCGGTGGCGCCTTTACATGGCAAATGGCTTCCTTTCTGGTCAGTGATCCGCAAAATTTGGAAAATGGGTATCATATTGGCGCTAAAAGGTATTGGTTTTGCGGCAATTGGTACTTTTATTTCCCTGTATTTTGTTTCTGAACAGTGGGGAAACGCTGGACTTGCCCTCAGTGCTTTCGGCTGTACTTTTGTATTAGTGCGGGTGCTTTGGGGCGGGCTGCCAGATAAAATGAATGGTTATCGCGTCGCAGTAGTCTCTCTTGCCGTAGAGTTTGTAGGGTTGCTCATATTATGGGCGGCGCCAGTGTATGGGGTTGCACTCTTAGGTGCAGCCTTGACGGGGGCGGGGTGTTCATTAGTTTACCCTGCCGTGGGAACGGAAGTGGTTAAAACTGTGGCGCCTCAAATGCGTGGAACCGCATTAGGTGGTTATTCCGCTTTCCAAGATATCGCCTATGGTATTACTGGGCCGTTAGCGGGTATGGCGGTGGTTTATTTGGGATATCGAGGGATCTATTTTATTGCGGCACTCTGTGTACTATTTGCGTTGATAATGACGCTATCGGCAATTCGTCATACTCAAAAAGTGACGTGAGTATCTCGATAAGTTGCGTAGCCATAAGCTACGCAACGATATTAGTTGGCTTATTTTTTAGCGTTTTTTACTTGTTCAACAAAGTTAGCCTTCGTGTCTTTTTTACAGGCATCAATCACAACCGGTGTGAGTGTTTGGATACCATCAACATCTAAAACTGCATCTTCAACTTTATCTTTTTTAGTTAATAGCTCACCAAAGCCGACAGCCGTTGGGTAAAAATTATCATCGATAGCTAAAAACTCTTCACACGTCCACTCTGCTAAAGGCTTAGTATCGTTTTTTTTATCTTCAGCCATTGCTGAAAGGCTCGTTAATGAAGCTGCAATAATGCCGACAATAAAATATTTTTTCATAATTTCACCTTAATATTTAACGATCATTGGATGAGTTTTTCATAAAAGGTTCTAATATGGATATAGAAAAATATCCCTATTTCTTAATCATCATAGATGATGAAAAATAAAAAACAAAGAGCGCAAATCGATAGTATTTATATGATTATTTAAATACCATCGGTATTGATTCAATATTGTAAAATAAAACGCAAACTCATCATTTAATGACAATAAAAATTAAATACCAATTAAGTTTTATTTAATTAAAGGCGTTTTTACTTTTATTAAAACTATTTATAGGTATACTTTTTTTATCAACAAAAAATAAAATTCAACCTTGTTATCGATTATTGACTAATACCTATTTCGTTGCAGTTATTTCAACACCAGAAGGAAGAAAGTTGTTCGCTTAGGTCGCGTTATCATTTATCGACTTAAGCTCGGGGGTTTCCTGTAATACAACACCCATTGCCAACGTTGGCAAAGCGGAGAAAACTTTCTATGTCTTTAACGAGTAAAACATCTTGTGTCATTACAATTTCGGATGTTCCCACAACAAAGCGAATTTTAGTCATTGATGTTGGTGGTACTCATGTCAAGCTATATACCGCCCCCAACACCCCTGCCATTGAATTCGTTTCTGGGCACACCATGACACCAGAACAATTTATTCATGATGTGAATCAATGCGTTGATACCTCTCTGTTCGATGGCGTCAGTATTGGCTTTCCATCTCCTATCTCTGGAAATCGCATCCTTAAGGAACCCGTTAATTTAGCCAGTGGTTGGGTCAACTTTGATTTAGCCGATGCGTTCCCTTGCCCTATTCGCCTAATTAATGATGCCGCAATGCAAGCCGTCGGTAGCTATGAAGGTGGCAGTATGTTGTTTTTAGGGCTTGGAACTGGA
The DNA here is from genome assembly GCF_028477945.1 of Providencia sp. PROV261. Taxonomy (NCBI): domain Bacteria; kingdom Pseudomonadati; phylum Pseudomonadota; class Gammaproteobacteria; order Enterobacterales; family Morganellaceae; genus Providencia; species Providencia sp. PROV261. Next base: position 33,391 of record NZ_JAMPMC010000027.1, on the reverse strand, counting down.
TTGGGAAGCGCATTGATTGTTAATCAGCAGCTACAGCCAATGGAAGTCGCGCACCTGCCATACCTTGAACACGACTATGAATACTATGTCAGTGAACATTATCGTGAATCCGAAGGTGATGCCGTGTGGCGGCAGAGTGTACTGACGGTAGTAGACCTCTTTTATCAAGCATTTATGCCGGACTACATTGTTATCGGTGGCGGGAATGTGCATCAGTTTACGACGTTACCGGAACATGTACGGCGTGGAGATAATGACAAAGCTTTTCTTGGTGGAATCAGAATTTGGGGAAATAACTTATGAATCAATCATCTAACAATCAACTTCAACTCGGTTTTATAGGGCTTGGCAGAATGGGTGCAGCAATGGTTCGTCGCATCCAACAAGCAGGCATCTCGTGCGTTGTTTATGACCAAAATTCGGCTATCCGCCAGCAGCTACCTGACAGTGTTATCTTCAACCATTCATTGGAAGAATTAGTGAAGAACATGAAAGCACCACGGCATATTTGGTTAATGTTGCCCGCAGCGGTCGTAGATACCGTGATTGCCCAGCTCAAACCCTTATTGGAGAAGGGTGACACGCTGATCGATGGCGGTAACTCCCACTTTACAGAAGATATTCGCCGCGCCAATGCACTGAAAGCCGATGGAATTAACTATATGGATGTGGGGGTCAGCGGTGGCGTATGGGGTGAAGAGCGTGGTTATTGTCAGATGATTGGCGGTCCAAAAGAGCATTATCAATATTTAGAACCTGTTTTTCGTGCATTAGCACCCGGAGTCGATGCAGCGCCACGTACGGAAGGTAACCATGGTGAACCTTCACCAGCAGAGCAAGGATATCTGCACTGTGGGCCAAGTGGAGCAGGCCATTTTGTGAAGATGGTCCATAATGGCATCGAATACGGCTTAATGGCGGCTTATGCGGAAGGGCTGAATATTCTAAAACATGCGGATCAAGGGTTGCACCCAGTGGCAGCAGATGCAGAAACCGCACCACTTGAACATCCAGAGTATTATCAATATCAATTGCCTGTTGGTGAGATCAGTGAATTATGGCGTCGTGGGAGTGTGGTGGGATCGTGGTTACTCGACCTGATCGCACAAGAGATGCATCAATCCCCTGATCTGGAAAATTATGCAGGTCGTGTTTCAGATTCTGGGGAAGGCCGCTGGACCTCGACGGCGGCGATCGACCTCGGCGTGCCGGCACCAGTATTAACGAGTGCACTTTACTCACGTTTCACCTCTCGTGGCAATGACCTGTTTGCAGACCGAGTTCAGTCTGCCATGCGCCATGCTTTTGGTGGCCATAAAGAAAAAACTGAGGATCAAGGAGGGGCGAAATGAGTCGTTTCTCTTTGGTGATCTTGGGGGCAAGCGGCGATTTAACTAAACGTCTATTGATGCCTTCTCTATTTCGTTTACATCGATTAGGACTGATCCCTGATTTGAACATTATCGGGTATTCGATTGATAAATGGGATCATGACTCGTTTTTGCAACATATCCATGATGCATTGGCGGAGTTTATTACTGATTTTAATGAAACAGAATGGAAAGCGTTTAGCGAACATTTGGATTTCGTCAGTGGCTCATTAGAAGCGAATGATTTGAAGGCGTTGGAAAGTAAACTAACGCCATCTGCACTCTTTTATTTAGCCTTACCACCGACTTTATTTGGGCAAGCGGCGCAGGCGATAGGCGAAGCGGGGCTATCTAAAGAAAGTGGTGATAATTGGCGACGTATTTTAATTGAAAAACCGTTTGGTACTGATCTTGAATCGGCAGAGGTATTGCGCGGGCAAGTACATGCTTATTGGGATGAATCACAAGTTTACCGTATTGATCATTTCTTAGGAAAAGAGGCAACACAAAACTTGATGATTTTCCGTTTTGCTAACCGCGTCCTCGCCCCGGTTTGGAATGCTGAGCATATTGAGCAGGTGCAAATTACTTATGCAGAAACATTAGGTGTAGAAAACCGAGCTGTCTATTACGACCACTCTGGTGCGATGCGTGACATGCTGCAAAACCATCTTATGCAATTGCTGACATTAACGGCAATTGAGCCATTAGGGCGCTGGGATGGTGAGATTCTACGTGATCATAAAGTGGAAGTGTTGAAATCCATTCGACCAACAGATGATATGGATGCCAATGACTGGGCCGTTCGTGGGCAGTATTGTGCAGGGCAAGTGAATGGCGAAACTGCGACGGATTACTGCAACGAGCCAGGTATCCCTGTCGATACCAACACAGAAACGTTTGCCGCATTGCGAATAGAGATAGATAACTGGCGCTGGAAAGGTGTGCCTTTCTATTTACGAAGTGGTAAACGGTTAGCCAATAATTACGCTGAAATCGCTGTGCAATTTAAAGCTCCGGCCGGTGCATTACCGGGGGATATTCAGGTCGATAATAATTGGCTCGTCTTTAGATTATCCCCAACGATGGGGATGGATATGCATATGACGGCGAAGTTGCCAGGGATGAATTTAAATACGCATGGCATCGTGCTCAGCGCGCCTTATACCTTACCGGGGCAGTATGAAGTTTCGGCTTACGAGCAACTTTTAATTGATGCACTGCATGGTGAGCGTGCGCATTTCCTCCGCTTTGATGAAGTCGAATGGGCATGGCGGGTCATCGACCCTGCGCTAAAAGCGTGGCAGAAGGGAATGCCTGACCTGTATAAGGCGGGAACGGAAGGGCCAGATACGCAATCTCGGATCATGCGCCCCGGTCATCAATGGCGTTCACTGTTTGAACAGGAGGGTCGCGAATGATAGCACAGCAAGCCCCGGGCGCCCCGGGAAGCACTGCGACGTGGACAAGTAGTGCAAAAGACATGGTGGGAACGGCAATCGGTCAAGGACGAGTATGGTTTACCGTAGGTTATGGCATCTTAAATGAGGTGTATTGGCCTTCTTGCAGTACACCACAAATTCGTGATTTAGGTTTTATTATTGCTGGGGATGACTTTTGGTCAGAGGTAAAGCGTGTCCACCAATACAGTATCACTACGCCGTCATCCTCCTTACCACTGCCAAAAATCGTGCATCAACATGAGCGTTATCGCCTTGAATTAGAGATTATCACTGATCCTGCGCGCGATGTCTTGCTGATCCATTATCATCTTGAAGGTGAAGGGCTGCGATTATATCCGCTATTAGCACCACATCTCGGCGGCGATGGTGACAATAATTATGGTTCGGTGACGCCTCAAGGGCTAGCGGCTAAGAAGAACGGGCAATATCTGATCTTGTCTGCTGAAAATGGCTTTGCAAGAGGCAGTGTGGGGTATGTTGGTAGCTCAGATGGTTGGCAGGATTTTAGTCAAAACGGTGGTATGAGTTGGGAATACCAGCAGGCTGGGCCAGGTAATATCGCGATGATAGGCGAGTTAAATCATAACTCAGGCGTATTGGCGTTAGCATTTTCTGCCAGTGCGCAAGGTGCTGCAACCTTAGCTAATAGCGCCCTAGCAGAGGGCTACCAAGAAGCAAGGCGCCAGTATGCTTATTTGTGGGCGGCATGGAATGAAACGGTGAATTTCCCTGGGTTAGATAAGCTGCCTAAAACGTTATCGGATGCTGTTCGCACTTCGGTTGTGGTCTTGAAAACCCATGAAGGTAGAACATTCCCCGGCTCGCTGGTGGCAAGTTTAAGTACGCCATGGGGAGATACTCATAAGGATCCGGGAGGATATCACCTTGTTTGGCCTCGTGACTCCGTTGAAGTCGGTTTTGCCATGTTGGCGTGTGGTTTGATCACTGAGGTTCGAGCTTTACTGGCTTACTTGATTGCTATTCAACAGCCAGATGGTCATTGGATGCAAAACAATTTCACCGATGGTCGGCCTTATTGGCAGGGGATCCAATTAGATGAAGTGGCATTGCCTGTTTTATTTGCAGCGAAATTGCATGAACAGGGCTTACTGGGGGAAATGCAAGGTGCGGCAATCCGCATGGCGCGCAAAGCGTTAGCCTTTATTGCGCAATATGGCCCAGCCAGCCCACAAGACCGCTGGGAGGAGAATTCAGGGATCAACCCATTTACGCTGTCGGTTTCGATAGCAGCATTGGTGGCTGGCGCCAAAGCGGGCTTCCTTGAGGATGGAGATAAGCAGTATGCGCTTGACTTAGCGGATGATTGGAATGAGCGGCTAGAATCATGGGTGTATGTGGCTAACACGGAGTTAGATAAAGAGCTTGGTATCTCAGGGCATTACATCCGCTTGAATCCAAATTGCCATTCTGCACGTTTTGGTGAGGTGATGTTGCGCAACCGGAACAATGAAACCATCAATACGCGTGCGTTATTAGGGATGGAATATCTCTATCTTGTTCGCTTAGGTTTACGTAAGGCATCAGATAAGCGGATTGAAGAGACGACTAAACTTGTTGATGAGCAACTGTGTGTCAATTTACCCGCGGGGCCATATTATTATCGTTATAACGAGGATGGATATGGCGAGCATGAGGATGGGCGTGCTTTTGATGGTAGTGGTGTAGGTCGTCTTTGGCCGTTGCTCAGTGGGGAGAGAGGGCACTATGCCGCCGCCCGTAAAGAGGATATTAAGCCTTATTTAAATGCCATTTTGGCTTCAGCAAGTACAGGTGGTATGTTGCCGGAGCAAATTTGGGATAAGGAGAGTATACCTGAGAGGGGGCTATTAACGGGTAGGCCAAGCGGTAGTGCGATGCCACTGATTTGGGCTCATGCGGAGCTTATCAAGTTAATCTATGTGCAAAAGACGGGTGTGCCTATTGAGCAACTAAAATCGGTGAGTGAGCGTTATGGCAATAAACCTCCAGCACCACGCGCACGTCATTGGCGTGATAATTTATCTTGTGGTGCGATACCCGCCAATCGCCAGTTATGGATTGAAGCACAAGAGCCATTTGTTTTGCATTATGGTTATGACAATTGGCAGGATATCAAGGAGCAGAGTAGCCAACCTCTCGGTTTAGGGTTATATGGTGTTGCGTTAGATGTCAGCGCATTGGCAGGAAAAACACTACAATTTACGCGTAGGTTTGATGCTAAGGGCTGGGAAGGACGTGACTGGCAAGTTGAGATAGAGGTGTAGTACTCCATTAATTAAACTAAATATCAATCGAGCACTTTATGGTGCTCGTTTTTTTTGAATATAAAATCGTACTGCACCTAAAATATAGGTCAGCGTTACCTTCTCAAAGGGCAAATTAAAAAACTATTGTTTATAGGTAATAGTGACTAATTCATGGAATAATTATATATATAAATTATTTATTTTAGGTTTTAATAGGCTGTTAATAAGAACGACAAGAAAATTATCTAATCAACGCTATTTATACTTATAAACACCTCACTCTTGACTAAGCCTAGTCACTTATCACGTTATAAAATTTAGCTGTTGAGATTATACTCTAACTGCGGTTAATTATTTTTTTTATTATTTTGGTTAAATATTTTGTTAACCTTATAAAAAATTTTGTTTTATATTGTAGAAATTAATCAAATCAACTATAAACAGGGTTAACTATTTATCGCTGTTTATTTCTGAGATTAGTCTTATTTATTATTAATAATATGGTTCTTAATTGGATTTTTCTTATTTTTAATTTTTTTATCGTTTTGTTTAAAATAAGTTTAATCTAGATTATTATTTTGTTTTTATGAGCAAATTATATTTACTCAGCATATTTGAATGTTGAGAATAAGTTAATGCTGGATATCGCTATTTTTATTTTTTTATTATTAAATACGTACCTCAACATTAATTGCTTGTTAAATAATGATTTTTTCCTTGTTAACTCGTAAAAAGTTATAATGTTTTACTATTATATAGTCATTAACCAATGTTCTAAAAAAAATTAATTTTTTATTAAATTACGCCTGTTTTATCTTTTTTTAACGTTAAGGAGAGTTAGTTAATTAATTGACTTTTATGCTTTTTTTTCTGCTCTGTAACATATGATTGCAAAAAACATTTTCCTTAAGGTGAGTTTTGCTATTGACCATAAACAAAATTTATATATTATATCCCGATAAAAGCCAAAATAATCAGTATAAATAATTATACACCTATATTTTTGACCACCGGGACAAGTTAACTCTCTTAATGGGTATTCTGTACTCGTTAGGACTTCTATGCTCTGAATTTATTATTCATTATAATTTTGAGCAATTTTTAATCATGTAAGCAGGTTTAAGATTTTAAGCTAATAAGGGAGCTTAACTTATAATGAGTAAAAAAGATCTCGGTAGTGTTGCACCAAAAGAAAGGATTAATATCAAATATACACCTAATGATGGTGGAGCTAAATCTGAAATAGAATTGCCGCTTAATATGCTAATCGTGGGAGACATGATTGGTCGAACGGAGGAAACTCCGATTGAAGAGCGTAAAGCTATTTCCATTAACCAGAATAACTTTAATTCAGTCATGGAAAGTGCTGGAATAAGCTTAAATATCAATGTGGAAAATACACTTGATGAGAAAAGTGATTCTGATCTTAATGTGAATTTAGATATTAAATCCCTTCAAGATTTTTCTCCCGACAATGTTGCTCGCCAAGTTCCAGAATTGAAAAAATTACTTGAACTTAGAGAGGCATTAGTCGCTTTGAAAGGTCCTCTTGGCAATATTCCTGCTTTTAGAAAACGTCTGCAAGAGCTTCTAGATAATGAAGAGACTCGCGAACAGTTGCTGAAAGAACTTGATATTGCTAGCCAAAAATAATGTTTATAGAGGATTATTTCATGTCATTAAATAGCGAAACGCAGGAACAACAAGTTTCCTCATCCAATGTTTCATTGTTAGATGAGATTATGGCTCAATCTCGTATGTCTCCTGAGTCAGAAGCTTATGGTATTGCCAAACAAGGTGTTGCTGCATTTATTAGCAATCTTTTTGCTAGCCAAAATGAAGAAGAGCAAATCAATAAGCTATTGATTGATAAAATGCTTGTTGAGTTAGATAACAAGCTGAGTACACAAGTTGACCAAATTCTTCATGCACCAAAGTTCCAAGAGCTTGAGTCTTCATGGCGTTCACTGAAACTGTTAGTTGACCGCACCGATTTTAGAGAAAACATCAAAATTAATATTCTTCATGCAACGAAAGAAGAGTTATTGGAAGATTTTGAATTCTCTCCTTAAATCGTACAATCAGGCTTCTATCAGCATGTTTACTCATCCGGTTATGGCCAGTTTGGTGGTGAGCCAGTAGCTGCTGTAGTCGGTAACTATGCTTTCAATAACACCACACCTGATTTGAAATTAATGCAGTATGTGAGTGCTGTAGGCGCTATGGCGCATGCACCATTCCTTTCTTCCGTTTCACCTAATTTCTTTGGTATTAACAGCTATGCAGAATTACCTGCGATCAAAGATATTAAGTCTGTCTTTGAAGGCCCTGCACATACTAAGTGGCGTTCATTGCGTGAAGCAGAAGATTCCCGTTATCTTGGTTTAACAGCACCTCGCTTCTTGCTGCGTCTGCCATATTCACCAACAGAAAACCCGGTTAAGTTGTTTAACTATACTGAAAATGTTAAGCAGGATCATGACCATTACCTTTGGGGAAATACGGCATTTTTATTAGCAAGCTGTATCAATGACAGTTTTGCTAAGTACCGCTGGTGCCCAAATATTATTGGCCCACAAAGTGGTGGTACAGTTAGCGATCTTCCTGTACACGTGTTTGAAGCAATGGGCGAATTACAAGCTAAAATTCCAACTGAGGTTTTAGTTACTGATCGCCGTGAATTTGAATTGGCAGAAGAAGGCTTTATTACATTGACGATGCGTAAAGGCAGCGACAATGCCGCGTTTTTCTCTGCGAACTCAGTTCAGAAACCTAAAACTTTCCCAAATACTCATGAAGGTAAAATTGCCGAAACCAATTATAAATTGGGAACTCAGCTTCCTTACATGTTCATTATCAACCGCTTAGCACACTACATTAAAGTGCTACAGCGTGAACAAATCGGTTCATGGAAAGAACGTCAAGATTTGGAACGTGAACTGAACATTTGGTTGAAGCAATACATTGCTGATCAGGAAAACCCACCGGCTGATGTACGTAGCAAACGTCCATTACGTTCAGCACAGATCCAAGTTCTCGATGTCGAAGGGGATCCAGGTTGGTATCAAGTTGCGATTCAAGTCCGCCCTCATTTCAAATACATGGGTGCTAACTTTGAATTGTCACTTGTTGGTCGCCTAGACAAAGAGTAAGGCAATGGCTGCTAACTATAACTGGGATTCTTCAGAGACTGCCAGCTTATTTGAACGCATCCAAGGGAAGAGCTCCGGCTCTTCCCATCATGCTCGAATGGATGCCTTAGTGAGATCAATTAAGAACAATTTAAATCAAATCCTAAACAGTCGACCAGATGCTTGTCAAAGTTCGGCTAGCCTAGGAGTACCTGATTTAAATGATGCAACACAAGCAGCAACAGATTTTAGGCGGAGCCTAGAACATTCTATTACAACCTGCATTCAAGACTTCGAACCTCGGATCAGTAATGTCCGAGTGACATTTATCGAAAATGATGCAGATTCCTTGTTGCTCCAGTTCAGCATCACCGCTTTTATCGATCTCGACAGCCAGCGGCAGCTCATTGAATTTAATATGCAGCTCGATAACAACCGGCGATATCAGTTGAAACAATTCTAATATGTCTTCAAACCCGTATTTTGCGAATGAACAAGAGTACTTAAAAGAGCTTGCCAGTCATATAGCGATAGAAAAGCCTCATCTTGTTGATTTATTATCCAATAAGATTCAGGATCCTGATGGTGCACGCTTGATGGATGGGTTAGCCTATCTTTCAGGAAATCTTCGTGAACAGCTTGATAGGCAATTCTCTGAATTAACGAGCAGCCTAGTCAATATGCTGTGGCCTGCTTATGCTCGTCCTTTTCCCAGCATGACTATTGTTGAGTATCAAACAGATGCTCAGACACTCAGCTATGCAAGCAAAATAGCCGCGGGCCAACCTTTTGTAGCTAAGCCCTTGTATGTTCAAGGCGAAACCCCAAATGCAGATAGCCTGCACCAATGCCGATTTAGCCAATGCAGAGACCTTTGGTTATTACCTGCAAAAATTTCACATGTACGCCAACGAACCAAGTCCATTGAGATTGACTTCAAACTCGATAAACCCCGCGTATTAGCAGAAATTGGCTTAGATAAGTTGCGTATCCATTTGAATGGTGCAACCTATACGACACATCAATTATTTTATTTGTTGAGCCATCGCATTAAGCAAGTGACGCTTGTCACCGAACATCATCGGTTGCCTTTAGATAATTTTGCAGCATTGCCAGTGGGTTTCAAAAAAGAAGATGCTTTATTGCCGTACCCAAAAAATAGCTACGATGGGTATCGTATCTTGCAAGAGTACTTCTGTTTTCCTGAAGCCTTTATGTTTATGGATATTAAAGGCCTTGAAGACCTACCTTTAGCACTGAATACAGATTCCTTCACATTAGAGATTGTGTTTGAAACGGAGAGCCCTGACGCGGTGGTGATCCGAGATGACAGCATCAAACTGAATTGTGTACCTATTGCCAATTTGTTCACTATTGACAGTGAAGCTATTGACCTTACAGGTAAAAATGATGACTACATCTTGAGCGCCAGTTACCGAACACCACTTTGTTATGACATTTTTTCGATTAACCAAGTACAAGGGTTAAGGTATCCACAAAATGCCTCTCCTTATGCCGTCAATTACACCGCATTTGAAAGCTTTCATCACCAAAGCCATAACCTGAAAGATAAAAATCATGGCTATTACAGGCTAAAAATCAATCAGATGAGAGAGGCGCTAGGCTATCGGCATACGCTCTCCTTTGTGCGTGACAATGAAACGAAACTACAAAACTGTGAAGAAACCGTTTCTGTGTCATTAAATTGCACAAATAGGAATGTTGCTTCAAGGCTTTCAACCCATTCGATTTCACTTGATAAAGCCTATCGACCGGAAGGTGCTTTATCTGCCACAAACTTGTTTAAGCCAACAGCGCCATTATACCCATTGTTGGGTCAAACATTGTATTGGTCTGAATTAACGAATCTTTCGTTAAATTATCAATCACTTTTGAATCTAACCTCGTTGAAGCAGATTCTTCAACTCTATGATTTACCGTCTGTTTTTAATCGTCAAACAGCAAGGCAATCTCAGCAGTGCTTAGATTCTCTCATTAGCTTAAACACAGAGCATATTGAGCATCTTTATCGTGGGTTACCAGTAAGAGGATTAAAAACGACATTAACGGTTCGTCAAAGTGCTTTTTTAAGTGAGGGTAGCTTGTACTTGTTTTGTACAGTTATTGCTCAATTTTTTGCTTTGTATACCAGCGTGAATATGTTTCATGAGCTGGAAGTAATCAATATTGATAATAAGGAAACCTACCGGTGGCCAGCACAAATCAATCAGCAAATACTGAAGTGATAGCGCGCTGGCTAGATGAAGCTGGCAATTCTGTTACTGAATATAGTTTTTATCAACTTGTTGAACTACTTAATAAGTTACAAGGTAAAAGCACAACCACGCAGGAAACAACGGATGAAATAATTCGTTTTAAGTCCTGTGCAAATATTGCTTTTCCTACGAGAGATGTCATCTCGGTCAAAAAGAATCAAAACGGGCAGTTTGAGCTTGAAGTCTCCTTCTTGGGGTTACACGGTAGTCAGTCTCCGTTACCGAGCTATTATCTGGATGATTTTGCTTGGGAAGATGCCCAACAACAACCTAGCGTGACAGATTATTTGAACCTTTTTAATCACCGTTTAGTCACGCTTTTACATCGTATTTGGCGTAAATACCGTTACTACATTTGCTTTGAAAATGAGGGAGTTGATTCATTTTCTCGCTATATGTTTTCGTTGGTTGGCTTAGGGAATGAAGTCAACAGAGAAAGAGTTCATATCAATCACAGTAAGATGTTGGCCTACGCTGGGCTTTTAGCGAGTCCAAGCCGTTCTCCCGATGTTATCAGTAGTTTAATTGCCCACTGTTTCGATCTCGAACACGTTGAAGTTATCGGTTGGGAAACTCGTAAAGTACCTATTCCTGAAAATCAACAAAATCGGTTAGGTGTGATTTCTCATCAGGCTGGGAAGAAATCGCAGCCCCGTATGTTATTGGGCGATAACTTTAGTTTGGGCGGGCATATCTATGATTGTAATGGCAAATGTACCGTCGAAATCAGTGAATTATCACTCGAGCGTTATATGTCCTTTCTGCCTAATGGAGCTAATTTTTTACCTCTTGTCGCTTTTGTCTCTTACATCTTCCATGAGCAGTTGGCATGGGACTTACGGCTCAATATTGCTGAAAAACAAGCTGAAGGGATCCGTTTAGGCCAGAAACAACACAATCAATTAGGGTGGCAAAGCTTTTTAGGTAAACCTGAGAAACAACCTAATGTCACCATTACTGTACTGGAATAAATCGCATGGATAAGTATTTACCGACAATTTCATTTCGCCTGATTAATAGTGAATTACTCGAAAGCGGTTATGTTTCGAGTATGACATTTTCACAAGATGGCGGGCAAATAGGCAGTAGCGCACAGTGCCAGTGGCAGATTCAAGATAACCAAAATTCCGTGGCACCAGTGCAATGCACTATTCTTTGGAAGGATAAGCACTTTTGCATTAAGACCAATACAGAATCAGTTTATGTCAATAATGCGATTGTACCTCTTCATCTTGATGCGGTACGGCTTGCTCATGGTGACCAGATCAAAATTGGTCAGCTTAAATTGTCTGTTAATGTGAATCTTACTGGACAACCAGCAGAAGACTTAATGGCTGTCACCCCTCAATCACTGGTTTCTAGCGATAGTAATCCATTAGATTCTCTATTTAATACCACACCGACTCAATCTTATGAGCAAGAGGAGTATGAGCTTGCTCCGACCGTTCAAGGGTCCCTAACGTATGATCCGCTTCAAGCCTTAGAAAATGAGAGTCTTAGCTTAATTTCTCAGAAAAATAAGCAAGCTTCAGACCCATTATTAATGAATGAAGCACACTTAACGCACTCAGTCACCTCCCCATTTTCAGATAATCAAGGGAATACCATGGTTCAGGAATTTATGGATTTACCAAAAATCACACCAACACTTGATGACACTATCACAGACATTGAGCATGTGGCTGTAAACCCTTTAATGCAAGGGCTTGGTATTCATTTAAATTTACAAACTTCACAACAAGCGAACGATTTTCTAGTGGAGCTAGGGAAGACTATTCGCTCCGCCATCGAAGGTTTATTGGCATTACAGCAACAGCAAGAAAGCCTGCAAGATAAGCAACTTAGACCAATTGAAGATAACCCATTGCGTTTAAACAGCAGTTATGAAGAAACAATGAAGTTGATGTTTACGGACGAACGTAGTCCCGTTCATTTATCAGCCCCTTCAGCGGTAGCAGAAAGTTTGCATAACATTCAGTTGCATTATCGAGCAAACCAAGAAGCTATTTCGACGGCACTTGCAACGATGTTGGCTGCTTTCTCTCCTGAACACCTTTTAAATCGTTTCGCGCACTATCGCCGTGCTTCAGATAACTCTTCGACAAACGATGCTTGGGCATGGGAAATGTACACCAACTACTATAAAGAGCTGTCATCTTCTCGCCAGCAAGGTTTTGAAAAGCTGTTCTATGAAGTCTATACCCATGCCTATGACAGAGCCTTAAGAAAAGGGCTTGAGGAAGCATAATATGCGTGCGAAAACCTTACTAGGATACCTATTTTTACTCTTTTCAATGATGGCGCTTAGTGGATGTACTAAGCCATTGGAAGCTGTATCCAAAATAGGTCAAGTCATATTAGACCCTTCGATTCCTATCGGGCCGCCACAAGATAGGCCATCAACGATATCGTTGACTATCTTGGCTGAGCCCAACATCAACCCAAATCAGGATGGTGAAGCAACGCCACTGAATCTACAGATTGTCTACATGAATGAAGATTCATTGTTTGCTGCGCTCGATTTTGATCAGATTGAAGAGAAAGATGGGGATCTCGAAAAGGTACTGAAAAAAAACTATATCGACCATCAGGACTACACCATTTTACCTGGGCAATACAAGCCGCTACCTGACATTGAGCTATATCCAGACAATCGTTATATCGGGGTCATTGGTTACTACTCAGACCCTGATAACGCGGAATGGAAAAAAATTGTTAAGGCACGTGGAAAAGGACGCCATTACTTCCTCCTAGCTCATATCAGAGGAAATGAAATCGAATTTAGACAAGAGGAAGATGACTAATATGTCGACAAAAAATAGAGTGATTTGGCGTGAAGGTTTATTTATTAAGCCTCAGCATTTTCAGCAGCAACAGCGTCATCAAGACTATATTACTGAAAGCATACTGAAGAGCTATATTTCTCATTTTTGGGGGCTCAGTTCGTTAATTCTGAGTGATGAATTGTATAGCTTAGGTCGTATTGGTATCAAGGAAGCTTCAGGTGTGATGCCTGACGGCACAATCTTTTCTATGCCTCATCAAGATATTCTTCCTCAACCTATTGATATTAAAAATATTAGTGATGGTGATAACAATATCGTTTACCTTGCATTTCCCTTAGTGAATAGCACGGTCAATGAAGTGTCGACTGAACATAGTGGTAACCGCTTGTTATCACGTTATAGCGACAGTATGGAAGATGTTCGCGACCTGCATACGGAAGGTGGGGATGTCAGTACGATCAATGTGGCCAAATTAAGACCGATCCTGAAGCAAGGCTCCAAAGAGATGGATGCTTATGTCACTTTGCCTATTTGTAAAATTAGGGAACGTGGTGCTGATGGCAGCTTAACACTTGAGAATGACTTTATTCCGACATGTTTGAATGTGCGTATCTCACCAATGCTAAATGAGTTCCTGAATGAAATTCATGGTGCTTTATATGAGCGTGGTAAACAAATTGCGTTACGTATTGGCTCCCCAGGGCAACAAGGTGTCGCGGATGTAGCAGAATTTATGATGTTGCAGGTATTAAATCGTACCTATCCATTGTATTCGCATTATGCGCAAGAGCCGGTTATTCATCCGGAAAAACTGTTTAGAGATTTGCTCGAATTGTGTGGTGAATTACAAACGTTCACTAATACCTCTCGTTTACCTGATTCTGTGGCTAAATATAAACATTTCAATTTATCTGAAAGCTATATCCCACTCATCAAAGATATTAGGGAAGCACTGAGTGTGGTGTTAACACCTCGCGCAATTCCAATTCCATTAGATACGCAAGAACACGGTATTCGTGTTGCGACGATCCATGATAAGCAGTTACTGCAAAAAGCAGAATTTATTATTGCGGTCAAAGCGAATATGCCACAAGAACAGTTACGTCAACTGTTCCCACAACAATCGAAGATCTCTTCAGTGAGCAATATTCGTAAAGTGGTCAGCGTGCAGATCCCAGGTGTGAAATTGATTCCATTATCAACGGCACCACGTCAATTACCTTATCACTCTGGTTATAACTACTTCGAATTAGATAGAAGTGGCGATGTTTGGCAGGAAATTAAGCAGCACTCCAATATGGCATTCCACGTTTCTGGCAATTTCCCTGAGCTTGATATTCAACTTTGGGCGGTAAGAGGCGGAATAGACAATGACTAATGCAGCTTTCCTTAATGACTATGCCGAACAGGGCAACTTGCAAAAAAATTATCAGTTGCCTTTGCGGGGGAATAGCATCAATCCAATGATTGATGCTGCGACGCCATTGCTTGGGATGGTTCTCAGAATGAAAGCGATGTCAGAAACCCCTCTTTCGGAAAAGTTATATCAGCAGGTGGTGACCGATATCACCTCAATAGAGCAACAACTACAAACCCAAGGTTATGAACCTGGGGCTATTGTTTCATTTCGCTATGTTCTATGCACCTTTATTGATGAAACAGCATTGGGATTAGGTTGGAACCAAGACAACGGCTGGGTTAAACAGTCGTTATTAGTACACTTCCATAATGAATCTTGGGGTGGTGAAAAGGTTTTTGTATTAATTGAGCGGTTACTCGGTGAGCCTAAACGCTATCTCGATTTGCTGGAATTTATCTATTTGTGTTTGTGCCTTGGCTATCGTGGTCGCTACAAAGTGACAACAGGGCATAGTGATGAATTTAACCATTTACTCAGACGGTTACAGAAACAGATTCAGCAACTTAGAGGCGAAGCAAAACCCGTTATCCTTTTTGATGAAGGGGGTAATAAACACCATCGCTACCGTTTAGGCCGGCGCTTTGGTGTTCGCTACGTTATTCTTGGCGCCGTTATCTTAGCGGCAATTATTTACAGCATTTATTCATCCCGACTGAATCATCAAACACTCAGTATCGTGGAACAGCTTAATACTTTACTCGGCTAGGATGCACTATGATTCAAATTGATCTTTCGACACTCGTTAACCGTCTTCACCCTATCGCGAAGCATGCGTTAGAAAGTGCTGCGGCTTATTGTGTGAGCCATCAGCAGCCTGAAATTACGGTATCGCAATTTTTGCAACAACTGGTCGAAACACCATTGACGGATATTCGCTTAATTAGCCATAAAGCGGATCTGGATTTAGTCGCACTTGTTGAATTGTTAGAAGTACAAATTCCGCCACATCATGCGATTACTCAAAGCTATCCGAGTTTTTCTCCGTTATTGATTGAATGGATGAAAGACAGTTGGTTATTAGCCTCGACAGAATATAACCACAGTGAATTACGCTCTGGTACTCTGTTTTTAACCCTTTTGCAGATGCCATTACGTTATCTGTCAAAACCGGTTGCTGATTTATTATCACAAGTAAATCGTGAACAACTGCGACTGAATTTTGATAGTTGGACTGCGGGTTCGGCTGAAGCACCACTGACTGAAGCAGAAAAACAATCTGGAGAGAGTCGTCCTGCGGACTCTTTACTGGCGAAGTTCACGCAAAATATGACTCAGCAAGCGCGTGATAACCAATTAGACCCTGTTTTATGCCGTGATCATGAAATTGATTTAATGATCGATATCTTGTGTCGTCGTCGTAAAAACAACCCCGTGGTTGTGGGAGAGCCGGGGGTAGGTAAAAGCGCCCTAATCGAAGGATTGGCATTGCGTATTATTGCAGGTGAAATCCCTGAAAAATTACGTGGGTGTGAATTACTTACTTTAGACCTTGGTGCTTTACAAGCGGGTGCTGCGGTCAAAGGTGAATTTGAAAAACGCTTCAAAGGCATTATGCAGGAAGTGAGTCAATCACCTCATCCTATCATTTTGTTTATTGATGAAGCACATACCTTAATTGGTGCGGGTAACCAACAAGGTGGATTGGATGTCTCCAACCTATTAAAACCCGCCTTGGCTCGCGGTGAATTACGTACTATCGCGGCGACAACATGGAGTGAATACAAAAAGTATTTCGAAAAAGATGCTGCCCTTGCGCGCCGTTTCCAACTTGTTCAAGTTAAAGAGCCAACGGCGGCAGAAGCCGTCATCATCATGCGTGGCCTACGCTCTATTTATGAAAAAGCGCATAAGGTCTTTATTGATGATGAAGCATTGCGTGCGAGTGCTGAGTTAAGTGAGCGCTACCTATCAGGTCGCCAACTCCCAGATAAAGCGATTGATGTACTTGATACGGCGGGGGCTCGTGCGGCTATCAACTTATCTTCACCGCCGAAAAAGCTCTCGTTGCTGAAAACGGAACTTCATCAGATTGGTATGGAAACGGATGTGCTACAACGTGAACAACAATTGGGGCTTAATGACCATAGTTCGCGTCTGAGTGCACTAGCTGAACAGGCTGAAACTATCAATGCTCAGGTTGAGGAGCTACAAACCGCGTGGGAAACCCAGCAAGAGATTGTTTCTCAAATTATTGCATTAAGAGCGCAGCTACTGGACAGCGACCAAAGTGAAGAGCTTCCAACTAACGACAGTTTGGTATTAAAAGAGCAGCTTAAACAATTAAATGAGCAATTGAATGAGCTACATGAACAGCATTTATTAGTCTCGCCACATGTCGATAAAAAACAAATTGCTGCCGTTATTGCTGAATGGACGGGGGTACCTTTAAATCGTTTATCGCAAGATGCTCTATCAGTGGTAACGGAGTTACCCGTTTATTTAGAACAAACAATCAAAGGGCAATCATTAGCGATTGAGTGCTTACATAAGCATTTGTTAACTGCTCGCGCTGACTTACGACGCCCAGGTCGACCGTTAGGTGCATTTTTATTGGCGGGGCCAAGTGGTGTCGGTAAAACAGAAACGGTTATTCAAATAGCACAACTGATGTTTGGTGGAACGCAATATTTAACGACAATCAATATGTCAGAGTTCCAAGAGAAACATACAGTTTCACGGCTGATCGGTTCACCTCCAGGTTATGTTGGTTATGGTGAAGGCGGCGTACTGACAGAAGCGATCCGCCAAAAGCCTTATTCTGTTGTTTTATTGGATGAAGTTGAAAAAGCCCATCCTGATGTTCTGAATCTATTTTATCAAGCCTTTGATAAAGGTGAATTAGCCGATGGGGAAGGGCGAATTATTGACTGCAAAAATGTCACTTTCTTCCTAACGTCTAATCTAGGCGACCAAATCATTACTGCCTATGCAGATAAGCCTGATGAGTTGCAAGATGCGCTTTATCCGGAATTAACCGCATTTTTCAAACCTGCACTGCTGGCACGTATGGAAGTGGTTCCTTATTTACCATTATCTCAAGAGATCCTTCAGCAAATTGTCGGTGGCAAGTTAGCTCGTCTGACTTCGTTACTTGAACAGCGTTTTGGTGCGGAAGTTGTGGTCGATGACAGTGTACCTACAGAGATCTTACGTCGTGCTTCTCGTGCGGAGAATGGTGCGCGGATATTAGAATCCATCATCGATGGCGCACTGTTACCACCGTTATCGCTACTGCTACTACAGCACAGCGCAAAAAATGAAGACATTAATCACATTCAATTATCAACACAGAACGATGAGTTCGTTGCGACGGTGAATGCTGAACTATGAAATCACGACTGAAAAATGCCTTAGCCTTACTTGAATGCACTAATTTGGATGTGTTAGCGAGCCAATTTTTAACGTTTAGCTTTACACGCAGTCCATTTAGCGCACTGATTGTGTCATTAATCAACCGACCTGAAAATTGCTTACAGAGTTGGAGTATTAAGCAATCAAATGAAGTAGAACAAGGGCATTTGGATGTCGAGATCAGCGATGCTGACCACCCTTTGATTCAGTTGATATCAAGGGGTGAAAGTGTCCTATGGGAGAACCTGAATCAAGGAATTCACATCAATGATAATAGGTTTCGCCAATTTGTGGCTGAATTACCAATAGGTACAGGGCTGTATAGCCTCCCATTAACAGATTTACGTCATAAAATTTGCGGAGCTATTATTTTGTTTGGGAAATCACTCAATACGGAGAGTTATGAGCAAGGAATTTTCCCTATTTATTGTGCGTTATTTCACCATCAGTTGAAAAGTCTCCTCGAATTATCTTTGACTCAGCAGAAGATTTCTCACCTGCAATACCTTAATTCACTACAACAAGATCGTGAACGGCAACTACAGGCAGCTGTGAATATGTTAACGACATCAGCTCCACCTGTTGCGAGTCACCATTTCTCTGATTTTAGAGAGATTGATGACTTAACCGTGGCAACTGAACGTTACGAAGAACAAATTTTAAAAGACCGACAACAACAGGTTAATGGTGATTTAGATACGATGGCAACGAGTCTGAATTTATCGAAACGGTCCCTAATATACAAATTGAAAAAATACGGGTGCATGAGATGAATATTTCACCGCTTACATTGTGGTTGATGACCTCTTTATTCGTCGTCACCACTGCCTCAGCGGAAAAAACAAATCCGCAAGCACTGGCTCAGGCGCTTTCAGAGTGCCGCCTTGAGTCGTCTCAACTGATCCGTCTTGCATGCTATGACCAAATCATGGCCGACTCACCTGCACAGACACCTTTTGACCCGAGTCAAATGGGTAAAGCATGGCGCCAGGCAATGGAGCATGAAATGCAACGAGAAGATAATAGCGCGGGGTTTTTAGTCACCCTTCCTGAAACAGGAAATTACCCAGTTATTATGACTATCCCTGCGATTGGTTTTGCGCCGCCTCGCCCAGTCATGATGATCAGTTGTATCGACAATATTACACGATTGCAGGTTGCCCTCCCTCGCCAACAGGAGGCGGGAAGTGTGATGTTAACGACAGACAAAACGCAATTCACTGCCGATTGGTTTCTTCGTGAAAACGGTTATGTATTGGAGTCGAGTCGTGGCATTCCCGGCATTGATGAAATTAAACGTTTATTAAACGGTGAAACACTGACGTTGAAATTAGCAAACAATGACCGGCTAACTTTCAATATTTCAGGTATTTCAACTGATATCAAACCGCTAAGAACGGCCTGTCACTGGTAAGCATCATGACGATTAATACACAATTAAAATGGAAAGAGCAGCTATTAGCTCCCCTTGAAGAAAGCCAGCAAGCAGCACCGATTGCCGATGATAACCCTGATTGGGAATACATTGACGGCGAAATGATTAAGTTTGGCTCACTTAGCCATGCTCAATTAAATATTGAGGAGATCCAGCGCAAGGCATTACAACTGTTTGCTAATGAAACGAAAGACTTCCGTTTATTAGTGCACTTATTGCGTACCTTACAACATGCAGGAGAGGCTGATGAGCTAGCTTTAGCCGCTGAATTATTGGCGGAGTTTGTTCGTCATTATTGGGAAAATAGCTATCCGCAAAATATAAAGCTTAAACAACGGCTTGCAGGGCAAATCCTTAAACGATTTGAAACTGTACAAGACAGTTTTTGCCGTCAAGCCGATATTAACTTGCGCGACAATATTCTTGGCTCCTTTGCCTTTTTGGCTAAATCTTGGCATGAAAAATGCCCAAATTTATCCGCTGAAGTCGATACATTAAGCCGTGGTTACAGCCGTATTGAACAAAGTGAACCTGTCATCGTTGTGGCAACGGAAGAGCCAACAACAGATAAAAAGGGAACAGTAGAAAATACTCAACAAGCACAGACTCCGGTGGCAGCAACAAAAGTACCTACAGTTGAGGTGAACCAAACGGATGAGCGTCAGTGGAAACAGACATTGCTTAAAGTGGCTGAGGCGTTATGTGAGCAAACGCCTTCGGATGCGGTAGGTTATTGCTTACGGCGCTATGCTATTTGGCACTCCATTCATGCGTTACCGATGGCAAATAATGATGGAAAAACGCCATTAGCTCCTGTTTCTCCTGACCGAGTGATTGATTACAAAAACCAAATGGCGCAACCATCAATGGCGTTGTTGAATAACATTGAACAAAGCTTAACGTTATCGCCTTATTGGCTGGAAGGCCATATGTTAGCTGCTCAAGTTGCAACAAAGTTAGGCTATCCGCTGGTGGGTGTTGCGATTGCTCAGGCGTTGCAACAGTTTTTAAACCGATTACCTGATTTAGCCAAACTGAGTTTTTCTGACATGACACCTTTCTTGCCTGAAGAGGTTCAGTCTTGGCTTTCAGCTTCTCAAAAATCAACGAGTCACGACGCCTCGACGAGTTCTCACAGTTTACAAGCTGAACAACAAGAAATTTTACATTGCTATGAACAGCATGGCTTAAGTGAAGCGTTAAAAATGGTCGAAAATTTTATCGCTTCTACGAACGAGCCGAGAGCACGTTTTTATAGCCAATTGTTATCTGCCCAGTTATTTGAACAAGCGGGGATGCAGCATATGGCTGAGAACCTGTATCAGCAACTGCATACCGCAGCATTACATTACTCGTTATCGGACTGGGAACCCGATTTGCTCAATCGTTTAGCACAGAAGGTGCAAGACAAGCAGGAAATGACTTTTGATAGGAATTCACAACAATGAAATTATCTTTTCTATCCATACCAAAAATAACGGGTTCTCTTAAGAAGCTGTTTTTTGGCGATAAGCCCAAAATTAAATCATTCTTACTGCTGTGTTTGGCACTGCTCCCAGCGATTTTGATTATTTGGATTTGGTGGTGGGGACCCGATTTTAACTACAAGGGCAGTTATCCCCTTAAAGAGCTGAGCGCGCGTTGGTTAGCGACGATTATTATTCTTCTCATCATTGTGAGTTGGATTGGGATCGCGACATGGAAACGTGTAAAACGCCTTGAAAGCCTTAAATTAGACGTGGAATTAGCGGTTGTTGATCCTGTTCGTCACGATATTGAGTTTCAAAATCGTTATCTCGATTATTGGAAATCGCAATTTGTTCGTCACCTCAACGGACATACTCAATCCGTATATTTACGTCCTTGGTATTTCGTATTGGGGGCCGATGAGAGTGGTAAGCATACATTACTAAAAAATAGCCTTAATACTTTAGATATTGCACCAACAGAAAATGTTGTTAGTGACCAGAAACTCCCTCTGCATATTCAATGTCTACTCGCGGATAATGCCGTCCTTTTTGTGCCAGATGGGAAATTATTGACCCAGCCAGTGAGTGAGGGGGATAAGCCCCAGCTATATCATCGTTTATGGAATGAACTTTTACACTGGTTAAGCAAAAACCGTTCAAGACAACCAATGAATGGCATTGTTTTAACCGTGGATACTTTGTCATTACTGACAAATTCGAAGGAAAAAAATAGCCAGCTCATTGCTGACCTACATATGCGTATTGAAGAAGTCCGTATGACATTCAATAGTCAATTACCACTCTATATTGTGTTGACTAAACTGGACTTGTTACGTGGTTTTGATGCGATGTTCCAATCCCTTGATGCTCAACAGCGTAATCAGGTATTAGGGGTATCTTTTAGCTCAAAAGAAAATGTTAATTGGGAAAAACAGCTCAATCACTTTTGGAGCCAATGGGTTAGCCAAATGAACAGTGCTTTACCTGAAATGATGTTAAATCGTTCAGAAGGAAGCCAAAGAAGCGACTTATTTAGTTTTGTTCGCCAAATTGAAGGGTTACAAAGCAGTGTAGCAAAATTAATCTCTGCATTGGTCGCTAACAATGAACAGAAAAATATCCGTTTAAGAGGGGTTTATCTCACCTCTGCGACTCAAGTTGGTCAGATTGACGACGTCTTTAGCCAAACGGCGTCAGTTCAATACCATTTACCAACAGCACCACTAACAACTTGGCCTATTTCAGATACACATCCCTATTTTACGCACAACTTATTCAGTGATGTGCTGTTTAGCGAGCCAAACTTAGCAGCGGAAAACCATTATTGGCTGAAAAAACATCGTACCAGACTTTTAGTTGCTTCAACTGTCAGCATTGTTGGTTTGATATTGGCTTGGAATGGCTGGAGCCATTACTACAACAAAAACTATCGTGCGGGCGAGAATGTGCTTAATGAAGTTAAAGCATTTAAAGCGATTGAATCAACGACAACTAAAGATACTGACGGTAGCAAACAACTTCCTGTTTTGAACCCACTTAGAGAAGCAACATTAGCTTACGGAAACCATCGTGATAAAAATGGCATTCTGTCTGAAATGGGGTTATATCAGGGGCAAAAAGTTGGACCACAAGTTGAAAATGTCTACTTGCAATTGTTAACGGAACGCTTTTTACCCGCCATTATGGCAGGGTTACTTATTGAGCTGGATAATGCTGAAAAAGGCAGTGAAGAGAAGCTCGAAATCTTACGTGTTATGCGCATGCTTGAAGATAAAAGTGGGCGTAATAACGGGTTGGTTGAAGACTATATGGCAAACTACTGGAGCCAGCTATTTACAGGGCAACGAGATATCCAAGCTCAGCTTCGCGGCCATTTACATTATGCGTTAGAGCACACTGACTGGAAAGCTGAGCGTAATCAAGGTTCAGCGATTGCCAATAAAGTCTTTGGGCCATTTGCCAAACCAATCAGTGACGCTCAAAAAGAGCTGAGCACGCTGTCGCTATACCAACGTGTTTATCAAACATTGAGGCTGAAAGCGAATCAAACACTGTCATCACCATTAAACCTCCGTCATCAAATAGGCCCTGGTTTTAACTCAGTGTTTACTGTGAACGATGAAGATAAGCTCGAAATCCCTCAGTTTCTCACCCGTTCTGGGCTGATTAACTACTTTATTAGGCAAAATGATGAATTGGTCGATCTGACATTACTTGATGCTTGGGTGCTAAATTTATCAAGCAATACACAGTATAGCGAGAGTGACCGTAAAGAGATCCAACGTCAAATTAGCGAACAATATCTGAATGACTATACTGCGCAATGGCGTGGGGCGATGAGTAATTTAGAGATTCGTGAATTTGACACAATTCAAGATGAAATCAATGCATTAGAACAGATAATCAGTGGTGAGCAGCCGTTAAGACGTGCATTACAGGTACTGAGAGATAACACTTCTTTACCTACCATTGATAGTTCGCTGTCTTCACAAGAGCAGCAAAAATTGATGGCAGAGCCGAAATACAGGTTGCTTAGCAGGTTGGATAGAGAGTTTTCACCCGAAACTGAGATTTTAGTGAGTAACAATGGTGAAAACCTACAAAATCTCAATCAGAAGCTAAATGAATTGCATCGTTATTTATTAAGTATTCAAAACTCACCAGTACCAGGTAAAGCTGCACTAAAAGCGGTGTCTATGCGTTTGAATGATAATAACCGTGATGTCATTTTTGAGCTATCACAAATGGCGAAAACATTACCAGAACCATTAAATCGTTGGGTAGGAGACCTCTCGGACCAAGCATGGAATGTGGTACAAAAAGAAGCTATTCGTTATATGGAAGTCGAGTGGAATGAAAACGTTGTCAAACAGTACAACGCGTACATCGCTGGACGTTATCCATTTAATCCGAAATCTAAACAAGATGTGCCATTAAGCGAATTTGAACGTTTCTTCAAACCAAATGGCACCATCGATAGTTTCTATCAACAGAATCTACGTTTATTTGTTGAAAATAACTTGATTGAAAATATGGAAGGCCAATCGCTGATTCGCCCTGATGTATTGGAGCAAATTGAGATTGCTAACCGCATTCGAGACACCTTCTTTACTGCTCAAGGTAATCTTGAAACACAATTTGCGGTAGAACCGTTGTCACTGTCAGGTAATAAACGTCGCAGTATCTTGAACCTTGATGGGCAGATTATTGACTACTCTCATGGGCGCAGTAACACCGTACATATGGTGTGGCCAAACTCAATGCGTTCAAACATTGAAAGTAAGCTGACATTAGTGCCTCTTTCTGGTGATAAATCCCCTCGTTCGCTCAGCTTTAGCGGACCTTGGGCGCAATTACGCCTTATCGATAGCGGCAGGTTAATGAATGTGAAACCAAACTCTTTTGAAGTTCGCTTCACAATTGATGGCGGAGATATGACTTATCGCGTGCAAATTGATGAATCTAACAACCCGTTCTTCGGAGGATTATTTACCCGATTCCGTTTACCTGAAACGCTTTATTAATATGATTTTTCAGTATTAATACGAGGGAATAGAACAATAAATGAGTACGCAATCAGAAAACTTGGTGATTAAAGTAGGAGGGTCTCCCTTGGAGACCCCAGAATTTATCGCGCTAAAAACCGAGTTCAATAAACTTAACCATCCAGCCCGCCCTGAAGTGAGCTGGACTTTAATTGAGTCATTGTGTTTAACGCTATTTAAAACCCATGGCATTGATTTACAAAGTGGAATTTATTACACCATCGCGCGTTTACAATTACATGGTTTAAACGGTTTTACCGAGGGATGTGAACTATTAGCAAGTGTTGTTGTGACACAATGGGATCATTTGTGGCCAGAACAGCCCCATCATCGTGCTGATATTTTGAATTGGTTTAATAGCCGTGCTGGTTCAGCATTGCGGCAAATCAGTTTTAAAACCAGTGATCTACGGTTAATCTATCGTTCCGAGCGTGCGCTACAGCTCATTATCGATAAGCTTGCCCAAACAACGTGGACAAAAGTACCGAAATTAGAAAACCTTTTGTGGTTTTTCCAAAACTCAGCGAAAAACCTCGAACAGCGCGAAAATGCATTAAATCAAAATAAAGGTCAAACGGTAAAGCTGCCGCCTTTAGTTTATATCCAGCAGCCGAAAACGGAGCAAGAGCCACCAGCACAATCAATCGTGATTGAAACAGCGGCTCAAAAACGGCCTTCTTCACCTATGCCTACTCAGGAAAAAATGAGTGCGACAAAAGGGTTTTTTTTAGGGTTATTATCAAGCGCAGTCATCTTTTCTGGTATCGGCTATGCGTTGTATTACTCGACCCAGCAAGAAGTTATTGCAATGGCTTCTGTTCCTGAAGGCGCGGCGGCTCAATGGCTATATAAACCTGAGCTTACAACCTACGCGGATAACTTAGGGTTATTAGAGAAGCAGTCACCTATTTTTACCTTAAAGCTCGCTGATTCATTAGTGGATGTAGCCAAAAAACGGTGGCCTAACAATGCGGATCAAGCTTATGTCAGCCGTAACTGGCAAAACTTGATAACAACTCGGTTAGAAAATGCGCCAATTAGCGATAGTTGGTCAGAAACAGCGACATTATTACAGCAGCTATCAGACAAAATTGTGATGCAAGAGCGCAATCGCGGGAGTTTTACTCTCTCTTATTTGAAAACTGCTATCTATGATATTCAAAAGCAGCATAACAAGAGTACACCTGTTGAAGAAAGACTACGTGAATTCTCTTTACAAATTGAAAATGACCAGCCTATCTCACCAACATTAATTAGTAATATCGATTCACAAATTAATGGCTTATTAGCACGTTACTATGATTTGCAAAAACAGGCAGAAGAACGCGGTTTAAAACCAAACTCATATTAAAAGGATATTATCATGGCGAATATGATCTATTTGACATTAAAAGGCAGCAAACAAGGTGCAATTTCTCAAGGATGTGGAAGTTTAGACTCGATCGGTAATAAGTATCAAAACGGTCATGAAGATGAAATTTTTGTCCTACGATTAGGAAATGGCTTTAGTCGTACTCAAAATATTAATTTTCAACCTGTTACATTAATTAAGTTGTTAGATAAATCATCTCCATTGTTGGCAAATGCAATTGCCAATAATGAAACACTTGAGATGACATTTAATTTTTATCGGACTTCACAAACAGGCTCTCAAGAAAAGTATTACACCATTACTCTGAGAGAAGCGTCCATTATTAATTTAGAGTCAGACTATCCTCATTCATCGAATAATAATGAGCAATTACCAGAGGAAACACTAACTGTGAAATATAAAGATATTATATTTCAGCATGTTATGGCTGGGACTTCAGGCTACTGTAGCTGGCAAGAAAATACAATTTAATGGATGCTGAGCCTAAAAGATGAGTGAAATAAAGTATCTACAAGAAAAGCAATATTTACAAAAACTCGCTGACGATTATGCGAGAGAGAAGCCGCATTTGGCTCACGTATTAGATCCACAAGATCCTCATACGGGTTATTTACTTGAAGGGTTTGCTTTTCTTTCGGCACGCCTACAAGAAAAAATTGATGACGCTTTTCCTGAAATTACCTTACCTTTACTACAAC
This sequence comes from Providencia sp. PROV261, assembly GCF_028477945.1. Taxonomy (NCBI): domain Bacteria; kingdom Pseudomonadati; phylum Pseudomonadota; class Gammaproteobacteria; order Enterobacterales; family Morganellaceae; genus Providencia; species Providencia sp. PROV261. Next base: position 6,829 of record NZ_JAMPMC010000027.1, on the reverse strand, counting down.
GTTTAGGCTCACAAGCGATTAAGGGGCTACCTTCAACAACAATTATTCAGGTTGACCAAGATGGGGTCATTGATTATCCATATTATCTTTCAGAAAATAATTTGATTCTAGGTCCTAAAGGTGCCAGTTTTAGTCTTTGTTATGGAGTGACCCTACAACCTTATTCTATTGTTGAGCGAAAAATTACTCATCAGCCTAATCGGAGTTGTATCTCATTACGAGTAAAATACCGAGGCATAATAAAAGAATATGATACAGCATCGCTAAACCTCTTTTTGAGTAAACAAAAAGCTATTGCAGATACTTTGATGCTCGGGTTTAGCCAATATTTTGATTATATAGAGCTGAATCATGATGGAAAAAGCTATCGTGGGAACAGCCTTGATTTTTATTTTGAGCCGAAGATAGGTAAAAAATTTCAAATTTTCCAGCAAACAGATAATCAATTATCAGCCCCTCAACAGCTACTGGAAGGGTTTTATTTACCACATGTTCATCATTTTATCGATATTAATGTACCGTTGATCACTAAGCAGCTTAATTGGCAAGATGATGATACGTTTGTGATCAATATCTATTTCAATAAGCAGCTTTCGATTACTCAGGCACAGTGTGAAGAGAGTTTTTATTTAAACTGTGTACCTGCAATTGATAAAGAAAAGCAAAATGAGCTGAAAATAGATTTTAAATATAATCAATCGTCGTATTTATTACCTATACCTGATAATCACTATTTGGCGCATTTATCAGATATTCAGTTGTCATTAGAGCCTCACGAAAAGGTTCGTGGCTTATATTGTGATTTTTATCCGATGACGGATTTTACTGCGGCATCACGTCTGCTGCCCCAATATCAACAAGCGTTGTTTTATGCACTCACTATTGATAACGATATTCGAGGAAGGACACTATATTATTTAAATTTTTATGATAATAAAGGTACACCGATGGTAGTGCCTCCTAGTTTACGTTTTTCATGTAATTATGTGAGTTTTGAACAATATCAAGAAAGCCGCATAGGGGTCTTAAACAGCCATAGTGAGAAGGTGCCAGAAGGAGTAAAAACAGCAAATATCACCGAGTTATCAAACTGTTATCCACCGATTGTGAATGATAAATATTATTGGCAATTACTATCACACTATAGTGCTAATGCTTTTATGTTGATGTCTCTTGATACTATCAAGCAGATGTTGACGGAATATATTTTATATCGTGAAAACGATAGACAAGTTACACGCAAACTTGAACGGTTATTATCAGGTTGTATTGCGCTTAAAACGAATTTATATGATCACATTTTAAAAGGAAAACCATATCGCTGCTTATCCCTTGTGGTGACATTAGACATTCAAAAATTTGAAAATGAAGGTGAGGCATTTATGTTTGTCACTCACCTATATCATTTTTTCCCTTTTTGTTTATCTGAAAATATGTTGTTGGAAATGTCAGTGAATTTCAATGATGCTGATTTACCGACATGGTATTTATCACCCTCACCATTACAAGGATATAAATCACTGTTATAAAAAACCATGGCGCAACAATTGAGTGCGCCATTTTGCAAGGTTAAGTCTATGTCTTCAAATATCTCGAGAAAAAATGTATCTGATGCTGAAAAAGCGGGTCAACATTGGCAATCTCTATTAAACAGGCCAGAGCCACAGCGCCTTAAATCGGCTTCTGACGCCAGCGGATCTCAGCCCTCTCAATCTAAGAAAATAGATATTTACGATGCAATTGCTAATCGTAAGCTGTATTCCGGACTCGTATTTACCTGCCAAATTGGTGATCTTCCTGTAGAGACCTTTCAGGTCACCCAATTTGATTTGCACGAAGGGTTATCCGAGTTATTTACGCTGAACATTCAAGCCGTCAGCTCACAATCAGAGATTGATTTTCAAGATGTATTGGGGATGGCTTCCTCCATCACCATCATGCGTGAAGGTATTGTTACCCGTTGTGTACAAGGGATTTTAGCTAGCGCCGAGCAAGGCAATACCGATGGCGTGAAAACGTGGTATCAGTTTGTTATCCGCCCTGAAATGTGGATCATGACGCTTAAGCAAGATAGTCGTATTTTCCAAGACACTACCGTTCCCAACATACTAGAAACCTTGCTGAATGAATCCCATGTTAAACACGATAAATTATTTTATCACCCTGAAGAGCATTTGCAGCGCTCTTATATCACGCAAAAACGTGAAACCCTGTATGAGTTTTGGTGTCGCCTCGCTGCCGAAGAAGGGATTAACTACTGGTTCGAGGAAGGCCCACAATTATTCTATAGCGATCGCCACTTGGGTATGAAAGCGGGGATCCATTTAACTTATAATCCCCAATCAGAAACCGATATTACCGACAGCACGGTCACCGCATGGCGTTATGCAGAACGCTTATGTAGTGATATTCGTATTGATAAAGATTACAATCAGTTACGTCCTTCTTACCCATTGAGCCATCAGGTAACGGGTGAAGTACATCAACAACACGAAGTATTTGAAAGTTATGGGCGCTTCCAAGAAGATGCTGAAGGTCAGTCGTTTAATCAAATCCGCTACGAACAATCGCAAAATAACCGCCAAACAGGCACTGCTAATACCAATTGTATTGAATTAGCACCTGGACGAATATTCAGCTTATCTAATCATCCCAGTAGCCGTATGAATGACAGCTGGCAAGTGATTACGGCACACCATCACGGGGTACAGCCCCTCGCTGACAACAGTGGCGGTGAAGGTACGCAATTGAGTAATACCATCACCTTTATTCCAAGTACCCAAGAATGGCGTCCACCGTACCGCTACAAACCCACCGCCGATGGTGATGAGTTAGCGACGGTCGTGGGTCCTCCGGGTGAAGAGATTTACACCAACTCCCAAGGGGCGGTCACGGTCTATTTTCATTGGGATAGGCGTGGTAAGCCCGATCACAGTGCCTCTTGTTGGGTCAGAGTCGCCCATGGCTGGAACGGGGATGGTTTTGGCTTTATGTCAATTCCGAGGATCGGGCAAGAAGTGATTGTCTCCTATTTAGACGGTGACATTGATAGGCCAATTATCACAGGGTGTACTTATAATGGGCGGAATAACCCACCATTAGATTTGCCTAAGCATAAAACCCGTACTACGTTTCGTTCAAAAACCCATAAAGGCGAAGGATTTAATGAGTTACGCTTTGAGGATAGTAACGGTCGCGAAGAAATTTATCTACATGCGCAGCGCGATAACAATATTCACATTAATCGCAATAAAACCCAATATGTGGGTCATGATGACTCCCACACAGTCGCCAATGACCGCAAACATGAAGTGTGTCATGACGAATTTATTCATATCGTTAATGAACAAACGGTGAAGGTAGGCGTTAACCAATTCGAGCAAATTGGAAAAGATCGTATCACACGTATTGATAACAGTTGGAAAGAGGTAATACACGCCAGTCACTTCCAAGAAGTAGGTGAAAACAAACAGTGCGATATACAAAATGATTACAAGTTAACTGCTGCAGGCGGTATCCATACGCACACCAAGGTACACACACTGCAAGCCAGTGAAACGGTGATTATTAAAGGCCAAGCAGGCTCGATTCAACTGGATGCGCAAGGGGTGACCATTACGGGCTCGGCAAAAATTGCAGAAGCAGCAGGGACATTGGCGTTTTCGGTGGGGCTGGCAGCATACGGTGCCACGGAAGGCGTGGTGGCGACCGCCATTGCAGCATTTGCGTGGGAGTTGATTATTATCGGTGTGATAGTATTCGGCATTGGTATGGCGATTTACACTTACTTTAAAACAGATTCGTTTGAAGAGTTATTGAAGCAGTGTTTTTGGGGAAATGGGGATAAGTATTTTGCGGGGGAAATGAAATAGTTGGTAATTCTGATACATTTAGACCTTTATCAAAAAGGCAACAATTAGAAAAATATACTAAATTTTTCGAAAATTATATAAATTATTATCAGATTGAATTACAAGAATTTGCAAATATTTTCTTTACTTCCCAATTACAAATTAACGCAATTCCAAAATCAAAGGCGGGATTAGGGCAAAGTCATTACGGGGCTGCACATTATGTCATCCAATATCAGTTTACGCTGGGCAATTTTCAATGCGGTATTTCGGATGTTGAATATCAATTGGTTGAAAAGAAAGCTTTGTTTACTTATCCCGCGGGAACACCTGTGACCTCTTTACCCAAACAAGGGGGTACGGTAGTCAAACATCGTGGGATTGACTATTTGGCTTCACAGCAAACAAAATTTAATGCGGCGTTTGAGGCAGCTTTGCAAGATGCGTTAGCCTGTACGGCACTGCGTGATGGAGAGCTTGTACTGAGCTTTGAAGTCGAAGCGGGTATTTTTGTAGGTGATCCTCTGGGGCAATCTATCCCATCCATTTATTGGTATTACTTGGTGGATCGTCTTAAAGGTGAAATTGCGCCATTGCGTTACCGAAACGGTGATCCTAATGATAAACTTTATGGCTGTATTGATGAGGAAGGCACAGAATGACGAGTTTATATACGGCAACAAAGCACCCGGAGCAATTAGAAACCACGCTATTGATTGAAGAAAGTCATCACTACGATGATCCGTTGGAGCCTCAAAAACTGGTATTTTTAGATGCGGTCAATAAACAGCGTTGTGTGATTAACTCCCCACAGCGGAATAGCCAGCTCACTAATACAACACCTTTTTTTATCGTGTTACTCTTTATGGCTTTTTACACTGCATCTATTTTTTTTAAGGTGCATGTTGAAAATAAAACATCAATTGAAATGATGGCTAAACATGTAGAAAAAAAGTATGGTAATGAAAAAAAACAAAGTGAGTTATCAGCAAAGTTAATTGAATTATATAAACCTTATTTTGGAAAAGAAAAAATAAGTTTATGGGAGTATATAAAAGCTTACAATTCAGGTAACTTTGTTATAAATGGCCAATATGGTAAATATTTAGTTATCGGCTGGCTAATTTTTTTCCCGGGTTTTTTATGGTTATTGGGCTATCTCTCTTTCTTCACACCTCCGGTGTATCTCATTGCGGATAGGCAACGAGGAATACTGTATAGCTATGGGATGGGGAAAGTACGTTTAACACGCTATGAAGATGCACAATTCGGCTATGCAGGTAAAATGTTGGCGATTAAACTGTATGGCATTGATGAAAAAACAGGGCAATTGAAAACCATACTTTACAAGCCAAATGTTTCCCATTACTCCAGTTTCCTGACCAGTACCGACAGTGAAAACCATCGTTTTATCACGTTTCTCAATGCTTATATGCAAGAGGGGCGAGATGCCGTTTCGTCTGTCGATTACCAAGCCCGCAAACCCTTTTTGTTTTTTGGTAAAAACCCACTTCCTACTGATTTTGAGCAACAGGTCGAACAGATTTTAGCAAAGCTTGATCAGGAGAAAAAACGCAATGCGTAGTCTTGTGAACGGCAGAAAAATTATCTTAAAAAATGATACGACGAATACCGGAGGCACGGTGTTGACGGCCTCTTCTCTCGCCAAACAAACCCAAGGAATTGCCTGTGTGGGCGACTCTGTTTATTGCCCTTCGTGTAAAAAAACAGGCGCTATCGTTGAAGGCGATAGCTTAATAAAAATTAATGGTATCCCTGTCGCCTTAGAAGGCCACAAAGTGGCTTGTGGCTGTTCTGGTGGATGTGTGCTTGTCGCGGTAGGATGAACATTTTCTCGTCTTATTAGTACGTATATTAAAGCCTGTTCGCCTTATTAAAATTAGGATGGTGATATTGCTAGAGAGGCTCCATAATGTTCAAATTTTTTATGGGAACCATGTTCCCGAGTAAATTAAAAACGCAAAAAATCGCATCTTATCAAGAGGACTATAATGCTAAAGGTTCATTAGAAAACAGTCCATATCTGTTAAAAATAAACTCGGAACAATGCCAAATAAAATCGACCAATTTTAATTATAGAAAGGTAGTCTCAATACCGTTATTTTTGGTTGTACTTGCTGTTTTCATATTCATGATTAATTCTTTTTTTGAAAACCATTATTCAAATTATAAGTCATTTATATCAGTTATTTATGGATATAAAGATATTTATGAAAATTCAGTAAATCCACCTGAGGCAGTAGAGTTATACCGTCCTTTTTTTGATAAAACCCCCAATTTATTTGATTACTTAATATCTTATTACTCGGGAAATTTTTATGCAGGAACTGAGTATTCAATATATCTGACGATATTATTCGCATTCGCTTTTGGTTATGCCCTCTATATTACAGGGAAATCCGTCTTTATTGGGCCTTACCCAATATTGGTATTGGATAGAAAGCGTAATCTTTTATACACATGGGAAAATAAAAAAGTCTATGTAGCCCGTTATGAAGATGCTGGATATGCAGCTCCAAGTAATAATTTATTTATCAAGTTATTTACATTTAATTCAGACAAAAATCGATTAGAAACGATTCTATTTCAACCGAATGCATCGGTTCACAGTAGTTTGTTTCTCAGTGAAGAATATGAAAATAATGCGTTTGTTAGCTTTATTAATGCCTATATGCAAAAAGGAAGAGATGTAATCACTGATCATGATTTTGAAAGTGAGCCATTGAAGTTTTATTTTGGTCGCTATGAGTCCCCTGTTGATGTTGATGCACAAATCGCGAAAACCCTTAATCAACTTGACAAGGAAAAGCCCATTGATGCGTAGCACAGTTAACGGTCGTAAAATTATTTTAAAAAGTGATACCACCAACACAGGTGGCATGGTGCTGACCGGTTCATCCCTTGCCAAACAAATCCAAGGAGTCGCCTGTGTGAGTGAATCAGTTTATTGCCCTTTA